>JAFIEL010000041.1 GCA_020832585.1 Natronohydrobacter sp. | reverse complement strand
GCGGCTTTATGTATTCAGGCCCAGTGCTGGAACGAGGAACCCCGGGGCGCGCGCGCGCGCGCCCCGGCTTTTTTCATGTCCGGCGATGATCGCAGTGGTGCTCAGTGCACGCTGACCGGCTCGAAATCATTCTGACGGGCCATGACAAACGCCATCGTCCGGTCAGTTACCAGCGCCAGACGCTCGCCCTCTTCGTGGTGAATTGCGTATAGCTCTTTCACGTCCGGCAGTTGCGCGCGGATCTCTTCGGGCAAGTCGCTGGCCTTGATCGGGCGGACATAAGCGATGGGCCGTTCGGGGTTGGGAATCGGGAATTTGCTGTCCATTTTTCTACCTCACATCAGCCACGGGTGATGGTGACTGTCTGAACGGAATCTTCGGGGTCCTGGCGGGTCAGGTCGATATGCAGCAAGCCATCCTGCAGTGCCGCGCGCGTCACCTCGACGCCTTCGGCGAGTGCAAAGGCACGCTGGAACTGGCGCGCCGCGATCCCGCGATGCAGGAAGACGCGGTCTTCCTTGTCCACTTCTGTCTGTTGCCCGCGAACAAGCAACTGCCGTTTCTCGACAGTGATCGACAGATCGTCTTCGCGAAAACCGGCCAGCGCCAGAGTGATACGGAAGCTGTTCTGCCCGGTGACTTCGATATTGAATGGTGGATAGCCGTCGGTGCCCGAGCGGGCAGTCTGTTCGACCAATCTTTCCAGCCTGTCGAATCCCAGAAGCAGGGGATGCGACGGAAAATGCAGTTTTGTCATCAGCTTGGCCCTTTCACATAAGCGACGTTGCTGCTGGCCCCTTTGCGGCGGCCATCTCGACATTGATATGGTGTGTATTCCTGCGATCACAAGGGCAAGACGCTCATGACACTTGCATCGAAAGCTTTTGCGATGCGCAATTTGGCGCTAAGGTCGGTCCAAAGAAGCAAGAGCAGAATCGCCCCGATGAATTCGCCTCACGAACTGAGCCATGAAGAAGTGCTGCGTGTGAAACTCGAAGTTTTGCGCCAAAAGCATCGCGATCTGGATGAGGCGATCAATGCGCTTCAGGTGCAGGGTCCGGCCACGCAACTGACTGTCCAGCGGCTGAAGAAGGATAAACTGCGCCTCAAGGACCAGATCGCGCGGATCGAGGATGAACTGACCCCGGATATCATCGCCTGATGGAATTGCGCCCGCCTGTTGCATCGCTATAGTGCGCGCGACATGGACCAGGAGCGGGCCAAGAGGGGCGGTATGACCGAGATCAAGGTAGGTATCATCATGGGCAGCCAGTCCGACTGGCCGACCATGCGCGAAGCAGCGGAGATTCTGGATACGCTCGGGGTGCCCTATGAAACCCGCATCGTGTCCGCCCACAGAACGCCGGACCGGCTATGGGACTATGGCCGCGATGCCGTGGCGCGCGGGTTGCAGGTGATCATTGCGGGCGCGGGCGGGGCGGCGCATCTGCCGGGCATGATGGCGTCCAAGACCCGGATCCCGGTGATCGGCGTTCCGGTCCAGACCAGGGCACTGTCCGGGGTGGATAGCCTGTATTCGATCCTGCAGATGCCGCGCGGCTATCCGGTCGCGACCATGGCCATCGGGGCTGCGGGGGCGGCCAATGCCGGGCTGATGGCTGCCGGAATCCTTGCGCTGCAGGATGGCGCACTCGCGGCGCGGCTGGACAAATGGCGCGCGGATCTTTCCGCCTCGATCCCGGAGGGGCCTTGCGATGACTGATGCACTTGCTTCGGGGGGCGTGATCGGAATCCTTGGTGGCGGGCAATTGGGCCGGATGCTGTCTGTCGCGGCGTCGCGGCTTGGCTATCGCTGCCATATCTACGACCCTGCGGCGAACCCGCCTGCCGGGCATGTCGCAGAGCAGGTCACAACCGCGCCGTGGCACGATCAGGCCGCTTTGCAAGCCTTCGCCGCGCAGGTGGATGTGATCACTTTCGAGTTCGAGAATATTCCCACGGAAACGCTTGATCTGCTCGAACCCCTGCGCCCGATCCACCCCGGACGCCGGGCGCTGGCCGTGTCGCAGGACCGCCTGCTGGAAAAGGACTTTCTTCGGGAACTGGGGCTGCAGACCGCCCCCTACATGGCTGTGGACTCGGCCGCGGATCTTGCAGCGGCGCTAGCGGAACTTGGCACGCCCGCGATCCTGAAAACCCGGCGCATGGGCTATGATGGCAAGGGGCAGGCGCGGCTGGACAGCGCAGATGACATTACTGCCGCATGGGATGCGATGGCCGGTGCGCCTGCCATCCTTGAAGGGTTTGTCACCTTCTCGCATGAGGTTTCGGTGATTGCGGCGCGTGGTCTGACAGGCGAGGTCGCGGCATTCGATCCGGGCGAGAACTTGCACAAAGACGGCATTTTGCGCGAAACCCGCGTGCCTGCGCGCCTGACCGGAGCGCAGCGCAGCGATGCAGTGCTTCTGGCCGCCAGGATACTGAATGCGCTGGATTATGTCGGTGTGCTCGGGGTCGAATTATTCGTGACGGAAACCGGCCTGATCGTGAATGAAATCGCCCCGCGCGTGCACAATTCCGGCCATTGGACACAGAATGGCTGCACCATCGACCAGTTCGAACAGCATATCCGCGCGGTGACTGGCCTGCCCCTGGGCGATGGCGGGCGCTATGCTGATGTGGTCATGGAAAACCTGATCGGTGACGATCTTGCGCGGGTGCCGGGATTGTTGCGGATGAAAGATGTGGCGGTGTATCTCTATGGCAAGCCCGAGGCGCGTGCTGGCCGCAAGATGGGGCATGTGAACCGCATCATTCGCTGACAGGTGTCACGGATTCGCCAGTTTCCGCAGCGCATTGCCGAAGGTCATGCCGTGATCGAAAACGCCGTTGCGCAGGAATTCCAGCGTTTCGGCAATGACGATCGGGTTGTTCATCATGAAAGTATGCGTGACGGGCAGCACGATATGATCATCCATACCGTCGAGCTTGGTGCTTTCGACGGACACTTTGCCGTCATCCGCACCGTCGATCAGTGAAGAGGTCAACGGGTTCAGCGACACATCCCCGGCGATGATGCCCAGATCATAATTCGCGAATTCAGGCAGGATGTTGGGTGTCGCGTCCTTTTGTGTGCCCAGTTCCAGCCCCGCGGGACCGTTGATCCACGAGAATGCCTCGATATCCGAGAAGAAATCGACCAGTTCCGAGCCATGATTGGGCGGTGCCAGCATCACCACCCTGCCCATCTGCTCAGGCCGGTTGCGTGCCAGCCACCCACGCGCCAGAATGCCGCCCATCGAATGGGTGACGAAATGCACGCGATTGTCGCCACAATCGTCTACGGCGATGCCGACATGGTCCATCAACTCTGCAATCGGGGCCGCTCTGGAGGGGTAGCCGTAATTCACAACAGTATAGCCATGCAGGTTGAGCGCTTCTTCCATCACGCGCATGGAGTTTTCGGACCGAGCCAGCCCATGCAAAAGAACAACGCAATCTGCCATAGCGGGTACCGGTGCAAGAAACAGGGCTGTCAAAATCGTTTTCATGGGGCAGATATAGGGGGTGGCGTTTGTTTGCGCCAGTCTGACGATGGGTCACATGACGAAACCGCGATTGGCCGTGCGCGCCCTGATCCTGCACCAGAACCGCTTGCTGCTGGTCAACGCCTGGCCGGACGGCCAGAGCGATCTGTGGTGCGCCCCTGGCGGCGGGGTGGAGCCGGGGCAATCGTTGCCGGAAAACCTGCAGCGTGAGGTGCATGAAGAATGCGGGTTGCAGATCGCGGTTGGCGCACCCTGCCTGGTCAATGAGTTCCATGATCCGGCCAGCCGCTTTCATCAGGTCGATATCTATTTCCGCGCCGAGATTACGGGCGGACAGATTTCAACGGACTGGATCGACCCTGCAGGTGTTGTCACCACCCGGCGTTTCGTGAGCGAGGTTGAGTTGCGCCGACTGCGCTACAAGCCCGACAGCCTGCCAGAGATCGCATGGGGCGACGCGGCCTGGGATGGCCGCGCGCTTTATGATCCGTTGGAACCGATCCTGCGTTAGCTGTGACCGGACAGGAATTTTTCTGCATCCAGTGCGGCCATGCAGCCCATGCCCGCGCTGGTCACGGCTTGCCGATAGATGTGATCGGTCAGATCACCTGCTGCAAAGACACCGGGGATCGAGGTGCGGGTGCTGCCGGGTTCGACCCAGACATAGCCCCCCTCCTGCATCTTCAACTGATCCTTCACCAATTCGCTGGCGGGGCTGTGGCCGATGGCAATAAAGACACCCGCGCAAGCGATTTCCTGCGTTTCACCGGTATCGACCTGGCGCAGACGCACCGCTTCGACACCCGGAGCGGTGCCATCGCCCAGCACTTCATCCAATGTATGATTCCAGATCACTTCGACCTTGGGGTGTTCCAGCAGGCGGTGTTGCAGGATCTTCTCGGCGCGCAGGCTGTCGCGGCGATGCACAAGCGTCACTTTTGACGCGAAATTGGTCAGGAACAGGGCTTCCTCGACGGCCGTATTGCCGCCGCCAATCACGACGACTTCCTTGCCGCGATAGAAGAACCCGTCACAGGTGGCGCAGGCCGAAACGCCCATGCCTTTGTATTTCTCCTCGGACGGAATACCCAGCCAACGCGCCTGTGCACCCGTGGCAAGGACCACCGCATCAGCCGTGAAGGTCATGCCGCTATCTGCCTTGGCCGTGAAGGGGCGTGCCGACAGATCGAGCGCGCTGATATGATCGGTGATCACTTCCGCGCCCATCTCGCGTGCATGGGCTTCCATGCGCACCATCAGATCAGGCCCCGTGACCATCGTATCGCCGGGCCAGTTCTCGACCTCGGTGGTGATCGTCAACTGCCCGCCGGGCTGAATGCCCTGCACCACAATCGGCTCCAGCATGGCGCGCGCGCCATAGACCGCGGCGGTATAGCCTGCCGGGCCAGAGCCGATGATCAGAAGCTTGGTGTGGCGCGTGTCGGTCATGGGATTTCCTCGGAACATTCTGTGTCGCGCGCAATCTAAGCACTGGGGCGTGAACCACAAGGGGGCAGGAGGTCGCGCAACCATGCGCTAAATATATTGCGCAGTCTTGAAACAATGTTGCGCAATCCGGCGGTGACGCGTAAAGAAGTGCAAAACTCAGGGAGTGGGTGCCATGTCGGGCAGCAAGCTTGATCCGATCGATCGCAAGATTCTGGCAGAATTGCAGGCTGACGGGCGCATGACCAATGTCGAACTGGCCAAGCGCGTCGGGATTTCCGCGCCACCATGTTTGCGCCGGGTCCGCAGTCTGGAAGAGGCTGGCCTCATCCGGGGTTATCATGCTCAGGTCAATGCGCGCGAACTGGGCTTCGAAGTGCAGGTCTTCGCGATGGTCGGGCTGAATTCGCAAGCCGAGGTTGATCTGGCGCGCTTCGAACAACGCTGTCGGGACTGGCCGCTTGTGCGCGAATGTCACATGCTTAACGGTGAGATAGATTTCATCCTGAAATGCGTGGCACCGGATCTGTCGTCCTTCCAGCGCTTCCTGACCGAAGAGCTGCTTGCCGCAGAAAATGTGATCACGGTCAAGACATCGCTGGTGATCCGCTGTGCCAAGGCGGAACCGGGTGTGCCATTCGACGTGCTGGAATCGCGTGTTGCGGCAATAGACTGATCGCGCCGTGCTCAGCGCACGATCGTTTCCTGTTGCACGAACATGTTCTTCCAGGCGCGTTCGATGAGTTCCGGCGACATATGTCGCGCCTTGCCTTCGAAATCGCAAATCGCGATCATCTGGTCGATCAGAAAGACCGGCTGGTAATTGGCATAGATATTCTTGATGGTCGGATACTTCTTCTGGATCAGATAGACGATGGTGTCTTCATCCAGCGGCATCTTGCGTTTCTTGGCGACCATCGCAAAGATCTTCAGGAAATCCGCCTGATCGGGGCCGTCGATCTTGATCTTGTAGAAGATCCGGCGCAGTGCGGCCTGATCGAATATGTCGTTCGGGTGGAAGTTGGTCGAAAAGATCACCAGCGTATCGAAGGGCACCACGAATTTCTCACCCGATTGCAGGGCAAGAATATCGTAATTCATCTCCATCGGCACGATCCAGCGGTTGACGATGGCCTGTGGCGGTTCTTCCTGGCGGCCAAGGTCGTCGATGATGAAGACGCCCCCCGTTGCCTTGAATTGCAGCGGTGCCTGATAGGTGCGCGAAACCGGGTTGAATTTCAGATCCAGCATGTCGAGCGTCAGTTCGCCCCCCGTTATCACGGTGGGCCGTTCGCAATAGACATAGCGGTTGTCGAAACGGTTTCCCGTCTGGCGCAGGAGCGAGGGATTGTCTTCGGAGCTTTCGGCCACAGTGTGCACGATCGGATCATACACGCTGATGATCTGGCCTGCATGCATGACCGCGCGCGGCACGAAGATGCGATCACCCATCGCGGCCCGAATCCCGTTCGAGATCGAGGATTTCCCGTTCCCCGGCGGGCCATAGAGCAGAATTGACCGCCCGGAACTGACTGCCGGACCAAGGTCATCCATCAAGGTCGGCGGCAGGATGAGGTCGCCCATGGCGATTTTCAACTGTCGGCGGGTGATTTGAATGTCCCGAATCGACTGGCGCCTGATCTGCTCTTCATACATCGGCAGCGGGACAGGCATCGCGCCGTAATATTCGGACTGGCTGAGTGCATCGAGCGCGCGCGCCTTGCCGGAATCGGTCAGTTGGAAATTGGCTTCCGACTGTGCGCTTGCGGACAGGGTGGCCATGGCTTCGATAAGTCTTTCGGCGCGACACAGATCGATCAGTTCGATGGTCTGCGGGATCGGCAGGCAGATCGTGCGCGCCAGATCCGTGACCTTTGTGATCGACATGCGAAACATTGTCTTGAGCAGGATGTCGCGCATCAGAACGTTGCTCAGCCCGGTCGCTTGCAGCGAGCGCGGGACCGGAGGCGCGGTGATATGACCGGATTCGATATTCATGTGCAATGTCCGTTCCTGTCAGTGTGCAATCTGGACCACAAAGGTAAAGGTCGGCCTAAGAGACTGGGTTTCCGAAGATGGTGGCAAGGCAAAGATAGAACAGCAGGCTTGGCCCCAGAGCCAGGCCCATCGGAAATTCCCGCCGGTGCCAGCTTTCCCAGCCCGGTGCCAGCGCCTGCGCGAGTTGCGTCGCGCGTGCGATGCGGTGCGCGATGAAGCTGACCACGGTGACACAGGCCAGCAGCATCAGGAACAGGCTCAGGTCTCCCAGTGCGATGAAGGGTGCCATGGCTGCGGCGAATTTCGCATCCCCTCCGCCCATCAAGCCCACTGACGTCAGCACGAAGCCTACGACCAACACGACCGCAAGGCTAAGCCAGCCCCAGGCCCAGGCCTGAAACGGCAAGGCAATCAGCCCGATGACCAGATAGACAGCGACCAGGGCCAGAACGGCGTAGTTGTGGATCTTCATCCACTTCATGTCGCTGAAGGCTACCCAGAGCGCAATAGGGGCCACGAAGGGCAGGAACCAGATTGCAGTCTTCGCGCTCATCATCATCAGCCGCGCCCCCCACCATCCAGCGCGCGCATCGCGCGCACTGCTTCTTCATAATGCTGTGGATGCGTGTCGATGGCTTCGGCCAGCAAGGTGCGGCCTATGGTTGTATCGCCTTTGCGAACGGCCGCAATCGCCATCGTGTACAGCAGAACTGCGCGTTCCTCTTGCGTCATCTGAACCAGTGGCAGCGTGTAATTGCCTTGACCCGCCCGCGCGAGGGCAAGGTTGTTCTTCGCCGTGAACAGGTTCGGATCATGTTGCAAGGCCCGCATGAACAGCGGTTCGGCCTCGCGGGGTTTGCCGCGGGTCAGCTTCGAGAAGCCCCAGTTGTTGAAAACCCCCGAGGGCCGGGTCGTCAGTCCGGCGGCCGTCTCGTAGAAATGATCCGCGCGCGCCCATTGCTGCTTGCTGTCCGCGATCATTGCTTCCAGCCGGTAACGGTCGAAACTCTCATGCGTTGGCGGGATTGCGTTGAGCGTGGCTTGTGCCGCGTCCCAGTTGTTTGCACGAATATAGGTATCGGCCAGCATCACGCGGTCATCGTTATCGGCCTCTGGATGCGTGACCAGTTTGCGCCAGACCGGCAAGGCTTCGGGCGCGCGACCGGCGCGGACGAGTGATCTGGCAAGGCCACGTTGCAAGACGAGATTGTCCGGGTTGTTTTCAAGTTGGGCGGTGAAATAAGTGACGGCCTCTTCGGGGTCGCCCGCAACGAGCATCAGTTCCGCCATGTTCTGATTGTCAATGGCGGTGACGCTGTCTATGGCCCGCGATACGCTGGCCTTGCTGCTGTCCTGACAGGCCGCAAGTGCAAATGCACTGCCCGCAAGCAGCGCAATTAGGATAGGGTGGCGCATTTTTGCGTCCTCACTGCTCTTTTTATAGTGGCGTGGACAATAACAGATATCTGCCAGTGCCCCGCCGCATCAGCAAAAGCCGATGTGCCTCCAGATCATCATAGCCGCTTTTTTCCGTCTTTTCGATGGCTAAACGCAAATTCTCGCGGATTTCGGGTGATCTGCCCTTATCAAAAACGAAAGCGTTGCGAAAATGCAGTTGTGCTTCGCCCCATTTGCCCTGTTCACCCAGCGCCACGCCCAGATTGTTATGGGCAGGGACGAAGGTTTCATCCTGTTCCAGTGCCCTGCGCAAATCCTGCTCTGCCTGTTGCAGGCGCCCCAGCCGCAGATTGGCCGACCCGATGGCAGACAGAACATCGACACTGGCCCCATGCGTCGCCGCGCCGCGATGATACTCGCGCAGGGCCAGATCATATTCGCCTGCAGCCATCAAGCGGTGACCGACGATCAACCCGTCAACTGCGTCGGGCACATCAGGGCCGCGCGCCGCTGGTCGCAACTGGTCAGGACCGGCCCCGGCGATCAGGGCTTCTCTGGGGGACTGCGCTGTGCCCGTGCAGCCCGCAACAAGCCCTGCCAGGATCAACCATGTTATGCGACGCAAGTTTACATTCCGCTTACAATATTTCCGCCAAGATCTGCCATGATACCAACCACCGACGGCGCGATCAGGATGATCAGAAGGGGCGGAACTGTAAACATCATTGTGCCCAATGTCATCTTGGTCGGCAAGAGGTTTGCTTTCTCTTCCGCGCGCATGATCCGTTTGTCCCGCATTTCCGCAGCGAAGACGCGCAGCGCCTCTGTGATCGAGGTGCCATATGCCTGCGCCTGGACCATCACGGTCACAAAAGAGGTGATATCCGAGATGTCACAGCGCTTCGCCAGATCCTTCAGAACGTCGCTGCGTTCGCGCCCGGCCTTGACCTGTTCGCCCACGGCGCTGAATTCTTCGCCCAATGCGGGATAGGCTTGGGTGATTTCGCGGGCAACCCGCTGGATGGACTGGTCAAGCGATTGCCCGGCCTCGACACAGATCAGCATCATGTCCAGCGCATCGGGAAAGCCTGAGAGGATTTCATCCTTGCGCGCTTCGACCCGCTTCTCGATCCAGCGCCGCGGCCCGAAATACCCCACAAGCATCGGCATCACGAGCGCGAAGGCCATCAAATAGAGGCTTTCAAACTTGTCTGGTGCGATCACGAACACCACCAGAACAGACAGGGCAAGGCCAGTGACGGCCAGAATGAACTGAAGCGCTGCGAAGTCGCGCACGGCATGTTTGCCGTGGTAGCCCGCTTGAATCATCTTCTGGCGTGCAGCAGACAATTCCTTTTCATTCTCAGGCTCCAGGAAGCGCGAAAAGTTGTCGAGCGCTTTGATTTCACGCCCGTTTCCGCGCCGCAAAGAGCGCTTGTCACTGCGCGAGCTGTTCTTGTTCGCCTTTGCTTCCTGCGAGAATTTCTGCATCGGATCGGCGCGTTCCCCTTTCATCAGGGTCGCCAGCGCCAGCCCGAGAAGCGCAACACCGCCGAAACCAGCAAGTGCAATCAGTCCTGTCGGGCCGTCGAAAATCTCAAACATGGGTCACTCGCCTTTCCAGTGAAGCCGGGCCGTCTGAAGCACCCGTCTCAAACCTTGATATCCGTCATCTTGCGCATGTAGAGGATGTTGATGATCAGGAAGATACCCACCACGATTGCCAGCGGCAGATAGTATGGGGTTTCCTTGACGATGTCATAATAGTCCGGCTTGATCGCCTGGATCATCAGCATCGCGGCGATCGGGAAGCCGGACAGGAACATGCCCGACCATTTGGCTTCTGCCGTGATCGCACGGACACGCCGGAACAGTTTGAACCGCGCGCGCACCACTTTCGACAGACCGTCCAGGATTTCCGCCAGGTTACCGCCGGATTTTTGCTGGATCGAGACCGCGACCGCCAGAAACCGGATATCCTGCAAATCGACGCGCTCGCCGAATTCCGCGATTGCCTCGCCCGCATCACGTCCATAGGCGATCTCGTCCGAAATCAGACCCAGTTCCGTGCCGAGCGGGTCTGCGACCTCATCTGCCGCAATGCCCAGTGATGCACCGAAAGGATGGCCTACGCGCAATGACCGCACCATCAGGTCAATTGCTTCAGGAAGTTGCTCCTCAATCGCCGCCACGCGCTTCTTGGCCTTGCCGGAAACCCAGACAAACACACCGCCAAATCCGAACAGAACCGAAATACCGGCCCGGATGCCGGGTTCCGTGGGCGTGGTGAAGGTCAGCATCACGAAGCTGAAGGCACTGAGCGCGAACATCAGCACGATCAGGGTCCGGGGCGAGAAAGCAATATTGCCCTTGCGCGCACGCTCTTCGATCATGCCGTAGAGCGGGATCGAGAACCCTCCCTTGTGGATGGACCGCTCCTTGCGAAGCTGCTCCATCACGTCTTTCTTCGCCTGGCCCTTCTGCATCAGTTCAAGGCGTCGGTTCAGCTTGGAGTCATGCTCGATGCTGCGCCCGAAGGCCATCAGGTAGATGCCGTTGATCAGCAGCAGAACTGCGCCGAAAATGGCAAGATAGATCAGTGGGCTGATTGACAGTTCCATGGATTATCTCCGAACCCTGACTTCGTCATAGATGCTTGCGGGCAGGTCATAGCCCCAGCGTTTGAACCGGTCCGAATAGGCGGACCGCAATCCCGTTCCCGTGAAATGTCCAAGGATCGTGCCATCGGGTTCCAGTCCCGTGCGTTCGAACCGGAAGATTTCCTGCATGGTGATGATTTCACCCTCCATGCCGGTGATTTCAGTGATTGACACCATGCGGCGCGATCCGTCCTGCAGACGCGAGGCCTGCACGATCAGGTTCACAGCAGAACCGATCTGGCTGCGCACGGCGCGCAGCGGCATGTCGATGCCAGCCATCGCGACCATGTTTTCCAGACGGCTGACCCCGTCACGCGCCGAGTTCGCGTGAATTGTGGTCATGGAGCCGTCGTGACCTGTATTCATGGCCTGCAGCATGTCGATAACTTCCTCGCCGCGCGTTTCGCCGACGATGATCCGGTCAGGGCGCATCCGCAGGGCATTGCGCAGACAGTCGCGCTGGGTGACAGCGCCCTTGCCCTCCATATTGGCGGGGCGGCTTTCCATCCGGCCAACATGGATCTGTTGCAGTTGCAATTCGGCCGTGTCTTCGATCGTCAACACGCGTTCCTCATTGCCGATGAAGCTGGAAAGCGCGTTCAGCGTCGTGGTCTTGCCCGAACCCGTACCGCCAGACACGATGATATTCAGGCGGGTTGCGACTGCGGCTTCCAGATACAGCGCCATTTCTTCCGAAAAAGCCCCGAATCTCACCAGATCCGGCACGCTGAGTTTCTCTTTCTTGAATTTCCGGATGGAAACCAGCGAGCCATCAACCGCGACAGGGGGCACCATCGCATTGAAGCGTGATCCATCGGCCAGACGGGCGTCCACATAGGGGTTGGATTCATCGACCCGGCGGCCAACGGCAGACACGATCTTGTCGATGATGCGCAACAGATGCCGCTCATCACGGAAGGTCACATCGCTCAGCTGCAACTTGCCCGCGCGTTCGATGAACACTTGCTTGGGGCCGTTTACCAGAATGTCGTTGATCGTGTCATCTTGCAGCAACGGCTCGAGCGGGCCAAGGCCCATCACCTCGAAATAGAGTTCCTTGTTCAGCGTCGTGCGTTCCTCGCTATTGAGGACGACATCCATCTCTGACAGGGCTTCGGCGACGATCGTGTTGATTTCTGACCGCAATTCCGCTTCGCTTGCGGCTTCGAGCGCAGACAGGTTCAGGTTTTCAAGCAACCGTTTGTGCAGATCGGACTTGATCCCGTTCATCCGCTGCTTGCGCTGCTGGGCCCGATCCGACGCGGCGGCTGTCGCCGGTGCGGATGTTTCCGGCTTGCCGCGTTGCTGCGACGAACGCTCTGGTGCCTTGCTTTGCGTCTTGGCACGTTCAGGTGCTGCATCCACAGGCTTGACTGGCGTGGCGCCCTGGGTCTTGCGATATCTTGCGAACATGGTCTTGTCTCACCTGTTTATTCTGCTGCGATCCTGGTGCTCTGCGATGTTTCGTAGAGCGCCGCTGCGAATTTCTGGATTTCTTTTGTGACCGGGTTTTTGGGCGCATATTCCGACAGTGGAAGGCCATGATCATTGGCATCGCGGATCTGCGCGCCCCCGTCGGGGATATGCACGGCAATGCTGATGCCAAGGCTCTCGGCCATGCGTTTCGCCCGCGCCTTGCCACCCAGATCCGTGAAGCGCGGTGCCCTGTTCAGAATGAAGCGGTGCTTGTCCATCGAAATGCCATCCGCTTTCAAGGCGCGGATCATGCGCAGCGTGTTCTGCGCAGAGCGCAGGTCCAGCTCCATCATGGTGAAATACAGGTCAGACATCTGCAGGGCCGTTTCCGTCCAGTGCACTACCGTCCGCGGCAGGTCGATGATCACGATGTCGAACTGATCGCGCGCCATCGAGATCACGCGCTCGATCTCGTCCGGGGTCAGCAGATCAAGCGGCAGCATGTCAGAGGGTGCGGTCAGCACCTGCAACCGCTCCTGAAACTTCTGGGTCGCCGCGAAAAAGGCATCACGGTCCATCGTGCTGGTCTGCGAGAGCAACTCGTAGACTTTTTCCGTGCGGGCCAAATCCAGATAGGTCGAGACCGACCCGGACTGAAAATCGAAATCAAGGATACACACCGTCTGACCGTCCTTGGCGCAGATGCCGCTCAGTTCCCAGGCCAGATTGACGGCGAAATTTGTGCCACCGGCACCACCCGCCAGCGCATGAACTGCAAAGACCGAACCGTTCTTGCCGCTGGGCGCTGCCCCGACAGAGCCATGGCGGCCATAATCGGGAACATCGCTTTGACGTTGCAGCCGTGTGATCGCATCCTGAAGCGCATTTTCCGGCAGCGGGTAGGGGACGAAATCACTTGCACCTGCCCGCAACAACTGGTGCAGCAGGATCGGCGAGAGCGCCTCTGCGATCAGCAGAACCTTGATATTCCGTTCTGTTGCGCGTTCGATGACCGAGCGGATCAGCGCGATATTGGCTTCGTCCTCATCGTCAAGCGCAACCGCCAGTATTTCGAGATCCGCCGAGTCCGTATCCTGAAGAAAGGCAGTGGCTTCCGAGAAATTCAGATCACCCCAGTCTTCCTGGAAAACGGCTTCCATGTCTTCAATCAGCAGATCGAAATTCTGGACGTCACGAGAGACCGTGCAGGCACGGATCTTCTGGGGGGTGCTGTCTACGGTGCTCGCCATTTTGGCTTCCTCAAACTCAACTCTGGTTTCTTTTAAGTTCCGTCGAAAAAGGGAATCGCATCTCAGACGCGGATCCAACGGTATGTTGAGCGAAGATTGTTTATAAATCTGGCAAGATTTGGGCCGAACTGGTGAAATTGTTCGAAACCAACCCGTGCGCCAAGAAATCAGCGCCATCCAGCGAAGAATAAGCCGGGAATCGCAAAAGCTGATGGCAAGTTCCGCGGAAAATGAAAAACCTGCGCCGTTTCCGGCGCAGGTAAAATGAGTGCGATCCTGTTGGCGGACTTACTCGAGCCGGTGTTCTTCACGCGCGCTTGCGACGTATTCACGCTGGATGATGCGCGCGTAACGACCGTCCATATTGGTGTCACGTCTGCGGATCGTCCCCGAGATTTCGGTCACTGTGCGACGATTGGCGGGTTCATACCCTTCGGACACGATCAGCGGCTGGGTTTCCCCCCGCGACACGACCGCGATGATGCTGGAACCCGGCACACCAAAGGACATCAGGCAACGCTTCACGGCATTGGCGCGACGCAACCCGAGGCGATAGTTATAGGCAGCGCTGCCCACTGCATCCGTGTGCCCATAGATCGTGTAGCGCAGTTCCGGGAATTGCTTCATCCAGTGCGCCTGTATCCGCAGGATGGCGATGGCCTCTTCATCGAGCACGGCGCTGTCGAAAGCGAAATTGACCATCGACGGCACTTCGGCATGGAAGCGGCGGCTCATGATCTCTGCCAGGCTGATCTGCCCGCTCTGCAACATGGTGTTGTGCATGGTCGGATTGCCAAAGCCGCCCTCGTCAATCGTGCTTCCGGCCTCGCGGTTGAAGCTGGATTTGGGGTCACTGCACGCGGTCAAACCCAGGCCCGCAGCGCCGATCAGAAAGTTACGACGGTTGATAGCCATACCCGGCTCCTTTGTTAAGCTCTTGAGACGGCTTGAATTAATCCAGGACATAGCCATAGGAGCCACCGAAATCCTGACGTGCGATTTCACCAATTGCGCCAGAGCCGGGAGCCGCCAGCCGACCGCCAAGGAACAGCTCGCGCTCGGTCGGCGGCCGCACACGATCGGTGGGCAGCATCAGGGCTTCACCGCGTGTCGGCGTGACCAGATGGGCCGTGATGATGATGACCAGTTCGGTTTGCTGGCGTTGATATTCGGCGCTGCGGAACAGGGCACCCAGAACCGGCAGTTCCGACAGCCAAGGGACGCTGCGCGAGTTGGCGCGGAAATCATCTTCCAGCAGACCCGCGATGGCAAAGCTCTCACCGTCACGCAACTCGACCGTTGTCTGGGTGGCACGGGTGCGGAAAGGCGCTACCTGCGTGCCGTTGATTATGGTCGCATTCGCACCGTCAAGTGAAGAAACAGTCGCGTTCAGGCGCAGGTTGATGACCTTGTCATCAAGCACCCGAGGGGTGAAGGCCAACTGAACGCCAAACGGTCTGTACTCGATGGTAATGTTGTTGCCATTATTTGACACCGTCGGGACCGGGTATTCGCCACCAGCCAGAAAGCTGGCTTCCTGTCCTGACAAGGCCGTCAGATTTGGCTCAGCAAGGGTGCGTGCAAGGCCTTGTGTTTCCAGGGCTTCCAGCAACACTTGGGCTGTCAGACGACCGCCGCCAACCCTGAACCCGAGTGCACCGGCGCGGTTTGCAGCGGCACCCGGCGTCAGGTTGGTATTCGACAGGGCGCCGCCCTGAGCGCCGGTATTCAGCGACAGGTTGGTGTCGGCGTTTACGTTGATGCTGGCCCCGAGATTCTTGCTGATCCCGCGCTGCATTTCGGCAAACCGCACTTTCAGCATGACCTGCTGGGTGCCACCGACGCTCATCAGGTTCGAGATCCGGTCGGGTGCGTAGCGCTGTGCGAGTTCCAGTGCGGCATCCAGACGCGCTGCACTTGACACGACACCCGACAGAACGATCCCGTCATTCGCGGTGCGCACCTCGATCTTCTCATTGGGCAGGATCTGGCGCAGACGTTCGCGGAATTCCGCAATGTCCGGTGTGACCTGAACCTCGACATTCGACATCAGCGTTCCGTCGGGGCCAAGGATTGTCAGAGTGGTCCGTCCGGGTGTCTTGCCCAGCACGTAGATCGACCGGTCCGACAGGGTAGAGATATCTGCGATGCCGGGATTGGCGATTGACAGTTCTGCAAACGGATTGTCGGTTTCAACCACAACGGCGCGGTTCATCGGCACCCGGAGTGTCGATGCGGCACTCCCGTTCAGGACACGAAACGTATCTGCCTGGGCCGTCGGCGTCTGCACAAAGCCAAACGATGCTCCGAGAAGCAGCGTCGCTGCGAGTAGTTTGATTCTCATTTTGCCTGCCTTCTGAGACTGCTCTGTTATTTGCGGTTCACAGCAAGAATGTTCTGCGCACCCAGGTCTGATGCCTGTTAATTTTGGCTGATCATGCGTCAATCCGAGTTTTTTATCAAGAATCTTGTGCTTATGGCGCGAAGTTGATGTAATTTCTGCAACGATCGTGCCTTGGCGAGCTAGATGTTGGGGAGGATTCGCGCGATCCTGCCGCATCTGGGAGGTCGCACCTTGTGTCGTTCAGGCAACAGGAATGCGCATGCCGCGCATCCCGGAAGATGCGCGGCATATCAGGATCACGGCTTTCAGTTTGTGCAGGGGATTTCGATCAGCACCATATCGCCACCGCGGCGGGTTCGGATGTGGCATTTCTGTTCGACCTCGACCCGGCGTTGTTCACGGACGATGCCCAGCATCCGGTCTTGCGTCATCTCGATCTGTTCGCTTGTCCTCTCATCGTCGACGCCGACCAAGGCCAGTGACAAACGCCCCGATCCCTGCGCCTGCGCGAGAGCGGCTGCCTGCTGGGGGGTCGCTTCGACAGTCACAGTGCGCGCGGCGGTGACATTCGTCGTGCGATCCATATCCGCGCTCTGGTCAACGGCAATCAGCCGCATATGCGCCTGGATCAACTGCGTGACCTCGCCTTGATCCACAGTGCGCCCTGTCCAGAAGACATCGACATGATCTCCGGGGCGCAGGAACCCTGCCACACCCGATGTCTGGTTGACCGGTATCGTGAAAGCCCGCATGCCGGGGCTGAGATGCGAGGTGATGCCTGCCTGCTTGCCCGGTTCCGTCAGCTTGACCGTCATGATCGGTTCGAGCGCTTCCATCGCCCGTAGAACGATCCGTGAATTGCTGCCATTGGGAAACAGGGCGTCAACATCGGTATATGCCCCGGCGGGAACAGCATAAGAGGGGAAGGGGGCGACGCGAACATCATCGCGCGTCAGTTGCTGACCGTAACGCAGGGATTTGCCGGACACGAAGACATTCACCATCTCGACGGTACTGGCATTGCGCCGCGCTTCTGCAAGTTCGGTCTGCATCTGCGAGACATATTTCTGAGTCTGAAAGACTGCAAAGCCGGCAAGGCCAACTCCGGCGATCAAGACTGCTCCGAACACGAGACGCATTGCTCTTTCCTCTTTCCTGGTGCGATTCGCCCATTGGGCGGATTTCGCGGGTCTGTCAGGAACACTAACCCTGAATTATGGCCAAATCGTGCATGATATGGGGCAAGAGCCTGACAGTGATATGCCAGGGTCAGGTCGTGCCGAGCTGCTCACATAGGGCCGATAAGGGGTAGTTCCGCCGACGACAAAGACTCGGATGTGGTATCGCCGACATGACGTGTGCCCGCGATGACCGTGATGGCGATTGTCGCGCCGAGCGTGCAGATCGCGGCTGTCAGGACGACAAAATCGACTGTCACTGCACCGGATTGGTCAGCCCCGAATTTCCTAAGCTTCAAAATTGCGTGCATCTGAGTGCCCCCATATGATCTTAAGTCACCATATTCAAAATCACTGTCACTCAGACCCGGTACAACGTGAGCGCCGCAACCTTTGAGGCGCGGCGCTCCGGATTTTTCTCACGCAAATCGCGCGAAGCCGGACGCGAGATTAGTCGCCGGTGCCGCCGCCAGCGCCACCCTGGTTGCCGGACAGGTTGCCCAGCAGGTCAATCTGAGCCGAGCTCAGCGATGCCTGGATCTGGTTGCCAACGCTTTCCGTGCCCGAACGGACGGATGCGATCACGGCGATGCCCAGGCCCACGATGGCTGCGGTCAGCACGACCCAGTCAACAGTCACGGCACCGGATTCGTCAGCGGCGAAGGTCTTGATGTTTGCGAACAGTTTCATGTGTAGTCTCCAAGGATTGAACGTTTCTACTCGGCCTCAGCGATGTCGTTTGCTTCGGATCATCGTTTGGCTGACCTCAATACACCCTCAGATCGTGGTCGAAATTTGGCGAGAATGGTGCCTTATCGTGGTGTTTCGGAAAACTGGAAGAAAATCCGGGACCTGGAGTGGAAAGTTCAGACCCGAAGCTGGTGCGTCTGAAGGATCGGAAATCGCGTTTGTGCCAGAGCGTAGGCAGATGACCCTTGGCGAGTTTGTGGAAAATCTTGGTGCCGGGGCTGAAATGTCCAAGGCGCATACGAGCTGCCCGGCACAATCAAGCGCCAAGCGCGTGTCCGCCACAGATCGTCGGAATCAGAAAAACGCTGTGCCTTTCGGCACAGCGTTCTCGCGGATCAACTCAGGTTATTGAGAAGGTATCAGTCGCCGGTGCCACCGCCAGCGCCACCCTGGTTGCCGGACAGGTTGCCCAGCAGATCGATCGTGGCCGAGCTCAGCGATGCCTGGATCTGGTTGCCAACGCTTTCCGTGCCCGAACGGACGGATGCGATCACGGCGATGCCCAGGCCCACGATGGCTGCGGTCAGAACAACCCAGTCAACAGTCACGGCACCAGATTCGTCAGCGGCGAAGGTCTTGATATTTGCAAAGAAGGTCATGTTGTTTCTCCAGATGTGAACGTTTCTACTCATAAGCCACTCCGGCAACACTTTTGTTCCATCACCGCTTGGCTGAATGCATATAGCCTTCGAATCGTGGTCGAAATTGGGCGGAAATCGTACGATTTCAGCAGTTCTTCCGGGCGTTTTCCGGTTATTGTTCTCTGGGTGGTATTGGTCGCGCAGATACTTGGCGACTGTTTCCGTACGCAGCATTTATTGGTATTTGGGGCTGTCATGCCACAGTCGACATGGCTCTGCTATGGGCGCACGGCAAAAAGCTGGAATCACCGATGATTCCCCTGCATAGTGCCACCAAAATAATAAAGAGCAGTAAATCAGATGCAAAATTATCGACGCCACGGCGGGAGCCATCCTGCGTTGGCTTTTGGCCTTGTGGCATTTTTTGCCTTTCCCGGTGCAGTGGCTGCACAGGAGACATCCTTGTCGCAAAATGGCGAGAGCCAGACATTTCGCAGGGTCGTGGTCACTCCAAATACCACCGGCCCGCGCATTACCGTGCAGATCGATCCAGAGGAACAGGCGCGCATACTGGCCGTTGCCCCGCCGCGCGCGCAGGTGGTGACGCCGGACCGCGCCCCGCGTCCAGCACCCGCGTCAGGCTATGCCTGGTTCTGGGATCATGTCTCGCCCAAGCTGGAGGACAGTCCCGGCAGGTTCCTTTCGGCGGTGCGAGTGCTGGCCAGCCCGCCCAATGCCAGCCAGACCGTCCGAGCCCCCCGGATGCAGTTCCTGCAGGACATCGCCACGACTCACGGTGCCGATATCTTGCGCGCGACGGTCGGTACCAATGTTTCGCCCGCGCTGGCCTTGGCCGTCATTGCAGTCGAATCAGCCGGGCGCCCCCAAGCGGTCAGCCATGCCGGAGCACAGGGGCTGATGCAGCTGATCCCGGCCACTGCAGAACGGTTTGGCGTCACCGATGCCTTTGACACGACCCAGAATATCCGGGGCGGCGTGAAATATCTGGACTGGCTGCTCAAGCATTTCGACAATGACGTGGTGCTGGCGCTTGCAGGCTATAATGCGGGCGAGGGGGCTGTGCGGCGCAACGAGGGCGTTCCCCCCTTTGCCGAGACCCGCGATTATGTGCCGAAAGTTCTGGCCGCCTGGCTGGTCGCGCGTGGTCTGTGCGCCACTGTGCCGGAACTGCCCAGCGATGGCTGCGTGTTCAAGATCGGGCAGGCGGGCTGAGACGCCCGCCTGATCGGTTCAATTCACGATTGCGGCCTCGGTTGCCGCGCGGATCTCGTCCTCGGTGACGCCCTCGGCGGTCTCGACGATTTTCAACC
>JAFIEL010000040.1 GCA_020832585.1 Natronohydrobacter sp. | reverse complement strand
TCTGGCTGAAGGACAGCAAGATGGACGGGATCGACATTCTGATGACGGTCAAGCGCTCGAACCCGGACATTCCCATCGTCATCATCTCGGGGCATGGCAACGTGGAAATCGCCGTCGCGGCGATCAAGCAGGGCGCGTATGATTTCATCGAGAAGCCGTTCAATATCGACAAGCTGATGGTGGTCATCAGCCGCGCGATGGAAGCGTCGCGCCTGCGGCGCGAGAATCAGGCGCTCAAGCGGCGGGACGTGTCGAGCGCGCAGATGCTGGGCGAGAGCCATGCCTTTCGTCACATGGTGGCCCAGCTTGAGAAAGTCACCCAATCCAATGCGCGGGTCATGTTCACGGGTCCCGCAGGCTGCGGCAAGGAAGCTGCCGCGCGCTATGTCCATGAACATTCGGAACGCGCCTCCGGCCCGTTTGTCTGTGTCTCGGCGGCGATGATTGAGCCCGAGCGCATGGAAGAGGTGCTGTTCGGGCGCGAAAGCCCGGAGCGCGGGATCGAACAGGGGTTGCTGGAGCAGGCGCATGGGGGCGTGGTCTATCTTGATGAAGTGGCCGATATGCCGATGGGCACGCAATCGAAGATCCTGCGCGTGCTGGTCGAGCAGCAATTCACCCGGCTGGGCGGCGCGGACAAGGTGCGAGTTGATCTGCGCGTGATGTGCGCGACGACGCAGGATCTGACCCAACGCGTGCGCGAGGGTCAGTTCCGGCAGGAACTGTTCGATCGGTTGAGTGTGGTGCCGATTTCCGTGCCGGGCCTTGAAGATCGGCGCGAGGACATCCCGGTTCTGGCCGAATATTTCCTTGATGAGTTGCACCGCACGCAAGGTCTGGCCAAGCGCGAGTTGTCCGAGGCGGCGCGCGCGCATCTGCAGACGATGCGTTGGCCGGGCAATATCCGGCAATTGCGCAACATGATCGAGCGCGCCATGATCCTGGGCGAGGCGGGGCGGCTTATCGAGATCCGCGACCTTCAGGCGGATGCCGGCCCCGATGCCGATGTCGAGGAAGCGCAGATCGTGCTGTCGGGAACCCTGACGACGCTGCCACTGCGCGAGGCGCGCGAGTTGTTCGAGCGCGAATATCTTCTGGCGCAGATCAAGCGTTTCGGCGGCAATATCTCGCGCACGGCGACATTCGTTGGCATGGAGCGCTCGGCGCTGCATCGCAAGCTGAAATCACTTGGGGTGAACACGGCCAAACTCTCGGATCTCAAGGGATGAGGTGCTGCATCGCGACTTGAACTTGTGCGGCGCGGCTGGCACAGACAGGAACCGCCCCGGACGGGCGCAGCAAGGAGCAGGGCGCGATGAAGGTGATTGTCTGCGGTGCTGGTCAGGTGGGCTGGCAGATTGCCCGCCACCTTTCGGGTGAGCGCAATGATGTGACCATCGTGGATAGCCAGCCCGAACTGGTGCGCCGTGCAACCGATGCGCTGGATGTGCAGGGTGTGGTGGGTTTTGCCAGTCATCCGCCGATCCTTGAACAAGCGGGGGCCAAAGATGCGGATATGGTCATCGCCGCGACCTATTCGGACGAGGTGAACATGGTCACTTGTCAGGTGGCCCATTCGGTTTTTGGCGTGACCCGCAAGATCGCGCGTTTGCGCGAGCAATCCTATCTTGACCCGCGGTTTTCCGATCTGTTTCGCCGCGAGCATTTGCCGATCGACGTGATCATCAGTCCCGAGCGGGAGGTTTCCCAAGCCGCACTCAAGCGCGTGGCCTATCCGGAAGCCTTTGACGTGCACGAGTTCTTTCAGGGCAAGGCGCTGCTGATTGGCTTGACGCTGGACGAAAACTGCGCGGTTCTGAACACCTCGTTGCGGCAACTCTCTGATCTGTTTCCAACTCTCAGGATCATGGTGGCAGGGGTACGGCGTGGCAAGCGTCTGTTCGCGCCGGAAGCCGAGGATCAGCTTTTTGTCGGTGACAGCATCTATATTCTGGTGGATGCGCGTGATGTTGCCCGCAGTTTCGAGGTATTCGGCAAGACCCCCACCCGGCAAGAGCGTGTCTTGATCGTCGGTGGCGGCAATGTCGGTCTGTCGGTCGCGCGGATACTGGAGAACCAGCCCGACCGGGTGCGCGTCAAGGTAATCGAGCGCAACCGTGCACGCGCCGAGCTTGCCGCCGATGCGCTGGAACGCTCGATCGTGCTGCATGGCGACGGGATGGATGCGAATCTGCTGGATGAGGCCGGGATCCGCAAGACCGATGCAGTGCTGCTCTTGACCGATGATGACCGCACCAACCTGCTGGCAGCGGTGCGGGCCAAGACTTCGGGGGCGAAGCTGGCGATTTCGCTGATCAATGATCCCGGCATGGTCTCGCTTGCGGGCGCGATGGGGATTGACGCCCATATCAACCCGCGCGCGCTGACCGTCTCCTCGATCCTGCGCCATGTCCGGCATGGGCGGGTGCGCTCGGTCTATCTGCTGGGCGACCGAGAAGCCGAAGTGATCGAGGCGCAGGTATTGGGCACGTCGAAACTGTCGAATCTGCGCGTGCGTGATATCGAGTTTCCCGAAGGTGCGCTACTGATCGGGATTTCGCGCAAGGGCGAATTCATGCGTCCGACCGGCGATATCGTGTTGCGCGAAGGGGATCTGGTGGTGATCTTCTCGCTGACGGAAGATGTGCCCAAGGTCGATGAATTGCTGCAGGTCGCGGTCGAGTTTTTCTGAAGCTGCTCAAAGCGGTGATGGGAGAGGGCATGGAGCGCAGATCGCGCGGAACAGTGATCCTTGTGGCGCTGATCGCGGCCACGGCGCTGGCCATGCTGGTGCCTGCTGCGGTGGGCTTCACGCTGCGCGAACATGCGCTGGCACGCGCTTTTCTCTATTCCGCGGCCCTTCTGGGGGGGATGGCCGGGCTGGTGCATCTGGCCAATCGGGGCGCCCCGGCCCATGCGGGAACCTTCTCGCACCCGTTCTACTATCTGACCGCTGCATATGTAATCTTGCCGGCACTCATGGCCGTTCCGATGACCGAGGCCGTTCCGGGGATGCGGTTTTTCCACGCTTGGTTCGAGATGGTCTCGGCCTTCACCACAACCGGGGCGAGCGTTCTGGAAGGTGAGGTTTCGCGCAGTCTGAACCTGTGGCGCGCGACCGTGGCCTGGGGTGGGGGGTTGTTTCTGATGGTTTCGGTCATGGCGCTTCTGGCGCCGCTACGGCTAGGCGGGTTCGAGCTGTACGGTGCGGATGATCGCGCCAGAACCGAGACTTCCGGCTGGGCATCGCCCAGCAAGCAGACACTGATCGATGCCAGCCAGCCCGATAAGAGCCTGCAGCGCATGGGCCAGCAGATCGCGCTGATCGCGCCGGTCTATATGGGCGTGACGCTTGCGCTGTGGGTCGGATTGTCGCTCGCGGGCAACCCGCCGGTCGTGGCCTTGATGCTTGCGATGTCGACGGTTTCCACCTCTGGCATCGCGCCGGACGGCGCGTTGGGCGGGTTGGCGGCGGAAATCCTGATTGCTGCAGGGTTGCTTCTGGCGCTGAGCCGCAGTTTCTGGCCGGGGGCGCAGGTCATGCGCCACGGCGCGCAAAACGCGCTGCGCAATGCCGAACTGTGGCTGGCTGCCGTGCTTCTGAGCGCGCTTCTGGGGCTTTTGGGTCTGCGTGCGATGGTCGGGCCGCTGGACCCGGCGTTCGGGGCGCGTCTGGGCGAGCTATGGGGTATCCTGTTCACCGGCCTGTCCTTCCTGACCACGACCGGGTTTGTCAGCGAGGTCGGGCGCTCGGCGGAGGGGGTCTTTTTCGGGGCGGCCGGGGTAGTGCTGCTGGCGCTGGCGCTGTGTGGTGGCGGGGTGGCGACCACGGCTGGCGGGATGAAACTGATGCGGGTTTTCGCGCTGATGTGGCAGGCGCGGCGCGAGATGGACAAGCTCGTCTATCCTGCCAGTATCGGTGGAGATGGCGCACGGCTGCGCAATCTGCGGCGCGAAGGGGCCCATGCGGCATGGCTGTTCGTGATGATCTTCATTTTCTCGCTGACGGGACTGACTGCCGCGCTGACGCTGACGGGCGTCACGATGGAAGATGCCATGATCTTCGCCACTGCCGCGCTGACGACGACGGGGCCGGTTGCGCAGATGACCGGGCCCGAGCCGCTGAGTTGGGCTGCACTCAGTGATGGGGCGAAGGCGATTCTGGCCTTCGGGATGGTGCTGGGTCGTCTGGAACTGTTGCTGTTGCTGTCGGTTTTCTGGCGGCGCTGATTTTTCAAAGGCAGATCAATCAGAAGGTGTCCGGACATAAAATTGCGCCGCTGTCGCGATTTATGTGTTTTCAGGGCTGGAAGTTTCGCCGATCCCGTTTCATATTGGTTTGATAGGGAGAGTAGGCTTCCTGCGTAGACCAAACACGCCCTGACAAAAAGGCAAACGCATGGCCAGTGACAAACAAAATCTGCAAGATGCATTTCTGAACCATGTCCGCAAGAACAAGGTTCCAGTAACGGTTTTTCTGATCAATGGTGTGAAACTGCAAGGCGTCATCACATGGTTTGACAACTTCTGCGTGTTGTTGCGCCGCGATGGACAGAGCCAGCTTGTCTACAAGCACGCAATTTCCACGATCATGCCGGGCCAGCCGATTTCGCTCTATGAGGGTGAAAACTGACCTCGCGCAGCCGAAAGCGATAGGGGAGACATGACCAGCGAAACGCAGGCCGGGCCAACGCGCGCTCTGGTCATTCATCCCGACGTAAAGGCCCAGTATCGGCCCCGCGAGCCTGAGCTTGCTTTGGCCGAGGCTGTGTCGCTGGCGCATGCGCTGCCGGGGCTGGAGGTTGTGGACGGTCTGGTTGTACGTCTGCCCAAGGCGCATCCGGGGATGTTGTTCGGGTCTGGCAAGGTCGAGGAACTGGCGGCGCAGATCGAAGATGCCGAGGTGGCGCTGGTGCTGATCGACGGGCCGGTTACACCCGTGCAGCAGCGTAATCTGGAACGTGCCTGGAAGGTCAAGCTTCTGGACCGCACCGGGCTGATTCTCGAGATTTTCGCGGATCGCGCCCGCACGCGCGAAGGTGTGTTGCAGGTGGAACTGGCGGCGCTGAGCTATCAGCGCACGCGGCTGGTGCGGGCCTGGACCCATCTTGAGCGCCAGCGCGGCGGGCTTGGTTTTGTCGGTGGTCCGGGCGAGACCCAGATCGAGGCCGACCGCCGCGCGATCGACACGCAGATGGTGCGGTTGCGCCGGCAACTCTCGAAAGTGACCAAGACGCGCGAATTGCATCGCGCGGCGCGGCGCAAGGTGCCGTTCCCGGTTGTGGCGCTCGTGGGCTACACCAACGCGGGCAAATCGACGCTTTTCAATCGACTGACAGGCGCAGAGGTGCTGGCCAAGGACATGCTCTTTGCCACGCTCGATCCGACCATGCGCGCGGTCACGCTGCCGACCGGCAAGGACGTGATTCTGTCCGATACGGTGGGTTTCATCTCGGATCTTCCGACACAGCTTGTCGCTGCATTCCGCGCGACACTGGAAGAGGTTCTGGAGGCCGATCTGATCATCCATGTTCGCGATATTGCCCATCCTGAAAGCGAAGAGCAGGCGCGCAATGTTCGCAACATTCTGGGGGATCTGGGGGTTGATGAGCAACGCCCGCTGATCGAATTGTGGAACAAGGCGGATCTGTTGTCAGATGTGCAGCAGACAGGACTGGCCGCACGCGCGGCCAGCAGTGAGACAGTGTTTCTGGGATCGGCGGTCACGGGGCAGGGGCTGGATGCCCTGTTTGCTGCCATGACCGGCCTTCTGGATGATGTGCGCCATAGTGACGAGGTTGTGCTCGATCACAGCGAGGGACGCGCGCGCGCCTGGCTTTTCGAGCAGGGTGTGGTCGAAAGCGAAACTGTCGAGGACGCGCAGACCCGGTTGCAGGTGAACTGGACGGCGCGGCAGAAGCGTGACTTCCGCGTGCTTTTGGGCGATGTGCCTTCCGACAGGGACTAAGCTGACCTGAATGGCAGGCACGCGACGATGCGATTCCCCAAATCGCGTGAGTTGCGCGCGTTTTTGCTCAAGATATGGGGTTGTGTTACAAAAGGTCACAATCTGTGAGTTGCATCGCGGCACGGCAGACCCCTATTTGCTACGATAACAGGCAGCAACATACGAAACAGTTAATGCAAACGACCATCGCGACACAGTGTTCCTTGACGGGCACAGGCCTGCACAGCGGCAAGCCGGTACGTTTGCGGATGCTCCCAGCCGCCGCGAACACTGGGCTTGTGTTCAGGCGCGTGGATTGCCCGGAAGCAAGTCGTCAGATCGCTGTCAGCCCGAAAAACTGGGTCGAGGCGAGCCTGTGCACCGTTCTTGCAAACGCGCATGGCGTGCGGGTGACGACAATCGAGCATCTTCTGGCGGCTTTACATGGCTGCGGTGTTCACAATGTGATCGTCGAACTGGACAGTGAGGAAGTGCCGATTCTGGATGGCAGCGCGGCGCCATTCGTACGCAAGATCCTTGCATCCGGTGTGAAATCGCTGGGTGTGCCGCTGCGCGCGCTGCGCGTACTCAAGACAGTCGAAGTCGAGAAAGACGGCGCGCGCGCCCGTTTGAGTCCTGCCCGCCAGCTTGAACTGGCCTTCGAGATTGACTTCGCGGAACCGGCCATCGGTCATCAGCAGCATCAACTGGCCATGTGCAACGGGGCCTTTTTGCGCGAATTGAGTGATTGCCGCACCTTTTGCCTGCGCGGCGATGTCGAGCGGATGCAGGCCGCCGGGCTGGCGCTGGGCGGGACGCTCGACAATGCCGTGGTCTTTCATGAAGGCGAGGTGCTCAGCCCTGGCGGACTGCGTCGCGCCGATGAACCTGTGCGCCACAAGATGCTGGATGCGATGGGGGATCTCTATGTGGCAGGGATGCCGATCCTTGGGCGCTACGAGGGTGTGCGCGCTGGTCATGCCCTGACAGGACGCTTGTTGCAGGCGCTGCTTGCGGATCCTGAAGCCCATGAAATCATCCAGCTTACGGGCGATGCCCGCAAGCGCCTTCCGGGCACGGATATTTCCATCGCGGATCTTTCACTCTCGGCCTGACAGCTTGCTACGGACCATGTTCCTGTTTTCGGCAAAAGGCGTTTTGCGCCCCGGTTTTTTCTGTGCTAACAGAACGGAAAGGCATTGACGCTATGGGGTGGCAGGACATGATTTCGAAGGCTGGGATCCGGCGTGCGGGCCTTGTCATGGGTGTGATTGTTGCCCTTGGCGCCTGCAATCGCAACTCTGGCCCGGATGAATCTCTGGCCGCCTTCTCGCCCGAAGAGATCTTCCAGCGCGGAGAATACGAACTCGAAACATCGCCGCGCCGCAGCGCAAGCTCGCTGCGGTATTTCCAGGAGATCGAGCGCCTCTATCCCTATACGCAATGGTCGCGGCGGGCCTTGATCATGCAGGCCTATGCCCATCACCGCGCGCGGGAATATGAGGAGAGCCGCGCCGCCGCGCAGCGGTTCCTGGACACTTATCCCAATGATGAGGATGCGCCTTACGCCGCCTATCTTCTGGCATTGTCCTTCTATGATCAGGTGGATGAGATCGGACGCGATCAGGGTGTGACCTTTCAGGCGCTGCAGCATCTGCGGCGTCTGATCGAACAGTATCCCGACAGCGATTATTCCCGTTCGGCCATCCTGAAATTCGAACTGGCTTTCGATCATCTGGCGGCCAAGGAAATGGAAATCGGGCGGTATTATCTGGGTCGGGGCAATTTCAATGCTGCGATCAACCGCTTTCGCGTGGTGGTCGAGGATTTCCAGACCTCGACGCACACGCCCGAAGCCTTGCACCGGCTGGTCGAATCCTATCTTTCGCTCGGGTTGCGGGATGAGGCGCAGACTGCCGGGGCCATTCTGGGCTACAATTTCGAGGCCAACCCCTTCTATCAGGAAACGTTCCGCTTGCTTGCTGGTCAAGGGCTGGAGCCCGAGGCGCGCGGAGAAGGCTGGTTGCGCACGATTTATCGTCAGGCCGTGCGTGGTGACTGGATCTGACCTTGCTCATTCGCGCGGGTGAGCACTGATGCTCCTGTCGCTGGACATTCGCGATGTGCTGATCATCGACCGGCTGGAACTGCGTTTCCAGCCCGGTCTGAATGTGCTGACGGGTGAGACCGGGGCGGGAAAATCGATTCTTCTGGATGCGCTGGGCTTTGTGCTTGGTTGGCGAGGGCGTGCTGATCTGGTTCGGCAGGGCGCTGATCAGGGCGAGGTGATTGCCGAATTCGCGCTTGCCGCCGATCACCCGGCGCATGTGCTTCTGTCCGAGGCCGGATTTCCTGCCTCTGATGCCTTGCTCTTGCGGCGTGTGAACAGTCGCGACGGGCGCAAGACAGCGTGGGTCAATGATCGTCGTGCCTCTGGCGAGTTGTTGCGGGCCTTGTCGGAAGTTCTGGTCGAGTTGCACGGCCAGCAGGATGATCGTGGCCTGCTGAACCCGCGCGGGCATCGTCAGTTGCTGGATGCTTATGGGGTGGATGCGGCGTTGCTGGAGAACGCCCGCAGGGCCTGGCGCGATCTGCGCGCGGCCCGCAAGGCCCATACCGAGGAGATTGCACGGCTGGAGGCCGCGCGCGCTGAAGAGGATTTCCTTCGTCACGCGGTCAGCGAGTTGGACAAGCTGTCCCCGGAGCCCGGCGAAGAAGCGGTGCTGGATTCGCGCCGCCGTCGGATGCAGGCCGCCGAGCGCTTGCGCGCGGATGTGGCTCGCGCCCATGCGGCCCTGTCCGAGGACGGCGCAGAGCGGCTGCTGATCGATGCGACACGCTGGTTGGAAACGGCCGCCGAGGGGTTTGAGGGCGCGCTGGATGCGCCGCTGGAAGCGCTGGGCCGCGCGCTCGATGCGCTGGGCGAGGCGCAGCAGGGTGTCGAGGCGGCTGCCGAAACATTGACTATCGCACCGGGTGAGTTGGAAACCGTCGAGGATCGGCTGTTTGCGCTGCGTGGTCTGGCGCGCAAGCATGGCTGCCTGCCCGATGATCTGGCGGCCTTGGCCGAGGATTTGCGGGCGCGGTTGGCGCGGCTGGACAATGGGGCGCGGATGCTGGCGGATCTGGCGCAGGCCGAGATCCGGGCACAGGTCGCTTATGATGCTTGCGCCCAGGAGCTGAGTGCCGCGCGGCAAGAGGCCGGTGCAAGCCTCGATGCCGAGATGGCGCAGGAACTTGCGCCCCTGAAGATGGAGCGCGCGGCCTTTCGAACCGCGATCACACCAGCAGAAGCCGGGCCAGAGGGCGCAGACGCGGTCAGTTTTGAGGTTGCGACCAATCCCGGCGCCCCCTCTGGCCCGCTGTCGCGTATTGCCTCTGGCGGGGAGTTGTCGCGCTTTCTGCTGGCACTCAAGGTCTGTCTGGCGCGGGGTGTCTCTGGCGTGACAATGATCTTTGATGAGATTGACCGCGGCGTGGGCGGGGCCACGGCGGATGCGGTAGGGCGCAGGCTGCACGCGCTGGCGCAGGGCGCGCAAGTGCTGGTCGTGACCCATTCGCCGCAGGTTGCAGCCCTTGGGCAGCATCATTGGCGCGTCGAGAAACAGGTGGTGAATGAGATCACACTCTCGCGGGTTGTGCCGCTTTCCGCCGATCAGCGGATTGAAGAGATTGCAAGAATGATCTCTGGTGATACCATTTCAGATGCAGCGCGCGCGGCGGCCAGTGATCTTCTGGCGGCGTGTCCGTAATATGACGGAACCAAGCCAGTTCGCGCGCGTTAACGTGTCAGAATAAGAAGGGTGCATTCGGGATGTGCCACCAGAGAGGGAGAAAGCCGCGATGCATGCTCAAATGACGGGTCTTTGGCCGCGGCGTGCTGTGCCTGCCTTGCTGGCCGTGTTTCTCGCCGCCGGGTGCGCCATGGCACCACTAGGCCCCACAGCGCGCCCGGCGCCGTCTGCGCCGCCAGCGACGGCGGTTGCACCGCTTCCAGAGCCGATGGTGCCGGATGCGTCGGCCTCTGGTGCCGAACAGGCCTGTATCGCGGCCGGGCGTGAGCGCGGTCTTGATGTGATGGGCGTGGTCGGGTCGCGGTCGGTCAACGGCACGAATGGCGAAGCCGCGCGCGACGTGATGCTGCGCGTTCGCCGGTCAGGTGCGGAAATCGAGGTGCGCTGCAATTACGTCACCGAGACCCGCATGGCGCGAATCATGCTGATCTGACGCTTCAGCGTTTCCTGTCTTTCGAGGATTGCGCCATCTTCCGTGCAGCCTGTGCGGCGGCGCGCAACTCCTCGGCGATCTCTTCGGCCTCGTCCGGGTCGAAATCCAGCGGCAGGTCAAGACCGTCGCCTGCCACATAAATGCGAACCATCCCCAAGGTCGTCGGCCCGATCTGCAGATTGGCCGATATTTCGCTTTCCGAATTGATCCCCATGACGCGCCCTCGCTGGCTTTGCTGATATGCTCTCTCCGGGTTACGGGGAAGCGGTGCAATATTCAAGCGTTCGGGCTCTTGCAATCATCTGCGTCGGGGGTTAAATCGCGTGGCAAGTGCCGCCTTAGCTCAGTTGGTTAGAGCGCTGGATTGTGGATCCAGAGGTCCCCCGTTCGAGCCGGGGAGGTGGTACCATCCTTCCTCGACATTTTTGTGCTCACTTGCCAAGGCCCCCTTGCAGGCGTAACTGACAGCCAGATTTTCACTACAAGGTCCGTGCGCCCCGTGCCTGTTCTGCTGCGACATGCCCTGCCTTACGCGCCAAAGGGGGCGAGGATCGGACTGTTTGGCGGATCGTTTGATCCGGCACATGAAGGGCATGTGCATGTCACGCATCACGCGTTGCGCCGCTTGCGGCTGGATCAGGTCTGGTGGCTGGTCACGCCCGGCAACCCGTTGAAAGCGCATGGTCCGGCCCCGCTTGATGCCCGGCTTGCCCGTGCCCGTTCCCTCATGCGCGACCCGCGCGTGCAGATCACCCAGGTCGAATCGCTGCTGGGCACGCGCTACAGTGCCGATACGTTGGCCGCGATCAAGCGGTTGTATCGGGATCGACATTTTGTCTGGATCATGGGGGCCGACAACCTTGCGGGTTTTCATCGTTGGGAAAACTGGCGTTCGATCATGGCTCTGATGCCTGTGGCGGTGTTTGCACGTCCGGGCCAGCAGCGTGCCGCGCTGGGATCGGTTGCAGCGCGCAGATTTGCAGCAGCGCAACGGCCCGAGACGCAGGCCGGACGACTGACGACACTGCCGCCGCCCGCATGGAGTTTCCTGCGCCTGCCCATGCGCAATATATCGTCCACGCACCTGCGCGCGCGCGGGGACTGGGGTGGCATGTGATCTCAACGCATTGATCACAGGCGCGAAACACAGTGTTGTCAGTCGCGCTGATTGCCGAAGTCCCTTGCCTGAACCGCTTCAAACGGAGTTAATAGCCGAAGAAGATGGCGATGCGGCAGGACAGACTTGTGGCGGCGTCAGTTACGGGGGCTTGAAAATATGACCGACAGCAGCTTGGAGCGGCGCAGGTTTCTCAATCTGTTGCTGGGCGGCTCGGCGCTTGCGGCCATGCCTGCCTGCGCGGGCGCACCCGAACGCTCGCTGCGCCCGGAGGTCCGGCCTGCGCAACCCGTCGAGGGGATCGTATCACGCGCAGGGCTGGGCGGCGATATCGCCTTTGCCGTGATGGACATGCGCGGCGGAAATCTGCTGGAGGGGCAAGGGGCAAACACGCCCTTGCCGCCTGCAAGCGTCGCGAAAGCCGTGACCGCTCTCTATGCGCTGGAGGCGATGGGCGCAGGCTATCAGTTCCGCACGCGGCTGGTGTCAACGGGGCCGGTCGTGGATGGCGTGCTGCGCGGTGATCTGGTGCTTGCGGGCGGGGGCGATCCGACCCTTGAGACAGACCATCTTGCCGCGATGGCGGCAGAGCTCGCCCGCGGGGGTGTGCGGCAGGTGACGGGCCGCTTCCTTGTCTGGGGCGGCGCGCTGCCTTTCGCGCCGGAAATCACCGATGATCAGTCCCCGCAGGCGGGCTATAATCCGTCTGTTTCCGGGCTGAACCTGAATTTCAACCGCGTGCATTTCGAATGGCGGCGCGCAGGCAATGACTACACCGTGACGATGGATGCGCGCTCGAACCGGCACCGCCCGGCAGTCAGCATGGCACGGATGCAGGTCGCCAATCGCAGCGCACCGCTTTACACCTATCGTCGCAGTGGCAGTGCGGATGAATGGACCGTGGCGCGCTCTGCGCTGGGCAATACCGGATCGCGCTGGTTGCCGGTGCGCCATCCGGAGCTTTACGCAGGCGAAGTCTTCCGCACCTTTGCTTCAGGGCAGGGGATCGCGCTGCAGGCCCCGATGGTGACACAGGCAGCCCCGGTCGGGCAGGATCTGGTGACACATCCGTCGCAGGCGCTGCAGGAAGTGTTGCGCGACCTGCTGCGTTTTTCGACCAACATCAGCGCCGAAGCAGTGGGATTGATGGCGACCACGATGCGCAGCGGACGCCCTGCCAGCCTTGCGGCTTCTGGTGCGGCGATGTCGGACTGGGCGCGCACGCGCTATGGCATGTCGAGCGCGCGGCTGGTGGATCATTCCGGGCTGGGGGCGAATTCGCGCGTGTCGATGGGGGATCTGGCGAATATGTTCCGGCAGGCCGGTGGCGCGGGCACTTTGCGCGCGCTGTTGCGCGAGCATCCGTTTCGGGACCGCAATGGCACTGTGATCGCCAATCCCGGCTTTGATGTGCGCGCCAAGACAGGCACACTTTATTTCGTCTCGGCGCTTGGTGGGTATCTGTCCTCGCCGGGGGGGCGCGATCTGGCCTTTGCGATCTGCTCGGCTGATCTGGCGCGGCGGGCGCGCGTGGCGGGCTCTGGTTCTGACCGGCCTGATGGCACCGCCGCCTGGGCCGGAAATGCGCGGCAGATGCAGCAGGATTTGTTGCGGCGTTGGGCGCAGGCGCATGCGTGAGGGGCGTGTCGCGGGCGTATAAAGGGGGCTGTCTGCCCCCTCACCAGCCCCAAGGGGCTGGTTTCACCCCCGAGGATATTTTTACAAGACTGAAATTGTGAGGGATCAGAGATCCTGTGGCTGCGCGAGGAATTTCTCCAGCCAGTGGATGTCGTAATTTCCCGTCAGCACATCGGGTTCGGCCAGGAGCGCGCGGAAGAGTGGCACGGAACTGTCCACCCCGTCGATGATCAACTCACCCAAGGCGCGGTTGAGACGCGCGAGCGCTTCCGGGCGATCACGGCCATGCACGATCAGCTTGGCGATCAAACTGTCGTAATAGGGCGGAATCGTGTAGCCAGAGTAGAGCGCGCTATCCATCCGCACGCCCAAGCCCCCCGGTGCGTGATAGGTTGCGACCCGACCGGGGCAGGGGGTGAAATTGGGCAGTTTCTCGGCATTGATGCGCACTTCAATCGCGTGGCCGTTCACTTGTAATTCGTCTTGGGTAAAGGACAGCGGATGCCCGGCGGCGACGCGGATCTGTTCGCGCACCAGATCGACCCCGAAAATCGCCTCGGTCACAGGGTGTTCGACCTGTAGGCGGGTGTTCATCTCGATGAAATAGAATTCGCCATTCTCGAACAGGAATTCGATCGTGCCCGCGCCGCGATAGCCGATGCGCGCCACAGCTTCGGCACAGGTCTGGCCAATCCGAGCGCGGGTTTCCGCGTCAATCACCGGGCCGGGGGCTTCTTCCAGAACTTTCTGGTGGCGGCGCTGGAGCGAACAGTCGCGTTCGCCAAGGTGAACAGCATTGCCGTTGCCATCGCCGAAGACCTGAATCTCGATATGGCGCGGCTGGCCGAGATATTTCTCGATATAGACCTCGTCATTGCCGAACGCGGCTTTGGCCTCGGACCGGGCTGTGCGGAAGGCGGTTTCCAGCTCGGATTCGGCGCGCGCCAGTTTCATGCCGCGCCCGCCGCCGCCTGCGGTGGCCTTGATGATGACCGGATAGCCGATCTCTGCGGCGACCGTGCGCGCGGTGTCATAATGCGCGACGCCACCGGCAGAGCCGGGCACGCAGGGCACGCCGAGCGCCTTCATCGTGTCCTTGGCGGTGATCTTGTCGCCCATCATGCGGATATGTTCGGCCGAAGGGCCGATGAAAGTGATCCCGTGATCTTCGACCACCTGCACGAAAGCGGCGTTTTCGGACAGGAAACCGTAGCCGGGATGGATCGCCTCTGCGCCCGAAATCTCGCAGGCCGATATGATCGCGGGCACATGCAGATAGCTTGCGCTGGAGGGGGCGGGGCCGATGCAGATCGCCTCATCGGCCATGCGCACATGCATGGCGTCCGCGTCCGCGGTCGAATGGACGGCAACCGAGCCGATCCCCATTTCGCGACAGGCGCGGATCACGCGCAGCGCGATTTCCCCGCGATTGGCAATCAGGATCTTGTTGAACATGCCACCTGCGCCTTATTCAATGATCATCAGCGGCGCGCCGAATTCCACCGGGCTGCCATCGCCGATCAGAATACGCTTGATAGTACCCGCGCGTGGCGCAGGAATGTGGTTCATGGTCTTCATCGCTTCTATGATCAGCAGCGTATCGCCTTCGGACACTTGTGCGCCCACGCTGACGAAATTCGCAGCCCCTGGTTCGGCGGCAAGATAGACCGTGCCCACCATGGGCGAAGTGACCGCGCCGGGATGCTGGGCGGGGTCCGCGGGCATTTCGGCTTTCGGTGCGGCCGTGGCGGCTGGGGTGGGCATTGTGGCATGTGCCGGTGCGGCAACCTGCTGGAAAACCGGCTGTGCGCCGATCTTCGAGACCTTCACATTCAGGCTGTCATTTTCGCCATAGTCGCGCTTCACGCTCAGTTCGGCGAGGTCGTTCTCGTTGAGAAGTTCCGCAAGGGCTTTGATAAAAGCGACATCGGCATCATTGCGGCTTTGCGTCATCTCATTCCTCGAACACAGGGGCGTCATCATTTATGGTCCGGGCGACGGGATCGTGCCCGGAACTCTGGCGCTGCCTTATACTGGAGACCACCCGCAGTGTGAAGAAGCGTTTTCGTGACTCTTTTTTCAGACGGTGATCTGCAAGAAACAGGTTTGCGTGCGTGTCAATTTCTGTAAATTCCAACAGGAAAGGAATTGTCCATGGTGCGTCCCGCCCTGACCGGAACCCGTATTCGTGCCCGCCGCAATCTGCGCGGGATGCGGCAGGCCGAGCTTGCGCGCGAGATTGGTGTCTCGGCGTCCTATCTCAACCTGATCGAGCACAACCGGCGCAAGATCGGGCCCGATCTGCTGGGAGCGCTGGCACAGGTTCTGGGCGTGTCCGTGGATGCGCTGGTCGAGGATGGTGACTCGCGCCTTGTCGAAGGGGCGCGGGCGGCGGCGGAACGCAGCAGTATCGATCAGGCCGAGCTGGAGCGGATCGACGAATTCACGGGCCGGTTTCCGGGCTGGGCCAAGGTGCTGGCCGAAACCCAGGCCCGTGTCGAGCGGCTGGAGAGGGTTGTCGAACAGCTCAATGACCGCATGACCCACGACCCCTATATGGGCGAGGCGCTGCATGAGATCATCTCGGCCGTGACCTCGGTGCAATCGACCGCAACGATCCTGAATGATGCGCAAGAGATCGAGCCGGATTGGCAGGCGCGGTTTCACCAGAACATCCTGCAAGACAGCGCGCGGCTGGCCGAGGGGGCTGTGGCGCTGGTCAACTATCTGGATGCGGGCAAGAGCGAGGAGACCGGGCTTGCCGCCCCCCAGGAAGAGGTCGAGGCCTGGTTGGCGCAGCGTGACTTCCATCTGCCAGAGCTGGAATCAGAGGCGCTTGATCCGGCGCAGCTTGTCGCGGGGCAGATAGAGCTGTCGTCGGAAGCGTCGCGCACCCTTGCGGTGCAATGGGCGACGCAGTTTCGGGCCGACAGTCGCGCGCTGCCGCTGGCGCGTTTTCTTTCGGCACTGGACAGGGTTGGTGTTGCGCCAGAGATCATCGCGGATGAATTCGGCGTGCCTTTCGATCAGGTGCTGCGCCGATTTGCCCTGCTGCCGCGCGATGCCTTGACCGGACGCGGGCTGCCGGTGCCTGGACTGGTGATCTGCGACAATTCCGGAACGATATTGTTCCGGCGCGGGATCGATGGTTTTGCCTTGCCGCGTTTCGGCGGGGCCTGTCCGCTCTGGCCGCTCTATCAGGCCCTGCAGCGTCCATTTGTGCGATTGCGCACGCCTCTGGCGACAGCGGGTCGACTGGGGCGGCCCTTTGTGACCTATGCCTGTAGTACGACGCGGGTAGAGATGGGCTTCGGGATGCCAACTGTCCTGCAGGCCACGATGCTGATCTTGCCGGCCGATAGCGTGACCACAGAGACAGAGAGCATCGCGCTTTCGGTCGGGGCGAGTTGCCGGACCTGCCCTCAGATGACATGCGCGGCGCGCAGGGAGCCGTCGATTCTGATGACCGCCATCTGAAACGCGCTTTGACAGGCGGGCGCTAAGCTGTGTAAACAAAATGTGTAAGGCGGCGGGAGGAACAGGGTCGCCTTGCATTTCGGTCGGGGTGCGCCCATTGGTACTAGTGCCAATAGTGCTTGCGCGCCCCGATCCCCGCAAGGGTGGAGGAGGTTTGCGATGGAGAAGCGCGTCCTTGTCGTTGAGGATGAGCCTAATATCTCGGAAGCCCTGCGCTTCATCCTGACGCGCGAAGGGTGGAAGGTGGATGTCTCGGCGGATGGGAAATCCATGCTGGGCATGTTGCAGGCTGATCCGCCGGATTTGCTTATCCTTGATCTGATGCTGCCGGATCTGAGCGGCTTCGATATTCTGAAGGTCCTGCGCGCGGGCGACGGGACGCGTGAACTGCCTGTGCTGATGCTGACCGCCAAGGGCCAGGCCGCCGATCGTGTCGAAGCCGAACGGCTGGGTGTGACGCGCTTCATGACCAAGCCCTTTGCCAATGCCGAAGTGATTGCGGCGGTGCGTGAAATGACCGCGCCATGAGCCGCCCGCCCCGCCCGCAGTTTCTGGCGCGCGACAGCTACCGAATCCGCCGCCTGATGGATGCCGCGCGCTTTCTGCCGGTATTCGGCTTCGTGCTGGTGCTGTTGCCGCTGATGCGGCACAGCCCGGATACAGATGCCCCGCCAACGGCCAGTGAGGGTGTATATCTTTTTCTGGTCTGGTTCGGGCTGGTGTTCGCGGCTTTCCTCATGTCGCTCGGACTGCGCCGCGCGCTTGACGCGCCCAAAGAACAGATCACGCCACCGGAGGACTGAGACAGATGTCCTTCAACATGCTTGTTCTTACCTGCCTGGCCTATGTGCTCTTGTTGTTCGTCGTGGCCTCTGCCGCCGAGCGGGCAGCATCAGAGGGGCGCGCGGGCTGGCTACGCTCGCCCATGATCTACACGCTGTCGCTGTCAGTCTATTGCACCGCATGGACCTTTTACGGCGCGGTGGGGTATGCGGCGCGATCTGGGCTGGAGTTCATGACGATCTATCTTGGCCCGACGCTGGTCTTCGTGGGCTGGTGGGTGATTCTGCGCAAGCTGGTGCGGATCGGGCGCGAGAACCGCGTGACCTCGATTGCAGACATGATTTCCGCCCGCTACGGGAAGTCGAACGTGCTGGGCGTGATCGTGACCTTGCTGTGCATTTCGGCTGGTGCGCCCTATATCGCGTTGCAGTTGCAGTCCATTGCGCAGTCGTTCACGGTTTTCGTCACCGACCCGGCGGGCGCGAGTCTTGCGGCTGATCCGGTCCTGATCGCGTTCTGGGTGGCGATTGGTCTGGCCTTTTTCACCATCGTTTTCGGCACGCGCACGCTGGACGCCAATGAACAGCATCCCGGTGTCGTGACCGCCATCGCGGTCGAGGCGGTGGTGAAGCTGGTAGCCTTGCTTGCGGTGGGCGTCTTTGTCGTCTGGTTCGTGGCGGCGGGCCCCTCGGATATCCTGACCCGGATCGATGCGCAGGCGCTGCCGCAATGGGAAATCCAGCCGGGGCGCTGGACCGGGCTGATCCTTTTGTCGGCCATCGCGATTATCTGCCTGCCGCGCATGTTTCAGGTGACAGTGGTCGAGAACACCGATGACCAGCACCTCGCAACCGCAAGCTGGGCTTTCCCGCTGTATCTGTTCCTGATCAGCCTGTTCGTGCTGCCCATCGCTGTGGTCGGCATGGAGTTGATGCCCGCAGGCAGCAACCCGGATATGTTCGTGCTGACATTGCCGCTTTATCTGGGGCAAGACGGTTTGGCGCTGCTGTCGTTCCTTGGCGGGTTTTCGGCAGCCACATCGATGGTGATCGTGGCCTCGCTCGCGCTGGCCACGATGGTATCGAATCATATCGTCGTGCCGCTCTGGCTGAAGGTGCGGGCGGCGCGCAATCTTGATTCGGGCGATATGCGACTTCTGGTGCTCTCTGTGCGGCGGCTGTCGATCTCACTCGTGCTGGGCCTGGGCTATCTCTACTATGTCATCACGGGCGGCTCGGCGGCGCTGGCGGCGATTGGTCTGATCGCTTTCGTGGGCGTGGCGCAGATGTTGCCCGCGCTTCTGGGGGCTCTCTTCTGGCGCGGGGCCAGCCGCACGGGGGCCGCGCTGGGGCTGGTGATGGGCATGGGGCTGTGGTTCTACACGCTGTTTCTGCCCAGCTTCGGCCCCGGTGTGTTCCTGTCGGCACAGGTGATGGAAGCAGGGCTGTTCGGTCTGTCCTGGCTGCGCCCCTACAGCCTGTTTGGCCTGACGACCCTGGACCCGCTGTTGCATGCGTTGTTCTGGTCGCTGCTGTTGAATGTGCTGGTCTTTTGCCTTGGGTCCTTCCTGAGCTTCCCCAGCCCGATGGAGCGTGTGCAAGGCGCGCTTTTCGTCAATATCTATGACCGCACTGGCCCTGCGCGCAGTTGGACCCGCCCTGTGGCCGAAGCCGAGGATCTGCTGCCCATCGCCCAGCGTATCCTTGGGGCGAGTGAAGGGCAGAATTTCTTTCGGGCACAGGCGGCGCTGCAGGGCAAGCAAGGGTTTTTGCCTGACATTACGCCGGAATTTCTGGAAGCGCTGGAACTGACCCTGTCGGGTTCGGTGGGGGCGGCGACAGCCCATGCGATGCTGGCCCAAAGCGTGGGAACGGCCGTGGTCTCGGTCGAGGATCTGATGGCTGTGGCGTCGGAAACGGCGCAGATCATGGAATACTCCGCCCAGCTTGAAGCGAAATCCGAGGAACTCAGCCGCACCGCGCGCAAACTGCGCGACGCGAACGAGATGCTGCAGAAACTTTCGGTTCAGAAAGACGCGTTCCTCAGCCAGATCAGCCATGAATTGCGCACACCGATGACCTCGATCCGGGCCTTTTCCGAGATCATGATGGATAGCGAGTCCATGTCGCCCGAAGAACGCGCGCATTTCGCGCAGATCATTCATGACGAATCGATCAGGCTGACCCGACTTCTGGATGACCTGCTGGACCTGAGTGTGCTGGAGCATGGGCAGGTTCAGCTCAATATCGGCCCGGTCCAGTTGCGCGAGTTGCTGGACAAGGCGATCCGGTCTTCGGAATCAGTGCAGGCAAGTCGCAAGTTCCGGATCCTGCGCAGCCGGGATCCGGAAGGGATCGAGATCGTGACGGATGCAGGTCGCCTGACGCAGGTCTTTATCAATATCCTCTCCAATGCGCGCAAATATTGCATCGCGGATGATCCGCAGATGCAGATCAAGGTGCGCGAGCGCAAAGGCATGGTCGAGGTCGATTTCATCGACAATGGCGCAGGTATCCCGCGCGACAAACAGGCGCTGATTTTCGAGAAATTCTCGCGGCTTACAGATTCCATGCAGGCTGGCGGCGCCGGTCTTGGTCTCGCGATCTGCCGCGAGATCATGCATAATCTCGGGGGCGATATTGCCTATGTGCCGGGTCAGGGGGGCGCCGCGTTCCGCGTGACCTTTCCACGTGTGCTGGCCCCGCGTGAGGTCACGCGCAGAACGGCAAAGTCACAGGCGGAAGCGGCGGAATAGGACAGGGCTTGCCTGAAATTTCAGCGCAAAGCGGTTTTCTGCACGCTTCCGAAATTTTACTAATTGATAAAATTTCGGAAGCGTGGTTTCCTGACCCTCACAAGAGCCAGTCACCAAAAGGCCAGCCAGATGTCCAACAGTCCCACGACCCCCGGAATCGCCGCAGCTCGGCTGCATGCCGAAGATTATGCGCGCCATTTCGATGATCTCTATCCTGATTATGATCCGCATGAAGCGATGGTCGCGGCGGATCGGTGCTACTTCTGCCATGATGCGCCCTGCATCACGGCCTGCCCGACGGAAATCGACATTCCGCTGTTCATCCGCCAGATACAGGCGGGCCAGCCGGAAG
>JAFIEL010000039.1 GCA_020832585.1 Natronohydrobacter sp. | reverse complement strand
GCAGGGCAAAGGCTGCGCAGGCCAGCCCCAGCGGAACTGTCACCATGACCACCACGGCCGAGACGAAACTCTCGAATTGTGCGGCCAGCACAAGAAACACGATCAATATCGCGAACCCGAACACCAACAGGATCCCGCCCGAAGTCTCGTCAAGTGTCGCCGCTTCCGAAAGCGGCAGCAGGCGCTCATTTGCAGGCAGGATCTCGGCAGCAAGCCGCTCGGCCTCTGCCAGAGCCGTGCCAAGCGGAAAGCCGGGTGCCAGACTTGCCGTGACCTGCACAGCGCGTTGCTGTGCTTCGCGGTTCAGTTGCGGGGCGGTCGCGCGTTCCTGCAGGCTGATGAAGCTTGAAATCGGCAGGATCTGCCCCGACTGCGTGCGGATGAAGCTCTGCTCCAGATCACCGGGGTCGCGCACCGGGGTCCGGGTCGAGAGCATCTGGATGTCGAAACTGCGATCATCGATAAAGACGCTGCCTACGCTGCTGCCATCCAGCATCGCTTGCAGCGCTTCGCCCAGCCCGTCCAGATTCACCCCCAGGTCAGAGGCGCGCTCCCGGTCCACCTCGATGGACAGCTGCGGCTGCGTCGTCTCGAAATCAAGCCGCACCTGCCCGAAGCGCGGGTCATCATTCATGCGGTCGACAAGCCGCTGTGCATTATCCGCCAGATCATCGTAATTGCTGCCCAGAACCGCAAAACGCAGTCCCTGACCCGCCCCGCGGATCCGCAGTGAATTTGGCTGGATCGCAAAGGCCCGCACGCCGATCACATTGCGCAGTCCCGCGTTGATCTGGCCCACGATGTCCTGCTGGCTGCGGTCGCGCTGGTCCCAGTCGGCCAGCGTCATCACCATGAAGGCGCGGTTGTCCCCGCCACCCAACCCGATGATCGAGAACAGATTCGTCACCTCGCCCGAGGCCCGCAGCGGGGCAATGATCTGTTCGATCTCGCGGACCTTCGCATCTGTGTATTCGATTGATACCCCTTGCGGCGCTGAAACGCTCAGCAAAGCGACGCCGCGATCCTCGGGCGGGGTCAGTTCCTGCGGAATGCTCTGGGCTGCGAACCACCCCGAGGCCGCAAAGAGTAGCGCGGCCGCAATCACCGCGAAAGGCTGATTCAGCGCGCGGTCCAGGCTGCGGGCATAGATCCCGGCCAGCGATGTGCCGAACCGGGCGACCGGGCCTTCGCGGGCGGGGCTGTCTGCATCGCGCAACAACCGGCTGGCCAGCACCGGGCACAGCGTCAGCGCCACGGCCGATGACAGCAGCACCGACATGGCGAGCGTAAAGCCGAACTCGCGAAACAGCCCGCCTGCCTGTCCGGGCAGGAAGGACAGCGGCACGAAAACCGCCGCCAGCGTCGCGGTTGTTGTCACCACCGCGAAAAACACCTGCCGCGTTCCCAGCACGGCTGCAGCGCGCGGTCCCAGCCCCTGTGCCCGTCGCCGCACGATGTTTTCCAGCACTACGATAGCATCATCGACCACCATCCCTGTCGCCAGAACCAGCGCCAGCAGGGTCAGGATATTGACCGAGAACCCCACCAGATAGATCGCGGCCACAGTCCCGATCAGCGCCACAGGCAGGGTCACGGCCGGGATGAAGGTGGCCCGCGCATCGCGCAGAAACAGATAGATCGTGGCAATCACGATCAACAACGCGATGGTCAGGGTCTTCATCACCTCGACAATCGCGCCACCGACAAATGTTGCCTCATCCGAGGTGACGAAGATGCGCACATCCGCAGGCATGATCTCCTGCAACTCGTCCACAATGGCATGGACATTGCGCGAGATTTCCAGCGTGTTGCTCTGTGCCTGCCGGATGATCCCCAGACCGATACCCGTTTCGCCATTGGCGCGCAGAATGGTCTCGCCGGGCGCAGGCCCAAGAGTGACAACTGCCACATCGCCAAGCCGCACGTCATCGCGCAACACCAGCGCCTCAAATGCCTGCGGCGTCTGAACGCTGGCCGTGGTGCGGACCTGAATGCTCTGGCGCTCATTGGAAAGCGCGCCCGCAGGCACGTCGAAAGAGACATTGCGCAGCGCCGCACGGAGATCCGCAAGGCTCAACCCGCGCGCGGCCAGTTCCAGCATGTCGATATCGACGCGGAAAATCGCCTCTCGCGCCCCGAAGACCTGAAGATCGGCGACACCGGGGGCCGAGATCAGGCGATCCTCGACCAGAGCTTCGACCAGTTGCGTCAGATCCTGCACCGAGCGGGCCGCCGAGGTCACACTGATCCGCATGACCGCATCGGAATCCGAATCCGCCTTGATGATGCGCGGCTCCTGCACGCCGTCGGGCAGGGCATTGCGGATGCGCCCGATCGCATCGCGGATATCCGTGGCAGCCACGTCAATATCGGTGGAATCGCTGAACTCCGCGACCACGCGCGAGCGCCCGAAGCGCGATTCCGACGAGATGCCCTGCACCCCGGCAACCCGTCCGACAGCCCCCTCGATCCGGCTGGTCACTTCGCGGTCGATGCTCTCTGGGCCTGCGCCGCTGAACTGTGTCGTCACAGTGATCACAGGCCGGTCGACATCGGGCAATTCGCGCACTTCCACGGCAAAGAGCCCGGCCAGTCCCGCAATCACGATCAGGGCGCTGAACACGAATGCAAGGATCGGGCGGCGCACGAACAGGGCAATGCCAGAGCGCGCGACCTCGCGCATTTCGGTTGCGGTATCGCTGTCCATCGCAGGCGTGGTTTTCGCTGGCTCAGTCTTCTCTGGCGCAGTCTGCTCTGGCGCAGTCTTTTCCGGGGGCGTCATGGCAATCCTCGCGTCAGATATCCGGTGTCGTATCGGGCAGATCCGCTGTGTCACTTGCCTGCAAGGTCAGCTCTTCTACCGCCTCGGGCTGCGGGGCAGGGCGGATTTCGCGGGGGGCCACTTCGGCACCGGGGCGCAGGTTCTGCACACCTTCGACCACGATTACCCGGCCAGGCTCCAGATCCGCGCGCACCAGCACCGTGTCATCGCGGCGTTGCACGATCTCGACGCGGACACGCGTTACCTTGCTGTCGTCATCCAGAGCCCAGACAAAGGCCCCGTTGCGATCCCACTGGATCGCCAGCGGGTCGACCAGCGGCAGCATTTCACCCGGCAGATCGACGGTCACGCGAAACGCCATGCCGGGGCGCAGACGGTCATCCTCATTCGCGATCTCACCCTGCAGCCGCAGCGAGCGGTTGCCCTGATCCACGCGCGCATCAATCGCGCTGATGCGCCCCGTGATCACTTCGCCCGGTCGCGACAGGGGACTGGCCTGTAGTGCATCATCCACGCTGATCAGACCGACCAGCCGCTCGGGGATCTGAAAATCGATCAATAGCGCGCTGCGGTTATCCAGCCGCACCAGTTCCGTGCTGGTCGTGACCTGATTGCCCGGCTCCAGCGCGATCAGCCCGATCCACCCAGAGATCGGCGCCGTGATCTGGCGGCGGCGCAATTCGAACTCTGCATCCCGCAGATCCAGTGTTGCGCGGTTCAGCGCCAGTTCCGCTTCGTCGATCTGCACCTGCGTGGCCGATCCACTGCTGCGCAACTGTGCCACGCGATCCGCGCGGCCCTGCGCGTCCTGAAGCGCCAGTTCGGCGCGCGCAACGGCAAGCTGCTGGGCTTCGTCGGTCAGTTCGGCGACCAGACTGCCCGCGTCCACCCAATCGCCGGACCGGACCGCGACCGATTTCAGCGTGCCCGCCACTTCGGACGAGAGCGTGACACTGCGCTGCGCGCGTGCTGTGCCGATGGATACCAATCGACTGCCCGAACTGGCCTCGGCCACTTCCTGCGCGATCACCTGCACCTCGCCACCACCCCGGAAGGGCGGGCCACCACCCGCTGACCCGTTCCCGGCCTCCGGAATGGGCAGGCCGACCGCACGCATGGGGCCAAGCAGACCCGCACGTTCCAGCACCGGATGCGACGCAGGCAGAAACATCGCCCAGGCGGTCACGCTGACAAGGGCCAGACCCAGACAGATGGCAATGAGCTTCATCCAGTATGACATGTCGCGCCTCGATTTGGGGTCGTTTCGGGTGTCAGCGCTAACCTAGCGCAGAATCCGACCCGGAACATGCCTGATCGTCCAACGCACGCAGGTTTTATAATACCACGCCCTGTTCTCAGGCATTTACGCCGGTTTGGTGACAGTCAAAGCGTACGGCCGCATGGCGAATACTTCCGGTATCAGGTTTGCCGCTGTTTATTGGCTGCAAACCGAGAACTGCAACGCCGCGCAATCTTCCACCGCGAAATGCGGCTTCCGTCAGAAAACTGTTACAATACCCTGCTAGGCCGCGCTCATGATGACAAATTTGCAAAGTGATCGCTCTTTCGCCCTGAACGCAGCCCAGATCGCCAAATCCTTTGGCGACACTCAGGTTCTGCGCAACATCGATCTTGACCTTGCCCCCGGCGAGGTCGTGGCCCTTCTGGGGCCGTCAGGATGCGGCAAGACCACGCTTCTGCGGATCGCCGCCGGTCTCCTGTCCGCCAGTTCCGGGCAAATGCAGATCGCGGGGCAGCGTGTGGTTGACGGTGCGTCCTTCAACGCCCCGCCCGAGGCGCGCGGCATCGGCATGGTGTTTCAGGATTACGCGATCTGGCCGCATCTGAGCGTGCTGGAGAATGTGGCATTTCCCTTGCGGATGCGCAAACTGGGACGCAGCGACCGCGAAACCCGCGCGCGGCGCGCGCTGGACCGCGTGGGCCTGTCGCATCTGGCCGAGCGCTTCCCCGGCACGCTCTCGGGCGGGCAGCAGCAGCGCGTGGCGCTTGCGCGCGCCATCGTGGCCGAACCGCCGCTTGTGTTGTTTGACGAGCCGCTCTCGAACCTCGACCGCGAATTGCGCGAAGGGCTGGCACTGGAAATCGGGGCGCTCCTTCGCGAACTGGGACTGTCGGCCATCTATGTTACGCATGACCAGTCCGAAGCCTTCACCATTGCTGATCGCGTGGCGGTCATGCTGGGGGGCGAGATTGCCCAGATCGACACGCCAGAGCAGATATTTGCCTGCCCGGCCTCGGTGCAGGTAGCGCAATTCCTCAATATCGGCGCGCTTGTCGAGGGCAAGGTCTGCGCCGCGCACGGGTTCACCTGCGCGCGCGACCATCTGAACCTGCCATCGCTGGCGGGCAAAGTGCCCGACGGTCCCGCGCGGATCCTGATCCCGCGCACCGCAATCCGGCCCGATCCGCAGGGCGCGCTGATGGCGCAGGTTCTGCGCTGCCAGTTTCAGGGGGACCGCTACCTGCTGCATCTGGGACTGAACGGCGAAGGCGTGAGCCTTGTCTGCCCCACGGATCGCCCCGCACCCCTGCACAGCAGTATCCCGCTGGCGATTGATCCCGAACGTCTGCGGGTCTTCCCGCATTAACCCACCTCGACAAAGGACGCCGCTATGTTCCGCACAACTGCCCTTGCCGCTACATTTGGCCTGATAGGCACCTTCGCTCATGCTGATACGCTTACGTTCTACACAGCCGGTCCCGGCGGGCTTGCCGATGCGCTTGCCGATGCGTTTCAGGCGGAAACCGGGATCACGGTGAATGTGTTTCAGGGCACGACCGGGCAGGTCATGGCCCGGCTGGAAGCCGAAGAGGCCAACCCGCAGGCCGATGTGGTCGTTTCCGCAAGCTGGGGGTCGGCAGTCGACATGCATGATCGCGGTCTGCTGATGGAGTATCTTTCGCCCAATGCCGCCGCAGTGCCGGATTTCCTGAAACACAGCCACTATGTCGCGCAGGGTATTTCCGCACTGGCCATGGTCTGGAACACGCAGAGCGATGCGCCGCGCCCGTCGGAATGGTCTGATCTGACCGATGAAGCCTATCGCGACCTGATCACCATGCCCGACCCGGCACAATCTGGCGCAGCCTTTGACCTTGTTGCCGGTCTGGAAGCCGCGATGGGCGAGGGCGCATGGGAACTGCTTGCAGGGCTTGCCGCGAATGACATGATCGTTCCCGGCCCCAATGCCGCCGCGCTGAACCCGGTCCTGCAGGGCGCGAAAGCCGTCGTCTTCGGCGCGGTCGACTATATCAGCTATGCACAGGCCGCCAGCGGCGAGACCATTGAAGTGATCGTGCCCGACAGCGGCACCGTGATTGCGCCGCGCCCGATGATGATCCTGCAATCGACCAGCAACCCGGACGCCGCCAAGGCCTTTGTGGATTTTGTCCTGTCGGAAGCCGGTCAGGAACTGGTCGCCGCAACCTGGATGATGCCTGCGCGCGCGGATGTCGAAGGGCTGCGCCCCGGCATCAACGATCTGAATGTGATCGAGGTTGATGAGGATGCCGTCGCTGCCCGCCGCGAAGAGATCATCGCGCGCTTCAACGAGACCGTGACAAACCGCTGATCTTCCTGCTCATCCTGTCATGGCCCCGACGCGTTTCGGGGCCATCCTCATGTCCGCGAAAGGCCGCTTCGAAATGCTGCGCGCTCAATCCGTCCTGACCACCCTTGCTGCCGCAGCGCTTCTGATCCTGGTCGGCCTGCCGGTCCTGTTCATCCTGTTGCAAGCGGTCTTTCCCGATTTCGCACGCGGCTCTTTCGCCGGGGCCTTCTCGAAGCTTGCGATCCTGACCGAAAATGACCGGCTGATGACGCAGGCGCGCAACACGCTGATGCTGGCCTTTTCCGTGATGCTGGGCTGCCTCATTTTCGGCCTGCCCATCGGCATCCTGCGCGGGCTGTTCCATATCCCCGGCGCGCGGGTCTGGGATGTGGTGTTCCTGATCCCCTTCCTGATCCCGCCCTTCATTGCCGCGATTGCCTGGATGATGACGCTGCAACCGCGCGGCTATCTGTTCCAGCTTGTGGGGTTTGACATGGGGCGCTTCCTGTTCAGCTTCACAGGTGTTGCCTTCGTGATGACCCTGAACCTGTTTCCGCTGGTCTATTTCGCGGTCAGCCGTGCGCTGGAAATGGTCGGCGGGCGCTTTGCTTCGGCGGCGCGGGTGCATGGCGCGCGCCCGCTTCAAGCGTTTTTTCTGATCACGCTGCCGCTCTCGATCCCGGCCATCGCCGCCAGCCTGCTGATCGTCTTCGCCATGTCGATCGAGGAATTCGGCACCCCCGCCGCACTCGCTGCGCGCACGGGTTTCGAGGTTCTGGTGACAGGCATCTATACGCGCCTGTCGGACTGGCCGATTGACCTGTCCGGCGCGGCGCTGGGCTCGGTCATGCTGATGGCAATGGTGCTCGCGGCCTTCACGCTGCAGAACTGGATCGCGACGCGGCGTTCCTATATCAGCCAGACGGGCAAACCCGCCGATCTGGAGAAAGCCGATCTGGGGCGCTGGCGCTGGCCGGTGCTGGGGCTGTTCGCGCTGGTGGGGATGATCGGCGTCATCATCCCGCTGGCCGCCATTGCCGTCACATCGCTGATGGGCACGATCTCGGGCGGGCTGAACTGGTCGAACCTCGACACCCGGCATTATCAGCCGATCTTCCAGCAAGGCAGCCGCGCCGCGCAGGCGCTGGTAACAAGCGGCTGGCTGGCCGTCGTGACGGCCTTTGCCACCGCAACGATTGGCGGGCTGGTCGCCTATATCGTGGTGCGCGGGACCGGACGGGGCAGGGCGGTCATGGACGGGCTGTCGGTCCTGCCCAATGCGATCCCGGCCATCGTTCTGGCCGTGGGGATCATCCTCGCCTGGAACTCGCCCTATCTGCCGCTCACGTTCTATGGCACGGCGGGCATCCTGCTGATCGCCTATATCGGCATCCTTCTGCCCTATCCGATCCGCTATGCGGTCGCCCGGCTGCGCCAGATTTCCGGCTCGCTCGACGATGCCGCGCGCGTGGCCGGGGCCAGCCAGATGCAGGCGCTGCGCCATATCACCCTGCCGCTGATGGCGCCCTCGCTCATTGCTGCGATGATGCTCGTCTTTGCGATTGCCTCGCGCGAACTGGTGGCCTCGATCATGCTTGCCCCTGCTGGGTTGCGCACTGTGGGCACGTTCGTGTTTTCGCAATTCGAGCAAGGCTCGGTCCAGACCGGCATGGCCATGAGCGTCATCGCCATCACCATCACCTCGGGCATCCTGCTCGCGGTCAACCTGTGGCTGGCCCGGCAGGGCAGCAGCGCGTTTTCCGGGTGATCCCATGGCCATCATTGCCCAGATCACCGACCCGCACCTTCGCGACGACGGCGCAGATCCGTTCCATGATCCAGCGCAAGCCCTGTGCCGCGCCTTCGCGCAGATCGCCGCGATGGACCGCAAGCCCGAGGCGATTGTGCTCACCGGCGACATCATCGACCGCAGCGCCAAGGGCTATGGGCATGTGCTGCCGCTACTGAGTGCCGCCCCGGTGCCGCTTCTGCCGATGCCCGGCAATCAGGACGACGCAACCGCCTTTCGCGCTGCTTTTGCAGGCTGGGTCGATTTCCAGCCCGACCATCTGAGCTTCACCCGGCAGATCGACGATGTCTGTCTGATCGCACTGGAAAGCACGCGCCCCGATGGTGGCGCGGGGATTGATGCGCGCCAACTGGACTGGCTGGCGCAGGTTCTCGCCACGACAACCGGACCAGCGATGCTCGCATTGCATCACCCGCCCTTTCCGACAGCGGCCCCGCATCTGGACAGGGCAGGATTCCAGAATGCCGACGCCCTTGCTGCACTGATCGCGCATAGTCCGGTGCGCCGCATCATCGCAGGCCACAGCCACCGCGCGATCCAGACGGTCTGGGCAGGCCGCCTTGCCAGCACCGCCCCGGCGATTGGACATGGCCTCAGCCTGTCCCTCACAGGTGGTGAACCGCACAAACCTGTCTGCGCAATGCCGGCCTTTGATCTGCATGTTGTCGATGATCGCAGCGTGACAAGTCATCTGATCCCGCTGGACTGAGTGTGTTCGGGCGCAAACTGTTCGCGGCATGCGCAACGAACATGCCCCGGATCATGTAGCGATGATGAATTGCGAACCTTCTACGAATTGACGCAACTTGGTCGTCTATCGATGGAGTTTGGCGGAAATACAGTCCGCTCATGTAAAATCCTTGAGCGTGCGCTGGTGCCCATATAAGCCATATTTTATTGGATAATTTTACGGTCCCTGTCTTCCATTGTCCATCTATGATCCCCAATATCTACGATATAAGGTGGGAACAAAGGTGGGAACGGTTCTATGGCGCGCGTACAAAGCAAACTAACGGATGCGGAATGCCGTTCAGCAAAAACTGCCGGTCGGCTGAGTGATGGCGGAGGCCTCTATCTGCTGGTCAAGCGAACCGGGGCGAAGTCCTGGGTGTTCATGTGGAAGCAGCAGGGCAAGCGCCGTGAAATGGGATTGGGGGCATTTCCTGCCATCAAGCTCGCAAAGGCCAGGACACTAGCTGCTGAGCACAGAGCCACTGTCGCTGAGGGCGGCGATCCTATTCGCGAACGACAACAGGAAGTCGAACCGACATTTGGAGAATGCGCCGATCGCTTTCTCGAGGCCATGGAGGTTCAGTGGCGCAACCCCAAACATCGGGCGCAATGGCGCATGACCCTGACCAAATACGCGGCACCCTTGCGCGAAAAGCGTGTCTCGGAAATCAGCACGAACGATGTTTTAGCCGTGTTGAACCCGATCTGGACCAAGATCCCGGAGACTGCCTCCAGGCTGCGCGGTCGCATCGAGCGCGTTCTTGATTACGCACGAGCACGCGGCTGGCGCACTGGTGAAAACCCCGCGCTATGGCGGGGGCATCTCAAGAGTGTGCTGCCTGCGCCGACCAAGCTCTCGCGTGGCCACCATGCCGCAATGCCATACGCTGATTTGCCAGATTTTTTATCGCGCCTGCGCGAATTGAACAGTGTCTCAGCCAAGGCATTGGAATTCGTTATCCTTACAGCTGGGCGGTCGGGAGAAGTGCGCGAAGCAGTCTGGGAAGAATTTGATCTTGCTGCTGCGCTTTGGACGATACCCGCGACACGGATGAAGGCGGGACGAGTTCACCGCGTGCCATTGATGCCACGGGCCGTGGAAATCCTTGAATATATGTCGCGGATAAGAGTGTCTGACTACGCATTCCCTGGCCAGAAACCCAATCGCCTCCTGTCGCTGATGGCGTTTGAGATGCAGATGCGCCGCCTGGAAGCGGATGCGTTCACGGTGCATGGCTTTCGCTCAGCGTTTCGTGACTGGGCGGGGGATCAAACGGACTTTCCGCGCGAGGTCGCTGAAGCGGCCCTAGCGCACACAGTCGGAGATGCTACGGAACGTGCTTATCGGCGCAGCGATGCACTGGACAAGCGCCGCGCGCTTATGGAAGCTTGGGCCACGTATTGTTCATCGGGTGCGCACGCTAATGGATCAGTCTGAAGAGCCCCCAGCATGGGAGAGGATCAATAGCGCCGATTGGCTGCGCCGCCCTTATTTTCGAGATGACAACCCAGATTGGATTGATGAAGTAAGAAGCATCGTCGGCGAAGGCCTTCGTAAGAAAAAGTGTGAAGAAATTGAGCTGACCGACGCACAAATCAACGAACTTGAGCTTATTCTTGCGCGCTACATTAAAGCACATGCGGAATGGGAAGGATGGCTGAACAAAGGCGACAAAGACCGTTTGGAGGACGTGCAAGCATGCGCCCAAAAATTGCATAATGCAATTTTGAAGCTGAAGGAGGCGGAGGACGAGACCGATAGACCAGCTGATTGGTATTTGGGTGCACTTTTGAGAGATCGCGACGATTGCGGGTCGTTGGATCAACATGAAGATCTATTGGAACTTCTGAAAACTTTCGAAATCCGCTCTCCAGTATTCGACGAAGGAGGGCACGGTAAAAAGCTTTTCCCGTCGCCCAGTGTCGATGCTGTGAGAGCACAGCTGCAAGGTGACACTGATAACTGGTGGAAGCGAGTCACGGGTCTTTCAAGAGCGAAGCACGACTATAAAGCGCCAGCTTACCATAAGTTCTTGACGGCAACTTTCGGGCGGATCCTCAACGCTCCTCCAGGCAACAGTAGTAGAGCGATCGCGAATGCTCGTAAATCTGTCAAATACAACAGAGCGAAAGCCAAAGCTCGGCGACAAGCGATAAACTCAGCTTTCAAGACGAACGAGGGCCAATAGATTTTGCGAGTGTCAGTGCTCTTCCTTTGGGGGGTACCCTGATTCCAATAACTGAATATTTGCGTCCCCCCGACTGCTCCCACGAATCGATCCACTTTGGTGGTGTTCAAAACAACACCGGAGTGGACCAATGGACAGAGCACAACATCAGATCGATCACAGTGGGCCGATCACAGATCGCCTGATCACCATCAGCATGGCACATCAGAAGCTTGGTGTCAGCCGAAGTAAACTCTACAGAATGCTTGAAGAAAACGAAATCCCGCGACCCGTCAAGATCGGGCGGCGGGCGTATTTTTCTGAACGCGAACTTCAGATGTGGATTGCGGACCGGCTGGCAGCACGCCCTGGATCGGCAAACGCCACTGAAAAAATGCCTGTCTCTCGCGAACTGAATGGCGAGGTGCGGAAATGATCAGCCAGAGAGAACGCGCCGACGAGCAGACGGTCATCCGCCGCAAGCTCCTCGCGAACGGTTACACGCCGCTCGCCAACGACGACAAAAGGAATATGCTACGGAACTGGCCTCGCATCGAGGTTACGCCTGCCCTGATCGAGGAGTGGTCAGACAAGCTGCGCTATCAGGCAACGGGAGTGCGCCTCGACGGCGCGCTCACGGTCATCGACATCGACATCGACATCGACGACGCCGAGGTGATCGACGACATCGTCGACCGCCTACCCGAGGAGCTGTGGGAGCGCCTCGGCGTCGCCCCTGAGCGCCGGGGGAAAGGTGCCAAGCTCGCCTGGTTCGTGCGCTGCGAGGAACCGTTCCAGAGGTACGCGTCGATGACCTTCGCCCGCCCCGGGGAAGACCCAGAGGGCGAGGGTATCGATCTGCACCGCGTCGAGGTCTTCGGGCCGCGCGCCACGCGCCAGTTCGGTGCCTTCGGCGCGCACACGATGGGGCGTGGCGTGCCGTTGGTCGAGTACCGCTGGACCGATCGCAGTCTGCTTGACGTGCCGCTCGATGATCTGCCGACGGTCACGCTCGACGAGGTCGACCTCGTCTGCCGGATCGCGAACGAGGTGCTCGAGGCCCGGGGTTGGGCGCGCCACAAGCGTTCCAAGTCAGGCAATGGCTCGAGCGGCGTGGTCTACGACGTGACCGACGAGATGAAGTTCGAGACGCGGGATCATGGCACCTTGACACTGGCCGAACTGGAAGAGCTGGCGCAGGGTGAAACCGGCATCAGGTTGTCCGCGTCATGGCTCGAAGGACCGGCGGCCCGCAACACCACGCGTTGTATCGCGGGCACGGACCATAGCGGTCGTCTGCAGATATACGAGACCGCGGCAGGCGACCTGCACAAGGCGGCGCGCGAGGAGCCGAGGGTCGCAGGGTCGACAGCGCGCGATCAGCTGTCGAGGTATTCGGGGGGTACCCTGTTTTCTAGTGGCGGGGGTCAGGGTACCCCCAGATCGGGCGGGGGCGATCCTGTCGACCTGGAAGATGGTGAAGATACCACAGACCTGCGCGCACAGATGCAGAACGTGGTCGACTACTTGTTGCGTGAGTACGCCTTCTGCCCGAGCGAAGACAAGCCGGTCTACCCGATCAGTGGTGGTCCACCGATGTCTATGACCAATTTCCGCGAGAGCTTCAACTCGGCGCAGATCGAGACCGTCGGGCCTAAAGGCGGTGTGAAGAAAGTCCATCCTGTCGACTTCTGGCGCACGGACCCTGATAGGGTGCAGATCATCGGCGAGCGGTTCGACCCAAGCACCGAGGATCGCCTGCTATTGGTCCGTGAAGAAGGGGAAGAGGAGCAGTGGGCCTTGAACCTATACCGGCCTGTAAAGCACGCGCGGGGCATACCTGACGCGGTGGCGCTGGCCGTCTGGCATGACTTCCTTGAACACCTGTTCCCGCACGCGGATGAGCGCGAGTGGTTCCGTATGTGGTTGGCGGCGAAGCTGCAGAAACCGTGGCAGCCCAACTGCGCTGTGCTCATGTTCACCGAGACGCAGGGCACAGGGCGGGGCACACTTTTCGACATGCTGCGTGGTGTGATCGGCAGCCGCCACTGCTCGACCGTGACATCGCTGCAGCTGCTCGGCGATGGCGGGCAGTCCCAGTATACGAAATGGCTCGAGGGTGCCGTCCTGTGCTTCTGTGAGGAGCTGATGAGCGGCGAGGAGCTGGGCCTCAATCAAGGCTGGAAGCGTAAACAGGCTTACGAGCGGCTGAAGGTTCTATTCGAGCCCCGGGCGCGCGAGGTCGAGATCATTCAGAAAGGGAAGAACAACTACATGGCGTACGTCTTCGCGTCCTTCCTGCTCGCATCGAACAACCCGAACGCGCTGCCGATCCCGAAGACAGATCGCCGTCTGGCGGTGCTACGCAACACGACGGTGAAGCTCGAGCGCACCGAGATCGGGCGGCGGATCGATGCGATGCGTATGGGTGATAATAAAGGATTCACCGCGGTGTTCCTGCAGGCGATCTGGTCCGATCTGATGTCCATCGCGGTCGACTGGCAGGCTGTGTTCAACGCGCCTGAATGGCTCGAGGGTCGCGCCGAGATGATCGCCGCGAACGAGACCGAGATCAATCACCTCGTGCAGGATGTCATGGCTCAAGTGCCGGGGGACTATATCACCAAGGCCGACCTGAAAAAACGTCTCGCCGTGACAGCGGAGGCAGCGGGGCTCGCAGGAACCTCACATTGGTGGCGTGACGCGCGACAGATACTTGGATCTGCCAACGACACCGGCTGGCGAATTCTGCCGGGGGGCAGGCAGTATCTTCAACCAAAGGCGCAAGGTCAGAAGCAGGATGTGGTCTACTTCCGTGTGGACGGTGCCGGAGAGCAGGCGTTTCGTGATACAGCACTTGCCGATCGACCAGAATTGCTACGTCGCGGCAACGATCTTAATGACAAGATCACGCGCGCGGGCGAAGCGTTGCTGGACGGGCGTTTTGCTGTCATAGACGGTATGCAAAAAGATGACTGATCAATCGCTTGGCTGCAGAAAAATACCCGCGAGAGGTCGCGGCCTCACGCGGCGCAGCGCCGCATATTCTCCGTGAAGCACTTTCCAAACCGTCACGGCTGCACGAAGAATCTGCAGCGCTGCAATTATTTCGGAGAGGGGCGCATCCCACAAAAACAATAAAAAACAATTATTTATATGTAGGGCTGCAAAGTTCTTCATTTTTCCATTGGTAGAGAGAGGTAAAGACATAGAGTGTAAGGGGGACGTTGTGAGGTGTCTGTGTGTATGACTGCGGGGGAGAGCCATAAGGATGTGCATACAGTGCATACTTGCAAATATCGGATTGACGGAAACGCCGCATCTGCTTGAAGCCGATGACCCTTGGCATGAGCAGCACAGGCTTAACGCGTGGGAAGAGCTGTTCAGCGTCACCTATAGAATTGCTGTGACTATATGTAGGCCAACGTACCGAAAGGCACCTGCTAACGTCAGAAAGCAACGCCATGCAAAAATAGCATTATTCTGGCTTTTAACTGATAATTTTGATACAATTTCAACCATGGGACACACGAATAAACGTGGCGGCAAACGCCCCGGCGCTGGGCGACCGAAGGGATCCGTGAACCTTCGATCCAAAGCGCTGGCCGATCAATTGCTGCGCGAGGGGCATTGCCCCGCAACCGCGTTGACACGGCTGGCGCAGCAGGCTGAGGAGAAGGGCAACCTCGCGCTCACTGTGGATGCTTGGAAGGCGCTTCTGCCCTACATCCACCCGAAACCGAAACCGGTGGAGGTCGATCCGGAAGGATTCTTGGCTCTCAACGCGGAATTGACCGATATGCGTGCTCGTGCCGCAGCCGCACTCGTTGGGGATTATGCTGAAGCTTTAGCTCAAGCCGAAAATCGAGCTGGGATTTGTTGAGCAGGACATTTCTTAGTTCGCCCTGAACAACTCTCAACATACTGATTTTGTGACGTAAATGAGCATTTTCTATCGCCTTTGATTGCAGGGTTTTGTATGATTTTCACAGAAACCTTGCGATTTCGGGGTGGGCGATGAAGGCGAAAGCGAAGGGGCCCGAGCAGGACGATCTGTTCCGCGCGCGGCTGGTCGAGATCATCGACATGCGTCACGCGCTGGTGAAGCTGGCCGCGCTGATCGACTGGGAGTTTTTCGAGCGCGAATGGGCGGAGTTTTTCCCGTCTGAGGCAGGCCGGCCCGCGACACCGTCGCGCCTGGTCGCAGGGCTTCTCTATCTTCAACACGCTTATGATCTGTCGGACGAGGCTGTGGTCGCGCGTTGGGTCGAGAACCCCTATTATCAGCATTTCTGCGGCGAGACCTTCTTCCAGCATCGCCCACCCATCGATCCGTCCTCGCTCACGCGCTGGCGCAATCGCATCGGCGAGGAGGGCGCGGAATGGCTGCTCACAAAGACCATCGATGCTGGGCGGGCGTCGGGGGCCGTTGATGACAGAAGCCTCGAGCGCGTCTCGGTCGACACGACAGTCATGGAGAAGAACATTGCCTATCCGACCGATGCGCGGCTCTATGAGCGCGCCCGCCAGAAGCTCGTGACGCTGGCGCGCGAAGCGGATGTCGATCTGCGCCAGAGCTATGCCCGCCTTGCCCCGCGCCTGGCGCTGCAGGTGGGCCGATACGCCCACGCAAAGCAATTCAAGCGTATGCGCAAGGCATTGAAAACGCTCAAAGGCTACACAGGTCGGGTCATGCGGGACTTGCGCCGTTATCTGCGCGACATTCCCGCGGGCACGCTGCGCGAGAAGATCTGCGATGCGCTGGTGCTGACCGGGCGGCTGCTGGCCCAGAAGCCGAAGGACAAGAACAAGATCTACAGCCTGCACGAGCCCGAGGTCGATTGCATCTCGAAGGGAAAGGCGCGGGTGCGTTACGAATTCGGCACCAAGGTCTCGGTCGCCGCGACCATCAACGAAGGTTTCATTGTCGGTGCCCGCTCAATGCCCGGAAACCCCTATGACGGTCACACGCTGGCGGATGCGCTGGATCAGGTCGAAGTGCTAACCGACATCCGCCCCCCACTGGCCGTCGTAGACCGAGGCTATCGCGGCCACGGTGTGACGCGCACCCGCGTGCTGATCAGCGGTATGCGAAAAGGCATCACGCCCATGCTGGCAAAACTCCTGCGACGACGCAGCGCCATTGAGGCCGAGATCGGACACATGAAAACAGATAGTCGACTGACACGTTGCCCGCTGAAGGGCACGGAGGGCGATGCGCTCATTGCTGTGCTCTGCGCCTGCGGCCACAATCTACGCTAGATACTGGCCCACATGATGGCCGTCTTGGCGCTGCTCATCGCGGCCATTCTCAACGCCATTTGGCAGCGCCCAAGCCATCAAATCACTCCAGACGCCGCCTGAAAGGATTGTTCAGGGCGAACTTCTTATCGAGTGCACTTGAGCAGAATGAAGCATCTGGGTGAAGCATCAGCACGGAATAAGTCCAGATCCATTGGTGTGTTCGGTGAACGCCGAACGGCTTTTCCCAGCGCGTCTATGTGATACGCGACATCAAAGAAATGGGTGGGAAGAAAGGCGACTGTGAAGTTGCGGTATTGCAGACGCGGAATTTTACGAAAGCGGGCAGTCACCTGCCCTGCTTACAACAGCCGCTGTTAGCAGGAAACGGACAGTACAAATCTGCGTGCTGATGGCGTCTACGCAGTCGCACCCGGCCCAAAGCGGTCGGTCGGGACGACCACAAAACCACGGTGCAGCTTCTCCGAACCAGTCACTCAGGATTGCTGCAGCGATTGCTGCAGGCCGATGTCGCTGAGCGCAATTGGCGGCCATGGAGCAACGTCTTGGCCGCCTTGCCGAAGGAGCCGCTGTGCCAGCGATCCCCAGCCTTCACAGGGTCGGGACGGTCGCGACGGTGCTGCACGGCCACAGCGGGAAACGGCGCACGGCCAAGGACCACGCGGCGATACGGCAAGGCGGAAGTACCTACTCGACTTGGAGTCACGTACCGGTCCGTCGCTTCGGGCTTCGTGTGTCCAGCGTGTTCGCCGCAGAACCAGGCGCGTTCCCTTCCGGTCCTGTGTCGCTGCTGCTCGTGATTAGCGTTCCGTTGGCAACATTCCCGCCGTTCGCGAAAGCAAGCAGCGCTGCGGGCAGGCGGGCTGCTTCCCGAGCGCCCAAATCGCCGATTTCGCCCCCCGCCGCTCAAACCAGCCGACGAGATCCGTGCCAGCCGAAGGGCCTGTTGCAAGGTCACACAAGACAAGCCCAATCCTATCTTCCCAATCGTCAGGAATCTCGAATGGCCCAACTGCGTCGGCTCCGCTAGGTGCGAGATCAAAACCCCTTTCCACAAAGGCATTGGCGTCCGGGACTGCCGGACCGATCTCGAAAGCTGGCCTCGCAAAGTTCTGCGATCAGGTCGGCATCGCCTGGGATACCGTCGCCTGCCCGTTCACTACCCAGCGGTGCCGGGCCGCGCGGATCAGCTCCAGGTCGGGATCCCCGGGCGCGAGCGGGGCCAGCGCCCGATCGAACCGCCCCGCCGCGTCCGCCGCGTCCAGCATCGCCATCGCGTCGCGCGGCGCCGGGCCGCCGAAGATCCGGTCGAGCACCCCGCGCGCCCCGGGCTCGCCCTGCCGGGCCGCGGCGTGACCGGCCGGGGCGATCCATCCCGGCGCGGTCAGGCGGGCCAGGGCGCGGACGGCATCGGGCGCGGGGCCGCCGGTCAGCTCCTCGCGCAGCCGGTCGAGCGCCATCGCCGCCGCCTCCGGGTCGGGTACGGCCTTCAGCCCCAGCGCCGCGGCAAACCCGTCGGGCAGTTGGCCCGCCGACAGGATCCGCTCGTGCTCGGCCGCCAGCCAGGCCCGCGCGGCCGGTCCGGCGGCCGAAACACCGGCCGCAAGCGCGCTGCGCAGCGCCAGGACATCGATCCGCCGAAGCGCGGCATGGGCCAAGCTTCGGTCTGCCAGCATCCGGTCTAGCGCCGCGGCAGCCTTGGGGCGGGTGACCTGAAGGAAGGGCAGGGCCAGGGCGGCCGGGGTCCAGCCGGAGGCCATGGCCGCCTCGGCCAGCCGGTCGGGCAGATCGGGCTGGCGCTCCAGGCGTGCCGCCAGCGCCTCGGGCCAGGGGGCGATGACCCGGCCCAGCCACCACGCCAGGCTCGACAAATCGTCTGGCAGTTCGGGGATGGGCAGGGTCGGTGCGGCGCAGAGCGGCTGCCACCGGCCGGCACGGATCAGCAGCGCCGCCCAGGCCTCATGTGCCGCCGGGTCGGCGGGCGGTGGGCGCTCGGCCATCGCCTGCGTGCGGGCGTCGATCCGGCCAAGATCGAGGCCCCGCAGGCTGCCGCCGGCCCGCGCCACATGGTCCCAGGCCGGTCCGTCGGGCAAGGCGCGCAGGCCGGCGGCCGGGATCGGCGCGGAGGCGATCCCGGCCTCGAGCCAGAGCCGGCCGGCCGATCCTGCCGGCAGGTAGCGCCGAAGGGCTGCAAGCCCGCGCAGCTCCGCCGGCGGCGGCGGGTCGGCCGCAAGATCCTCGGGATCGCCGCGCATCAACCGCAGGGCCAGTCGTTCCTGACGCCAGGCCGGCCGCGTCGCCGTCCAGTCGATGGCCGCATCCAGCGTCGCCGCGACCGCGCCGGTATCGTCGGCCTGCAACGCCGGCACCAGCCGACTGCGCAAGGCCGTGTCGAGGTGGAGCGTCCGGGGTTCGGGCCGGTCGTGCAGGGTCCCGAACCAGGCGGTCCCCGCAAGCCGGTCGAAGGCCGCGCCCGCCGCATCGGGGGCAAGCCCGGCGAGGGGGGCGAGCACCTCGAGCGCCATCGCGCGCGACACAACGCCGGACGGCAACATCAACCGCGCCAGGCTGCGCAGGGTCGGGTCGAGGTGGTCCAGCGTCCGCGCCTCGACCAGCGCTTGGATGAAGGCGGGATCGGCGGTCGCGCCCTGTCGGGCGATCCGCCGGACAAGGCCCGCCCGCGCGTCGGGCTCGGCACGCGCGACCGCCTGCACTGCGGTCTGCAGCGTCAGCGGATCGCGGCCCGCGCCTCGCCACCCCCGTCCCCCGGCCAGCGCCCTCGCCCAACCCGCGTCCCAGTCCGCGCCCAGCAGGCGGCGCCCCAGCCGTTCGGCCAGCGCCGCCGCCTCGACGGCGGGCAGCGGCCCTAGGGTCATCGACTCGACGCGCAGCACCCTGCCGGTCGCCGCCGCCAGATCGGCAAAGCCCGCCCGCCCCGAAGCCACCACGCAGAGCCCCGGCATCGGCCCCTGCCTGCTCGATGCCAGCCGGATCACGAAGGCGATGGTGCCCTCGGCGGCGGCGGGATCGGCCTCGACCTGTTCGGTGGTGTCGAGCACCAGCAGGAAGGTCCGGGCATGATGCGCGGCCAGGATCTCGGCCACGGTCCGGCGAAAGGTCTGATAGCCCGCGGCCTCGCCCCCGGCCATGCGCCCGGCGAGATGGTTCCGCAAGTCGGCGCGCAGCCGGTCCAGAGCCGGCTTCGCCTCGGGGAATTGCAACGCCACCTGCCGCGCGGCCTCGAGCAGCAGGGTCCCGGGCTGGCGCGGCTGCAGGCCCGCCCGGTCGAAGTCGAGATAGGCGAATGGCAACCGTTCGGCACCCTTTACCGCGTGATCGAAGACGAACCGCGCCATCAGCGTCGACTTGCCCAGCCCCCCGCCGCCGGCGATGGTCATCAGCCGCGGGTCGCCCGGCCCGGTGCCGGCCAGCCGCGACCACAGCCGCCGCCCGGCCCGCCCGTAGGCCTCGGTCCAGCTGTCCGCCGGCAAGACGTCGACAAAGGCGCGCAGGTGGGTCAATTCGGCCTCGCGGCCGGCGAAACGATCCCCATCCGCCTCGTGGCCGGTGAGCAGGGCGAAGGGATCGAGCAGCTGCGCAAGGTCGCGGCTGCGGACCAGGGCAGCAGTGTCGGGAACGCCGTCGGGCAGTGGCAGCCCGTCAAGGACAGCCCGCGCCTCGGCGGCGGCCTCGATCTGGGCGCGGGGAATGTCCGAGGGCGCGGGGCAGGGTCGGGACGGCGGACCGGCGCGCAGAAGGCGCCGCATCCAGGCCCCCATCAGATCGGCCCCCTCGGGCGGCGCCGGATCGTCGGTCAGCCGAGCATCCGCCGCTGCCCCCGGGGCCAGCGCCGCGGCCAGTCGCGGCCCGGCGGCCACCAGCAGCGCCCGGAACGCCCGGCCCGCGGCCCCCGGCCCGGCCAGGATCAGCGCCGCCAGCAGCGCCGGCAGTTCCAGCGGGAACATGCGCAAGGCGCCCCAGGTCATCGCGGCGGGGTGATTGGGCTGGATCAGGATCAGCCACAGGATCGCCGTGGCGGAAATCAGCGCAGGCAGGCGGGACAGGCGGAACGGCATC
>JAFIEL010000038.1 GCA_020832585.1 Natronohydrobacter sp. | reverse complement strand
GTGCGCGCCTTCACGCGGCGCAAGCCCGTGCGCAAACCCTTTCCCGACCACTTGCCGCGCGAGTGTATGGTGGTCGCGGCGCCGACCACCTGCACCTGATGTGGCTCGGACCGGATCGTGAAGATGGGCGAGGGTGAGCCATCGCGTCGCCATGCGTTCGAGACCGATGGCGAACACCGAGACGCTCGAGGTCATCCCACGGCAGTGGAAGGTGATCCAGACTGTGCGCGAGAAGTTCACCTGCCGGGCTTGCGAGAAGATCAGCCAGCCACCCGCCCCGTTCCACGCCATTCCGCGCGGCTGGGCCGGGCCGCAACTGATCGCGATGGTGGCCTTCGACAAATACGGACTGCATCAGCCGCTGAACCGCCAATCCGAGCGCATTGCGCGCGAAGGAATTGACCTCAGCCTGTCCACCTTGGCTGATCTGATTGGCCATGCTCGTGTGGCGTTGTCCCCCATCCATGCGCTGATCGAGCGCCACGTGCTGGAAGCTGCGCGCCTGCATGGCGATGATACGACGGTGCCGCTTCTGGCGCGCGGCGGCACCAAAACTGCGCGGCTCTGGACCTATGTGCGTGATGACCGTCCCTTCGCAGGTGGAGCGCCACCTGCGGCCCTCTATTACTTCTCGACAGACAGGCGAATGGAGCATCCCAGCCGACACTTGGCGGGTTGGACCGGCATCCTGCAAGCCGATGCCTATGGCGGCTATAACGGCGTCTACAGCGCCCAGCATAAGCCATCCCCAGTCTTGAGCGCGCTATGTTGGTCGCATGCCAGACGCAAGTTCTTTGAGTTGGCCGATATTAAAGGCACAGCCCGCAAGGGCAAAAAGGTGGCCGAAGAGATCTCGCCCATTGCGCTGGAGGCTGTCACACGCTTCGACGCTATCTTTGATGCCGAGCGTGAGATCACAGGCCTGTCAGCCGAAGCGCGTCATGAACTCCGGCAGCAACGGGTAGCGCCGATGGTCAATGATCTGCATGACTGGATGCGGGCCGAGCGGGCCCGGATGTCGAAGCACAACCCTGTCGCCAAGGCCATAAACTACATGCTCGAGGAGAAAGGCCGCTGGGAAGCGTTCACGCGTTTCCTGGATGACGGCCGCCTCTGCTTAACGAATAACGCCGCTGAGCGCGCTCTCAGGGGTGTCGCATTGGGAAGAAAGTCATGGCTTTTTGCAGGGTCTGAACGCGGTGGCGATCGGGCGGCCTTCATGTATACCCTCATCATGACGGCAAAAATGAACGATATCGACCCCCAGTCTTGGATGGCCAACGTCCTGGCAACGCTGCCGGATATGCCCGTGTCGCGCGTGCATGAATTGCTTCCTTGGAACTGGAAGGCCCGATATATGGCTCAGGCAGCCTGAACATGCAGCTGAACAATGTTCACGCCGTCAAAACCGTTGATCGCGTTGCGACAGAACTGGGCGAAACGACAGGTCGCCTCCATGATCTCGCCATCAGCATGGAGCCCGAAGATGGCATCATCTGGGTCTATGGCACTGAAGAGGTCGAGGTCCTGGCTTTCACCCCGTTCGGTGTAGAAACGCTCGTCGAGATGATCGCCATGGAACGCGACCGTCAGGCCTGAACCACGGCGGCCTTCACCGGATGGACACTTTTTAACGGGGTGCATCCGTAGAATTCATGCAGCCATTTTCAGTTTCATGGCGGGGGTGATGCCGCCGATGCCCATGTTGGGGCGGTCGTTGTTGTAAGTCCAGAGTCATTGCGTGGCGTGATCCTGTGCCTCTTCGATGCTTTCGATGATGTATTGATCCAGCCACTCGTGATGAACCGTCCGGTTGTAGCGTTCGACATATGCGTTCTGCTGGGGCTGTCCGGGTTGGATGTGCTGGAGCGTAATGCTCTGCTTCTCAGCCCATTCTATCAGCTTTTCGCTGATGTATTCAGAGCCATTGTCCACCTGAATGGTGCCGGGCTTACCGCGCCACTCGATGATGCGGTTCAGGCTGCGGATGACTCGTTCTGCGGGCAACGAGAAGTCAACCTCGATCCCCAGCCCCTCTCGCTTGAAGTCGTCCAGAACGTTCAAAAGCCGAAAAGCCCTGCCGTCGCCGAGGCGATCTGCCATGAAGTCCATAGACCAGGTCACATTCGGCTTGTCCGGCACGGCCAGAACGTCAGGCTTCTCCCGTTTCAGCCGTTTGCGGGGCTTGATCCGCAGGTTCAATTCCAGCTGGCAGTAGATCCGGTAGACGCGTTTGTGGTTCCATGGATGGCCCTTCACGTTGCGCAGGTGCAGGAAACACAGGCCTAACCCCCAGGTCTTGCGGGCATCCGTCAGCCCTGTCAGCAGATCGGCGATCTCCTCATTCTCGTCTTTCAGCTTCGGGCTGTAGCGATAGCAGGTCTCGCTGACGCCAAAGGCGCGGCAGGCCAGCGCGATGCTGACGCCCTGTCGTTCCACCGCCGTTTCGGCCATCTCGCGGCGCTGAGATGGCCCTGTCACTTTTTTCCAAGGGCCTGCTCAAGTTCTCTCAGAAGCTTTCACCTTCGCAGTTCAACAAATCGTTTTGCATACTCAAGTCCGCATACATCCGCTTCAGGCGGCGGTTCTCGTCTTCGATCGCCTTCATCTGGCTGACCATCGAAGCATCCATGCCCCCATACTTGGCACGCCATCTGTAAAACGACGCAACGATCTGTCGGACAATTTTCTCCCCTGTTTCGGTCAGGCGGAGCAGAACAACCCAGCGGTTCGCCTCTGTCCGCGCGCGCAACATCTGGCTCTGCCGCACCAGGCGGTCGACAAGCGCGGAGGTTGTTGTCGGCACGACGCCCAGGAACGCGCCGACATCCGCCGCGATGCAATCCGGGTTCCGGGCGATGAACAGCAGCGCCTAATTTCGGGTGGGTTCAGCTTCGGCATGCCCGGGCCAAGCGCTGCGCTGTCCGTGATCCGGAACACGCGCACCAAAGCGTCGATGGACAGGCGAAGCGTTTCGATCTGGGACTGAGAGGGCTGGCCAATGTACCGACTATACGAATTTCGCAATGTCGGCGCAATCAGGCCTGCGCCCCTGTGCATGGTCGCTGCATGATGCTCGGCATAGGCTTCAGGGTAGCGGGATATATTCATCCCGGTCGCGCAGTGGCAGGTCGAACAACCCCTGTCCCCACCGCGCCGCGCGCCACTCTTCCTTCGCGGCTTCGATCTTCTCACGCGATGAGGCAACGAAATTCCACCAGATATGGCGCGGTCCGTTCAAGGTCGCACCCCCCAGCGCCATCAATCGCGCGCCCTGTCCGCCCGCGCGCACTGTAATCCTGTCGCCGGGACGAAAGACCATCATGCGCCCGGCGTCGAACACCTCGCCTGCAATCTCGACCGTGCCGGAAGTGATGTAAAGCCCGCGATCCTCATGCTCATCGGGCAAGGGAAAGCGCGCGCCGGGGTCCAGAACAACATCCAGATAGAAGGTGTCGGAATACATCGTGGCGGGCGCTTTCGCGCCATAGGCTGCCCCAAGGATCAGCCGCGCGGTGATGCCGGTGTCATGGATTTCGGGCAGGCTGTCGGCGCTGTGATGCTCGAAGAACGGCGTCTCGTCTTCGCGATCTTCAGGCAGGGCGATCCATGTCTGGATGCCGAACAGGCTGGACGGGCCTTGTCGCGTCAGTTGAGGTGTGCGCTCAGAGTGAGTCACGCCGCGCCCCGCCATCATCCAGTTCAGCGCGCCGGGGCGGATGATCTGGTCGGCCCCGGTGCTGTCCAGATGGTGGAACTCGCCCTGATACAGGTAAGTGACTGTCCCCAGCCCGATATGCGGATGCGGGCGCACATCGACGCCCTGCCCGGTCAGGAATTCCGCAGGCCCCGCCTGATCGAAGAAGATGAACGGACCCACCATTTGCCGCTTCGGCGCGGGCAGGGCGCGGCGCACCTCGAACGAGCCCAGATCGCGCGCACGCGGCACGATCAGTGTTTCAATCGCATCTACGCCCACATCATCGGGGCAACCGGGATCGAGGGTCGGGTTCCAGCTCATCGGTGAATCCTCCTGTGCTTCTGCCACACTATGGGCCGAGGTCCAATCGGGCAAGCAACCCTCGTTTGACAGCACCGAATACGGCATTCGACTGTCCATCGGTCGTGACGTGATGTTGCGATACCTATATGCGGGCCTGAAGCGGCACGCACATGCGCCTTGAAACGGAGGATTTCCCATGCCCACCGGATTGCACCACCTGACCGCGATCACAGCGCGTGTGCAGGCCAATGTCGATTTCTATGCAGGCTTTCTGGGGCTGCGGCTGGTCAAGCAGACGGCTGGATTTGCTGATGGCGAACAGTTGCACCTGTTCTATGGCGATGCAGCGGGCAGTCCCGGCAGCCTGATCAGCTTCCTTGTCTGGGAAGCGGGCGCGCGCGGGCGTGTCGGGCATGGGCAGGTGTTTGAATTCGCCATTGCCGTGCCGCCTGCCAGTATCGGCGACTGGCTGGCCCGTGCAATCAGCGCGCAAATCCCCGTCGAGGGGCCATCGCGCGAACTCGGCGAGCCGGTCCTGCGCCTTCGCGACCCGGACGGGATCATCGTAAAGCTGGTGGGTGTCGATCTGCCCGCCGCTGCCCCGTTGCCCGATCCGATTGCGCCCACGCGCCTGCGGTCGGTCACGCTGCTGAGTGACAGCCGCGCGGAAACCGCCGGGTTCCTTGCCCACTTCGGGTATCGCGAGGACCGGGTTGAGGGCGCAGTGCAGCGCATGGTGTCCGATACTGACGTGATCGACCTGCGCGATGGTCGCGGTTTCGTCCCTGCCATCCCCGGGACGGGCATGATCGACCATGTGGCCTTTCGTGCCGCTGATGCGGACGCGGTGCGCGCCATGCGGCGGGAGCTTGGCACCGCGCAGGGACTGACCGAAGTGCATGACCGACGCTATTTCCTGTCGCTTTATGTCCGTGAGCCCGCCGGGCATCTGTTTGAATACGCGACCGATAGTCCGGGCCTTACCTATGACGAGACGCTGGACACCCTTGGTCAGACCCTGATGATCCCGCCCCATGATGCGACCCGCGCGCAAGACCTGCGTGTGATGCTGCCCCAATTCGCCCATCCGGGTGCAGAAAGGGTCCCGATGCGTGACCTGCCCTTCATCCACCGCTTTCACACTCCGGATGATCCCGATGGGTCCGTTATCGTTTTGCTGCATGGCACAGGCGGCAGCGAGGCCGATCTGATGCCGCTGGCGCGTCGCATCGCGCCGCGTGCTACGCTGCTGGGCGTGCGCGGGCGGTCCACCGAAGAAGGCATCAATCGCTGGTTTCGCCGCTATGATGCCGTGACCTATGATCAGGCCGATATCCGGGCCGAGGCCGAAGCCTTTGTGGGGTTCATGGAAGGCGCGGTCCAGAGCTACAGGCTAGACGCTGGGCGCATCAGCTATCTGGGCTATTCGAATGGCGCGAACCTGCTGGGCGCGGTGATGCTGCTGCACCCTGGGCTGGTGCGCCGCGCGATCCTGTTGCGCGGCATCAATGTTCTGGAGGGTATGCCAGCGCCCGATCTGGCGGGAACCGATGTGCTGCTGCTGTCAGGAGCGCGCGATTCCTTCGCCCGCATGGCCCCGGCGCTGGAGGTCGCCTTGCGGCGGGCTGGTGCTGCGCTTGACGCGCGCATCCTGCCTGCAGGCCATGATCTTGGCGCGGCCGATCTGGATATGTCCAAAACCTGGTTGGAGGAGCGCATTACCACCTGAGCCGCAGACCAAGCCCTCGCCCAAGCGGGCGCAGGCTGTCCCGCATTCAGATGACCTTGGCAAACCCGGTCATGAACGCCGCCAGTCGCTCGCGGCTGGCCGCATCGGTCAGGTCAATTCTGCAAAGGACAGTCAATCATATGCGCAGCACTGTTCGGGCAACTTGCCGAAAATTTCCTGAGCGTTTGGTTAAAATTTCGCTAGCTTGGTCACCGATCTGTCATATAGTCCCGTTAGCGGTATCGGCAGTGGCAGGGCGCAAGCTCTGGAAAACTTGAATGCCGAACCCCAAAGGGAGGAGAGAAAATGCGTAAATCAACCATCATTTCCGCGACTTTAGCGGGATTCATCTCTGCACCGGTTGTGGCAAGCGCCAATGAGCTTGTTCTATACTGTTCGGTGCAAGAAGAATGGTGCCGCCTGATGGCGGAAAGCTTTCAGCGCGAGACCGGCATCAATGTTTTGATGACCCGCCGCTCTTCGGGTGAGACCTTTGCGCAGCTTAAAGCCGAAGAAGGCCAGCCGCGCGGGGATGTATGGTGGGGCGGCACTGGCGACCCGCATCTGCAGGCAGCTGAAGAAGGGTTGACCGCGGAATACCAGTCGCCAATGCTGGCGGAGTTGCAGGACTGGGCCGTGTCGCAAGCCGAAGCCTCTGGTTTCCGCACTGTGGGCATCTATGCTGGTGCGCTTGGCTACGGGTTCAATACCGATCTGGTCGCGGATCCGGCTCCGGGGTGCTGGGCCGACCTGCTGGATGAGCGCTTCCGCGATGATATTCAGGTTGCCAATCCCAACTCTTCAGGCACAGCCTATACCTTGTTGGCGACACTCGTGCAGATCATGGGCGAGGATGAGGCGTTTGAATTCCTTGGCCAGCTGGACGAGAATATCAGCCAGTACACCCAATCCGGTGCAGCCCCGATCCGTAACGCGGCCACGGGCGAAACGGCTATCGGCATCGTTTTCATGCATGACGCTGTAGCGCAGGCCGTGCAAGGTGCGCCTATCACTGCGGTCGCGCCCTGCGAAGGCACTGGCTACGAGATCGGCTCGATGAGCCTGGTCAAGGACGGGCCAAACCCGGACAATGCCCGCGCTTTCTATGACTGGGCCTTGTCGCCTGCCGCGCAGGCCCTTGGCGCAGAGGCCAACAGCTTTCAGGTGCCCTCGAACCGCAATGCCCCTGTCCCACCAGAGTCGCCTTCGCTCGATCAGATCACTCTGATCGACTATGATTTCGCTACTTTCGGTTCCAGCGACACACGGCAGCGTTTGCTGTCACGCTGGGATGACGAGATCGGCGCACGTCGCTGAGTGAACTGAGATTGCCGGACGGCATGTCTAGCCGCCGTCCGGCCCTTGTGGTTTTTTGTCATGACAACTGATGCCCTACGCGCAACGCGCGCCGCGCGCGAAAGACTGGTCTGGCTTGCAGGTCTGGCGCTGGGTGTGCTGGTCCTGCCTTGGCATAATTCCGTTCCGTCAGGTGCCAGCCCCTTCATTCCTTCCGCGCTAGGGCTGGCCGCCGACGGCCGTGGATGGCTGTGGCCGTTGGTGCTTGTTTTGCCGCTGCTGGTCTGGACCGGAATGCGCGATGCTGCGGGGCGGGTGTTTCTGACCCTTGCTGTCGGCGGCTTTGTCCTGCTTGTGGCGCAAGGATTCGCGGTCGGTCTGCGCGGGCCATCGATAGACTGGATGGCAGGCGTCTTTCCGGCATCGATGCAAGGCCAGACAGGGTTTGGCTGGGGCGGATTCGTTTCTGGCGCGGCGCTTCTTGGCTTGATTGCGCATGCATTGGCCTTGCGCGGTTTCTGCCGAGGGGACCGGTTCGCCGGGTCGGCAATCGTGTTTATTGTCGCCTTGCTTGGGCTTTTTGTCTTCTTCCCGATCCTGAAGCTGGCGCTGGCAGCCTTTGTTGGCCCGGACGGTGAACTGGCCTTCGCTCCGTTTCTTGCGCGGCTTTTCGCTCCGGAGATCTGGCGTCTGGATTGTCTCACCGGGGGACGGCGTTGCGGTGTGGTGATCAACTCTCTGGTGCTGGGGCTGCTGGCCGCGACGATCTGTACGACGCTGGGATTGGCCCTTGCGCTGATCGTCTCGCGCACATCCTTTCGCTTCAAGCAGACGTTGCGCGCACTTTCGATTCTGCCGATCATCACCCCTCCTTTTGTCGTGGGCGTGGCGATTATCGTGCTCTTTGGTCGCACGGGATTGATCACAGTCTGGGGCGCAGAGCTGTTCGACATCCGTCCGACGCGTTGGGTCTATGGGTTGACCGGCATTCTGATGGCGCAGGTTCTGGCTTTCACGCCGATCACGTTCCTTGTGCTCCTGGGGACGGTCGAGGCGGTCAATCCCACATTGGAAGAAGCCAGCCAGACCCTTGGTGCTGGCCCTGTCAAGACTTTCTTCAAGATCACCTGGCCACTCTTGCGCCCTGGTATCGCTGCGGCATTCCTGTTGGCGTTCATCGAAAGCCTTGCGGATTTCGGCAACCCTATCGTTCTTGGTGGGGGCTATGAAGTATTGTCCACGCGCATATTCTTTGCTGTGGTTGGCGCACGATATGATCTGGGCAATGCCGCGACATTGGCCATGATCCTGCTGTCACTGACGCTGATCGCCTTTTGGTTGCAACAGCGCTGGTTGGGAAAGAAAAGCTACGTCACAGTCACGGGTAAATCCGATGCCGGGCTTGCCTCGACTCTGCCCTTTGGCCTGAGAGGCGTTGCCTGGGCCGCAGTCATCCCCTTCGTGCTGTTCACGCTCGGTGTTTATGCCGTCGTGCTGATCGGTGGCTTCGTCCATGACATCGGTCGCTGGGACCTGACACCGACATTCGCGCATCTGCGCACGGCCTTTGCTTTCGAGATCGGTGCGGAAGGGCTTGAATTCTATGGCTCGGCCTGGAACTCCATGCAGACGACGTTACTGGTTTCGGCCATCGCAGCACCTTTGACGACGCTGGTTGGCATCATGACGGCGTGGCTGGTTGCGCGTCAGGATTTCGCGGGCAAGAATGCATTCGAATTCGGCACCATGCTGAGCTTCGCCATCCCCGGAACAGTTGTCGGGGTAAGCTATGTGGCGGCGTTCAACGTCCCGCCTGTTGATATTACCGGCACAGCCGCGATCCTGGTCATCTGCTTTGTCTTCCGCAACATGCCTGTGGGCATGCGCGCAGGCCTTGCGGCCTTCGCGCAGATCGACCGCAGTATGGAAGAAGCCAGCCAGACCATGGGTGCAGGCGGGGCCGCGACCTTGCGCCGGGTGGTGCTGCCGCTGGTCAAGCCTGCTGTCTTTACCGCGCTGGTCTACAGCTTCGTGACCGCCATGACGGCTGTCTCGGCGGTGATCTTTCTTGTTTCGGCCCGGCATAACATGGCCACGGCCTATATCATGGGTCGCGTCGAGGCAGGCGAGTATGCTTTGGCGATTACCTATTCCACAGTGCTGATGATCGTGATGATTGTTTGTATCGTTTTGATCCAGCTCCTTGTCGGCGCGCGCAAACTTGGGCGGAGGCGCGAATTTCAGGGCCAGACGACCCCGGCAGAATGAGGCAGAATGACGGACGAGATCGCAATTGAATTCGCGGAAGTGACCAAGCGCTATGGCACGGCGGTTGCCGTGGACAATATCAGCTTCTCTATCGCGAAAGGCGAAATGGTCACATTCCTGGGGCCCTCGGGATGCGGCAAGACCACTTCGCTGCGCCTGATCGCGGGCTTGGAACTGCCTACGACGGGGGTTGTGCGCATCGCCGGGCGCGATGTCAGCCAACGCGCGGCATCGGAGCGCAATGTCGGTATGGTCTTTCAGTCCTACGCGCTGTTTCCGCACATGAATGTATTGGAGAACGTGGCCTATGGTCCGGTCATCCGCGGAGAGGCAAAGGCTACAGCCCGCGCCCGCGCGCATGAAATCCTGGAACAGATCGGGCTTGCGGGTTTGTCGGCGCGGCTGCCCTCGGAACTATCTGGTGGGCAGCAGCAGCGCGTTGCTGTGGCGCGCGCCATCGTGCAACAACCTGACGTGTTGCTGTTCGATGAGCCGCTGTCGAATGTGGATGCCAAACTGCGGCGCAAGGTGCGGGGCGAGATTCGCGATCTGCAGAAGCGCTTTGGTCTGACCGCCGTCTATGTCACGCATGATCAGGAAGAGGCCCTAGCCGTGTCTGACCGGATCGTGGTCATGCAGGCAGGCCGGATCGCTCAGATCGGGTCGCCGCGTGATCTGTATGAACGGCCTGCCTCGCCCTTTGTCGCGGATTTCATCGGAGATGCGAATCTGATTTCCGGGCAGGTTTCTGGAGGGCGGTTTCGCGCTGCCGATCTTGATTTGCCAATGCAGGGCAACGAGGGTGCTGCACAGATTTCGTTGCGACCAGAGCGGATCGCACTGTCCCCCGGAAGTGGCAGCCCTTCTGGCAAGGTGTTGTCCTGCACCTATCTCGGCAGTCGCTGGGAATACGAAATCGAAACTGGATTCGCCGAATTGCTGGCCTCGCGCCCGATGACAGAGCCGCCCATTGCGCCAGGCACCGACGTTAGCCTGACGATCCCCGACAACGCCCCTATCAGAGTAGCCTGACCCATGACAGACCAAGACCCGATTTCCGCACGTCTGGCCGCCGCCCAAAGCGCCGCACGCGCAGCAGGTGCGCATGCACTTGCATTGTTCCATGATCGTGATGCCCTGACCATAGAGACCAAGCATGATGCGCTCGATATGGTCAGTCGGGCCGACCGCGAGGCAGAAGACATTATCCGCGAACGTCTTGGGGCGGCGTTCCCTGATGACGGGTTTCTGGGTGAGGAAGGCGGCGCGCAGCCGGGTCGATCAGGCCTGACATGGGTGATCGATCCGATTGACGGCACCGTGCCGTTTGTCTCTGGCCTGCCGCACTGGTGCGTTGCCATCGCCCTGCAAAGCGCGGAACGAACGGAAGCCGGGATCATCTTCCAACCCCTGACGGGTGAAATGTTCACCGCGATTCATGCGCGTGGCGCATGGCTGGATGACAAACCCTTGTCATTGAAGCCGGACACCTTGTTGACCAATAGTCTGACCGGGATTGGGGCGAGTCACCGCACAACTTCTGACCATATCGCCGAGATCATCACCAAATTGATGAACAGGGGGGGTATGTTCTACCGCAATGGTTCTGGCGCGCTCATGCTCGCTGCTGTCGCTGCGGGCCGTCTGGGGGGGTATTACGAGCCACATATGCACCCTTGGGATTGCCTTGCCGGATTGCTGCTTGTGCGCGAGGCGGGTGGAGTGACCTTGCCATTGCCAGTTGGCGCCGAGTTATCCAGTGGTGGGGTTGTGCTGGCCGCTGCGCCCGCAGTATGGCCCGATATCTGCGACCTCACAGGTCACGGCTGATCATCGTCTCGATGTGGCGAAACTGGTGCCAATGATGCGCGCGGTGTCCAGTGTCGCGATGGGGTTGCATCAGGCTTCGAGGATCGCCGCTGATATTGACAATCCGGCATGCCTGATCGGGCAGGTTGGTGTCTGTGCATGGGTTGATACCTGATGTGTGACCTTGCAAACGCGCGACTGTCAAAGAGGGGCGTTTCCCTGCTGTGCCTCGCAAGATGCACGCAAGGGCATATCGAAACAGCGATGATATTGACTCATCTGGCCGCAAGTCATATCCGACCTCATTCTCAGGGCGGGGTGAAATTCCCCACCGGCGGTGATAGCCCGCGAGCGCCATCCTTTGGGTTGGGACAGCAGATCCGGTGAAACTCCGGGGCCGACGGTTACAGTCCGGATGGTAGAGAATGGGGTGTATGGATGAAGATCCATGCGCTCTGGTCGCTCTGGGATTCTGTCATTTGGAAAGGATCAGATGCGATGACAAAATCCCCGAAATTCGCTTTTATCAAAGCGCGCTGGCATGCCGAGATCGTCAATCAGGCTTTGGTCGGATTTGAAAGCCGCCTCGCGGCGCTCGGCCTTGAGGCGCAGGTCGACGTGTTCGATGTGCCCGGCGCTTTCGAGATGCCACTGCTCGCACAGGAACTGGCAAGGACGGGCAAATACAATGCCATCGCTGCCGCCGCCCTTGTCGTGGACGGGGGTATCTACCGCCACGATTTCGTGGCCCAGGCCGTCGTCTCTGGTCTGTTGGAGGCGGGCTTGAAAACGGGTGTGCCCGTCCTGTCAGTGTCACTGACACCTCATCATTTTCAGCCAACTGAAGAACACTTTGCATTCTTTGCAAAGCACTTCATCAAGAAAGGCGAAGAGGCGGCCGATGCGGCTGCAGAAGTTTCGCAGATGTATCATCGCCTCATTACCGCAGAAAAATCTGCTGCATGAATTTCGCGCGCACCGCTCTGAATTGGATCGGTGCGCGCTTCGTCATTCTGCCGCGTTGCGTTGCCCTTCAGTATCGACGAGGCGCTGGGCGGTGAATTTGTCCGTGATCAGCAGATCGATTACCCCGGTTTTAAGTGCGCCGTCGATGGCATTTGTCTTGGTCTGCCCACCCGCCAAGGCAATAACGCGGTCCACCTTGGCCAATTCTTCCAGGGTGATGCCGATCACCCGCTCATCTAGCGGAGTTTTCACAAATTTTCCGTCAGAATCAAAGAAACGCAGGCTCATGTCGCCCACGGCACCAGCTTCCGTTACATCGGCCAACTCACGTTTCGAGAAAACATTGCCGCTGCGCGCCAGCATCCCGGATGGCTCTACTGCGCCGATCCCGATAATCGCCAGGGTAATCTTGCCGAACAACTCCATTGTTTCGCGCACAAACGGGTCGCCAAGCAGGACAAGTTTCGCTTCGCGCGATTGCGCAACACCGGGCGCGCTGAGGACATTTGCTTCTGCACCGGTCAGTTTGGCAAGCCGGGTGGTCAACTGATTGGCATGCATCTGGACAGTCGGATTGCCCATGCCGCCAAGGGTCTGGACGACATATTTCGCTTTACCCGATTTCATCGGGTGAATGTTCTCGACCATGCGCAGGATGGTTTCGGACCAACTGGACACGCCGATCACTTCTTCCGGCTGCAGGGTCGCCTCAAGGAAATGTGCTGCCGCCTCGCCTATGCGCGCCATGATGGCGCCATCGCGATCCTCGCTGCATTCGACAACGATCGCTTCGGTCAGCCCGAAACGTGCCCGCAGTCCCGCTTCCAGCTCTGCATAGGTGCCAGACGGTGCAACGACTGTCGTGCGCACGATTTCCTCTTCCTGCGCTTTCTTCAACATGCGCGAGACGGTTGCCTGTGACATGCGCAGATGTTTCGCGATGTCCGCCTGTCGCTGGCGCTCGACATGATACATCTGTGCCACACGGGCAATCATGCGAAGCTCATTCAGGCGCGACATTCTCTTTAGCTCCTCTCCGGGACCGGCAAGCTGAATAATTATTCCCTATACTGCGGCAATGGTTCGGGCAATTGCTTTTCGCCAGAGATCAATCTGCTTGCCGCGCGCCCCGTTGGCCTGCTTGGGCATGATGGCGTCTTCATGCTGACAAAGGCGGGACAGATCCTCCAGATCTGACCACATTCCTGTTGCCAGACCGGCCAGATATGCTGCACCGAGAGCAGAGGCTTCAGCATTCCGGCATGGGGTCACGGGATGGTTAAGGCATGTCGCCACCAGTTGCATCAGAAAGTGGTTGCGGCTTGGGCCACCATCGACCGAAACCCGTCCGACACCGCCCGCGGCCTGGGCCATGATCTCGAAAACATCGTTCACCTGAAATGCGATGCTCTGTGCTGCGGCGCGGGCGATATGTGCGGGCCGTGACTTGAAGGACAGTCCGCAGATCAGACCACGCGCCTCGGCGTTCCAGTGCGGTGCACCAAGCCCGACATGGGCCGGCACAAGACAGACGCCCTGCGTATCTTCGACGGTCTGCGCAAGATCCAGCAGGGCCTCGACGTCTTGCAGACCCAGAAGCTCAGCCGTCCAGGGCAAGATCGATGCGCTGACCAGAATGTTGCCTTCGAAAGCATAGGTCGGACGACCCTTCAGCGACCATGCGATTGTGGTTGTGATTCCTGTGGGTGGAATGATGAACTCTGACACTGTGGTCATGACGGACGAGCCCGTGCCGAAAGTGACCTTGCCATCCCCTGGTTGAAACGCGCCATGACTGAAAAGGGCCGCGTGTGAATCACCGATTGCCGCAGCAATCGGGATGCCATCGGGAAGGACATCTGTACCGTGGCAATAGCCGAGAACTTGCGCCGATTCCGTCACTTCTGGCAGCATGGCCTTGGTGATCCCGAACAGTGCGCACAGATCGTCATCCCAGCACTGACGTTGCAGATTGAACAACTGTGTGCGTGCGGCATTGGACTTGTCAGTTGCATGGATCTTGCCGCCTGACAGGTTCCAGATCAGCCAGCTATCGACCGTTCCGATGCAGATATCGGATGCGTCAGTGCCATGATGTTCCAGCAGCCACGCAATCTTTGTCGGCGGAAACAGCGGGTCCAGCGGCAAACCGGTGCGCGCGATCACGTCACGCTCATGACCTGCGCTCTTCAAGTCCGCGCAGGCAGGGGCGGTGCGGCGACATTGCCAGGTCACCACGGGACCCAATGGGGCACCTGTCTGGCGATCCCAGATCAGGACGGATTCCCGCTGATTGGAAATGCCGATGGCGGATAAGCTGATTTCAGGTTGCTGTCGCAGGCAGTCGGCGATGGCAAGCCGTGTCGCATGCCAGATTTCGACGCCATCCTGTTCAACCCAGCCTGATTGCGGATGACGGGTCGGCACTGGCGCGGAGCCGCAGGCGATGATCTCGCCATTTGCAGTTACCAAAATCGCCTTCGCGTTGGTCGTTCCCTCGTCAATCGCAAGGATCGCAGTCTGCGCCATCAGCTTAGACTTTCCGTTGCAAAAGCGTCACTGCGCTGTTTGCTATGGCCTCTGGCGACATCCCGAAATCATCCAGCAGCCGGTTCGCAGAGGCCGTATGTGCAAAAACGCCCGGCACCCCCAAGCGGGTCATCGGTATGGGGCAATGGTCAACCACGACCTCTGCCACGGCGCTGCCCAACCCGCCGAAAACCGTATGTTCCTCGCATGTCAGGATTGCGCCGGTCTGGGCCGCGGCCTCGATGATGGCGCTTTCATCTATGGGCCGCACTGTGGCCATGTTCAGTACCCGTGCCGACACACCTCGCGAAGCGAGCAGGGACGCCGCGATCATGACCCGATGTGTAAGTACGCCATTCGCTATCAACGTAATGTCTGTCCCGTCGCGCAAGAGATTTGCCGTGCCGAGTTCGAAGACATGATCTTCCGGCAAGAGATCCGGCACACCAACCCGACTTAGCCGAAGGAAGCAGCCGCCCTGATAGGTCGCAGCCCATCGGATCACGGCTGCGGTTTCATGGCGGTCCGCCGGTGCAATGACCGGAATATTCGGCAGGGCGCGAATCCAGGCGAAATCCTCGATCGAGTGATGGGTGGGGCCCAGTTCGCCATAGGCCATGCCAGAGCTGATCCCGACCAGCTTCACATTTGTTTCGGAATAGGCGACATCCGCCTTGATCTGCTCCAATGCGCGTCCGGTCAGGAAGGGTGCAGCCGCACAGACAAAGGGAATCTTGCCCCCATTGGCAAGTCCCGCACCGACACCGACCATGTTCTGTTCGGCGATTCCCACGTTGATCAGCCGTTGCGGAAACTTGTCGCGGAAACCTCCAAGCTTTGACGAACCGACGGAATCATTGCAGACCGCCACGATATCAGGATTGGTCGCGCCAAGCTCTTCCAACGCTTGCGTGAAGGCATCGCGGCAATCATGCAGTTTCGTTATGTCCATCGCTTTGGTCATGATATGGCTGCCTCCAGTTCAGCCATTGCTTGCTTGTACTGTTCTTCATTGGGCACCTTATGGTGCCAGGCCACGTTATCTGCCATGAAAGAAACGCCATGGCCCTTGTTGGTATGTGCAACAACGCAGCGTGGCCTGCCCTTGCCGATAGTGTCTGCCGACAGGACTGAACAGATCTCGGACATGTCATGGCCATCAATTTCAATACAGTCCCAACCGAACGCCGCCAGCTTGGGGGCGATCGGTGCAAGGTTGTTCGTATCCGCCAGCGGGGCCCCCTGCTGCAGTCGATTGTGGTCAATGATCAGTGTCAGGTTGTCCAGTTTGAAATGGGCCGCTGCCATGATCGCTTCCCAGTTGGAGCCCTCCTGCATCTCGCCATCGCCGGTAATGACAAACGTTCGCCAGTTCTGTCCATCGAGCTTGGCAGCCGTCGCCATTCCAACCCCCACTGACAATCCGTGCCCAAGCGGCCCGGTATTGGTTTCAACGCCAGGTAGTTTCACCCGGTTGGGATGCCCGTTCAGGCGTGACTTGTGTTGAAGGAAGGAAGAAATCTCTGCCTGCGGAAGAAAGCCCTTCTCAGCAAGGACAATGTACAGTGCCAAGGCAGTATGGCCTTTGCTCAGAACCAGCCGGTCGCGCTCTGGGGCGGTTGGATTCTCGGCACTGACTGAGAGCACCTCGAAATACAGCGCCGTGAGAATGTCGATCACGGAAAACTCGCCGCCAATATGCCCTGCACCAGCTTCGAAAACGGCCTGAAGATCGCGACGCCTGATGCGGTTTGCTATCTTTCGAAGTTCTCGAGGGGTCATCTTCCACCTATGAATAAATATTCACTTAAATCTAATCATGCAAATCCGCGGTCTGTCAAGGGAAGATTGCCAAAGCGGCTTGCAATGTTGCTGCGGATTTGCGCATCGATTTCCCCTTGACAGCTCAGGCTATCGCGCGCTAGGCATTTTCCATCAAACATGAATAAATATACATCTGGGAGGAGAGGATGGATATGAAACCCGCCGACACAAAGGAAAAGCTTCGCCTGTCAGAGCTTTTCTCCTTTGGTGGTGCGACCGGGCCATTGATCGGTCTCCTTCTGCTGTGCGTTTTCCTGTCATTTGCAACCGATTCCTTCCTGTCCGTCAGAAACTTTCTGAACATCATGGATCAGATCACTGTCCTGGGGATCATTGCAGTTGGCATGACTTTCGTCATCCTGATTGGCGGCATTGATCTGTCGGTAGGGTCTGTGCTGGCCCTTTCGATGATGGTGCTGGGATATCTCAATGTGCATGCAGACCTGCCGATGGGGCTTGCCATTCCCGGAGCCCTGCTGATTTCGGCAATAACAGGCGCCATCGCGGGGATCCTGATTGCCTATTTCAAGGTGCCGCCGTTCATCGCAACACTGGCAATGATGTCGATCGCGCGCGGATTGGCCAACATGATTACCAATGGGTCCCAGATCATCGGGTTTCCAACCTGGTTCAACATGGCGGCCATCATTCGCTACGGCGGCTATCTGACAATCACTGTTGGCATCATGCTGACTGTTTTCCTGCTCGCTTGGCTGTTCCAGCGCTATCGTCAGGGTGGGCGCATGCTCTATGCGGTAGGTGGCAACCCCGAGGTCGCAAGACTGGCCGGTATCCATGTCAAGCAGGTCACAGTCTTGGTCTACATGGCTTGCGCTACCCTCGCGGGACTTGCTGGCATCCTGCTTGCTGCGCGGCTTGATGCGGTCCAGCCCTCGATCGGCGTCGCATATGAACTGGATGCGATTGCTGCTGTGGTTATCGGTGGAACCAGCCTGTCGGGCGGAACCGGTGGCATTGGTGGCACGCTTGTCGGTGTTCTGATTATCGGCGTGCTGCGCAACGGGCTCAACCTGCTGTCAGTCTCGCCTTTCGTGCAATCGGTCATCATCGGGCTTGTTATTGTCGTGGCCGTGGCCGCGGAAACATTCAAGCGCCCGGCGCGATAAGTTGTCTGGCTCGGGGTGTCCCGGGCCACGCTACCCCTGAGTCCGGGTTGTCGGACTTGATCGGTCCGAGTGACGTCACTGGACCACACCACCAAGGAGGAGATGGAAATGACAAAAACACTCAAGGCGTTGCTTGCAGCAACGGCGCTGACCGTGGCCATGCCCATGGCCACAGCGGCACAGGAGACCGGCATCCGCAAGATCGGACTCGCTGTGCCGAACCTGCAGGCTGACTTCTTCAACCAGATCAAACTCGGTGTGGAAGGCTATGCCGCTGCACTTGGAATCGAGGTCATTACCGTTGATGCGCGCGGCGATACGGCCACGCAGGTCAGCCAGGTGCAGGATCTGATCACCCAGGGGATCGACGCGTTCATCTACATCCCGGCGGGTGCCGCCGCTGCCACGGTGCCGACGCGCCTGGCCCGTCAGGCCGGTATTCCGGTTATCAATGTCGACCGTGAGCCCGAAGGAGAGCCCGGTGACACCTTCATCGCGGGTGAGAGTGTCATGTCGGCCTACGAGGTTTGTGCACATATCATCGGCCTGGCTGGTGGTGAGGGCAAAATGGCCATTATTCATGGCCAGCGGGGCACAACCCCTGAAGTGCTGCGTTTCGAAGGATGCAAGCAGGCGATTGACGAAAACCCCGGAATAGAGCTTGTCACGCAGCAATGGAGCGAGATGTGGTCTCCGGACGAAGGCTTCCAGATCGCCCAGAACATGCTGCAGGCGCATCCGGAACTTCGGCTGATCTTCGGACAGGCCGACGGGCTTGCGATGGGGGCGGCACAGGCCGTGGAAGTTGCCGGGCTGCGCGATCAGGTCATCATCGGGGGCTATGATGGCGATGTCGCAGCGCTGGAATATCTTGCCCGTTGCGAAGGGGCTTTTGTCGTGACGGCCACCCAGAGCACGCAGGCCATGGGGGTGTTGGCGGTCAACTCTGCGATTGCCGTGCACCACGGGGCGTCGGTTCCGGCCCGTCAGATCCCGAATGCTGTCTTGACGACCTGTGACAATGCACAGGAATTTGTCGAAAACCACCCGTAACTACGGGATCAGCATCAGCGTTACACCAAGAGGCAGCGTCATGACGCAACACGCAAATCAGCCGATCCTGACATTGCGGAATATCCACAAGTCATACGGCTCGATCCAGGTCCTGCATGGTATCGACTTTGATCTTCATGCAGGTGAAGTCGTGGCGCTGCTTGGTGAAAATGGTGCTGGTAAATCGACATTGTCGAACATCATTTCGGGGACGGTGTTGCCCTCGCAAGGGGAAATGACTTGGCAGGGCGCGCCTTACGCGCCTGCCAGTCCGCGCGCTGCGATCGATGCAGGTGTGGGCATGATTCATCAAGAGTTGATGCTTCTGCCGCATCTGACGATTGCAGAGAATGTCTTTGTCGGGCGCTACCCGCTGAAAGGTGGCATTGTGGACCGACGCGAGATGAACAGGCGTGCCAAACAGGGGTTGATGCGCCTCGGGCTTGATGTCTCGCCCAGACGGTTGGTCGATGGTCTGTCCACGGCCAGTCAGCAACTGATCGAGATCGCCAAGGCGCTGACACTCGATGCCAGGATGCTTATCCTTGATGAGCCGACAGCCGCACTTGGGGGAGAGGAAACCAAGCTGCTTTTCAAGCAGATTGCGCGGCTGAAGGAAGAAGGAGTCGGGATCATCTACATTTCGCACCGGTTGGAAGAAATCAGGCAGATTGCCGACCGGATCGTGGTGATGCGCGACGGAGCGAAGGTGCAGGAGTTCGACACTGCTGACTTGCCCGTCAGAACCATTGTCGAGTCGATGGTCGGACGCAGCATGGAGCAGATGTTTCCGCCACTGGCAGTGCCGGAGGACAAAACCGTGCTGGAGGTCCGCGACCTCGCTGGCGCGCAAGGCACATTCAGCGGGGTCAGTTTCTCGGTCCGCAAGGGAGAGATCTTTGGAATTTCCGGTCTGGTCGGGGCAGGGCGCACAGAACTTGTCCGTGCCATTGCCGGCGCTGATCCGATCATTCATGGGACGATCATGCTGAACGGGGAAGACATAACGCCGCGCTCGCCCGGCGATGCTATTCGCAAGGGGATTGTCCTTGTTCCCGAGGATCGCAAATTGCAGGGCGTCATTCTTGATCACAGTATTCAGGAGAATTTTGCCTATTCGAATTTCGATTCCGTTGGGCGGGGGCGCTGGATCAGCAGCCGCAAGCTGCGCGACTTCGCTGCCGAGAATATCCGCAAGTTCGGGGTCAAGGGCCGTGGACGCCAGAAGGCCGGACAGATGTCGGGGGGCAATCAGCAGAAAGTCGTTATTGCCAAGTGGCTTGCGCGCAGACCGCGGGTGGTGTTGCTGGATGAGCCGACACGCGGGATAGATGTCGGGGCGCGTTCCTCGATCTACGAGATCATTCACGAACTGGCGGCAAGTGGTGTTGCCGTTGTTGTCGTCAGTTCGGATCTTGAAGAGGTTCTGGGCGTCTCGAACCGGGTGCTGGTCATGGCTGCGGGGCGCCAGACTGGTATTCTTGATCACACAGACGCCAATGATGTGTCCGTGATGGAACTCGCCACAGCGTGAAACAGCCAAGGGAGCAAGGCATGCGCCGCTTTTCAGGAAAAACTGTCGTCATAACGGGCGGAAATCGGGGGATCGGGTTTGCAGTCGCCGAGCGATTTGCCAGCGAAGGCGCGCGGTTGGTGATCGCTTCTGTAGAGCCGCAGGTCGAAGATGCCGCCGCCCGTCTGCGTGAAGCTGGTGCGCAAGCGGTTGGCATGGTCTGCGATGTGACCGACCGCGCTGCGGTGATGGCGCTGTACGACCGGGCAGAAGAAGAATTCGGATCCGTCGACATATCGATGCAGAATGCCGGGATAATCACCATCGCAAAGGTCGAGGATCTGACCGAGGATATGTGGGACGCCACAATGGCCGTGAACACCAAGGGCGTGTTCCTGTGCTGTCAGGAAGCCATCCGCAGGATGCGGAAATCCGGTCGAGGCGGGCGTCTGATCAACACTGCTTCTGGCCAGGCGCGCGACGGGTTCATTTTCACGCCGCATTACGCCGCGTCGAAGATGGGGGTTGTGGGGATTACCCAGAGCCTTGCAAAAGAGGTCGCGCTCGAGAATATCACCGTTAACGCAATCTGCCCTGGTATCATCCACAGCGATATGTGGGACTACAATGACAGGATATGGGGCGCGATGCTGGGCGATTACGCGCCTGGTGCCCTGATGGCGGAATGGATCGAAACCAAAATCCCTATGAAACGGGCCGGGACAGGCGCAGACGTTGCCGGTCTTGTCACGTTTCTGGCCAGCGAGGACGCTGCCTATATCACCGGCCAAACCATCAATGTCGATGGCGGCCTGATAATGTCATGACTGGACCAGTTGGTCCGATGCTGTCACCGCAGAAAGGATTGCGCATATGTCGCTGAATGCCCCCGCCTTGTTTGACCTGTCGGAGCGTATTGCTTTTGTAACGGGGGCTGGAAGTGGTATCGGGCAGCGGATCGCGTTGGGGTTGGCCCAATGCGGCGCAGATGTGGCCTGTATTGACAGGCGAACCGATGGCGGGCTTGAAGACACGCTGGGGATGATTGCGCAGGTCGGACGCAAGGCAATTGCGATTGGTGCTGATGTCACCGATCGAGCCGCCCTCGAAACTGCGGTCGCGCGGACCGAGGCAGAACTTGGACCACTCGGGATTGCCGTGAATGCAGCGGGGATCGCGAACGCCAATCCCGCTGAAGAGATGAGCGCGGAGCAGTATCAGACGCTGATGGATATCAACATGAAGGGTGTGTTCTTTTCCTGTCAGGCGCAGGCAAATGCGATGCTGAAACATGGCAAGGGCGCAATCGTCAACATAGCGTCCATGTCTGGGGTGATTGTCAATCGGGGCTTGAGTCAGGCCCATTACAATGCCTCCAAGGCTGGTGTGATCCATATGTCGAAATCCATGGCAATGGAATGGGTCGGTCGCGGCATCCGGGTAAATACCATTAGCCCCGGCTACACGGCCACTCCGATGAATACGCGCCCCGAAATGGTGCATCAGATCAAGGAGTTCGAACAGCAGACTCCGATGCAGCGCATGGCCAGTGTGGATGAAATGGTTGGCCCGGCGATTTTCCTTGTATCTGACGCATCATCATACTGCACCGGGGTGGATTTGCTGGTCGATGGCGGATTTTGTTGTTGGTAGATATGGGATTGTGTCCATGAGGATTGCTGCAGATGGCGGCTTTGTCACATAGGCACAGTTCCAGCTGAAATGCCCCTCGGCGTTGTGTTTTTTATGGTTTTTACCGGCGGCTTGCGACGGCACGAAAAGGCTCCAATTGGCGCGAACTGTAGTTTTTCCGTGCCAACTGAACCACGAAGCTGCGCGACATGCGACGCAGCGACGGGCAATCTCTGGCTCGTGTGAGCAGAGCCTGGTCACGTTGGCGGCCCTGCTTTGCAACTGGAAATCGTGATAACGCGCCTGCTTTTCGATTTGGCACAAAACTCGACCACCGCCGTCGATCCGATCTCGACACCTGCCGTGTTGATCACCGCGCCGATCCCCGTCGTCACCCCGCAGCCGATATAGCAGATCTTGTCGTAAGGCGCGTCCTCGCGCACCTTGGCCAGCGCAATCTCTGGCATGACCGTGTGATTGGCGAAGGTCGAACAGCCCATATAGTGATAGATCGGCGTGCCATCGAGCATGGAAAACCGCGTCGTGCCATCGGGCATCAGCCCTT
>JAFIEL010000037.1 GCA_020832585.1 Natronohydrobacter sp. | reverse complement strand
GTGAATCATGTTCTCAAACCGCTGTCGAGGCGGGTCTATTTCAGCGACCTGCTAAGCGGACCCACAGGGTTCCGTGCAGCAACACGGATAGCTTCACAGGTGCAATAAGTAGACCGGCCCCTTAGCTGCCACTCATGCCGAGTTTGTGAGCTGAAAGGTTTCAACCGAATATGACAGCCGAATCCATTCCTAACTTACCATTACTGAGCGCCGATTAAGGCAGCACGATGCCTGCAATCCTATCCCTCAAAATCTTCCTTATTAAGGGAAGTTTCATTTCTAGCGATACCTATTCAGCATAATTCATCGCCGTATATTACGCGCTCTTTTGATAGTTTACTTTGAATTCTTCTAGGTCCAATATTGCGCGGCGAACAGCTCGATAATCGTCTTCGGGAACCTCGATATCTCCTCCGTCGGCAACCATGACGCCATTGCCAAGAAAACCATCCGGATTTCTAGCAGTATTGATCAAATCGACATAGCAGCCAAAGTCAACCTTCCATACGCGATACCTCACACCCGGCTCGTCTTGCGCTGAATAGGATCGGCGTGCGATATGTAGTAGTCGCTCATCAAAAAGAAACTCAACCTCAGGATCAGAGGAGTCAACATTCAAAAGGAAGGCTCGTGCCTTGCGCCCTTCAATCACCGTGTCTCTAATCCAATCAAGTAAAGCGCGAGCACGAGGATTTGTATCAAGATTTCTTTGCTTGTCTCGCTCAAACCAATCTTTGGCGGACGAACGAATTTCAATCATTGATATCTTCGAATCATCAGACCTCATCGCAGCAAGTTGAAGAATATTGATGAAATCGCGCGCCACCCCTTCAGATGCTCGAACAAGTTCAGAGAACACCCTTTCTTGTGAAAAGATTGCGCCCAACACTTTGTTGCCATCTGATTCAACCAAGCCTCGTTCACCGGCAAAAGCAGACAAATGCTTAAAAAGTAGGTCTTTAAAGAATTCAGTAGCGGTCAAAGCATTTGAATCGTATACAAAGTAATCGTCAAGGTTTATGTCCGCTGAAATGTCAGAGCCGAGTTCTAAACCTATGCGCGTATCAGCGAAGTCAACCCTAAAAGTCGACCTAAATTCAATTGCGGCGATTTGGACAGTTATCTGTTGAACAGGCAAAAATGCGCGCCTAATAAAATCTGCCAAGTATGGTTGGAGTATTTGCGGGAGAGAACTCCACTCATCCAGCAATACCCAGACGCGCTTTCCTGAGACCCTTGCCAAGTCACTGAGAGCTTTGTTCGCATCTCCCATATTGACAGATAGTTTTGGGAACCCTCGAGAAATGACCTCGCTGCCCGTTGCGTTTTCGGACGACGCAGCTGTCCCCACCTTCCCGCTAAGAGAAGCCGTGGTTAGCGTCAATTCACTCGCAATTGATGCGGTACCTTCAACCCTTTCATTAGCTGCGATCGTTCGTCTTTCTTCCACACTCTCTGTAACTACAACAGTCTTTACACATCGCTGTAAATTTTCAAGCTTTTCTCCAAAAGCTTTAGGAAGTTTAGAGCCAGGAGATGTGTACTCATCCAACAACTTGTCGTGGATGTCGGCGAGAAGATCTCGCATCAAGGTCGTTGCCCTTTCATGCGGCGGTCTGTTTTGATCTGAGTAAATTGAATTATTGGACCCGAGTATTCGCAAATCAATGGAGCAAGATATATCACCTTGGCTCTTTGCGTGACCACGAACATATGAAAGGATATGTGTCTTTCCAGTGCCGCGGCGGCCGAAAATGATCCTACTATCCCTGTTCTTAAGCGCACCATCAATTCGTCGTATGGCAACGAAGCTATTAGCTTGCTCTTGAGGTGTCAAATCTTCAGCACGCTTGGAGATTTGTTGAAGCATTTCCACAGATTTTGCTGCAGTTTCACCAAATACCATTTTTTTAATTCCTTTAATAAGATCCAACCTCAAAATCCTCTCCAGTGACTTAAATCGCTCCGCCGACATTAGATGTGCCGAGAGGCTCCATGCGATGCAGTGAACGATACTTGATACAAATCTGTTGCTGAAGCAACACGTCAAGCGTGATGATGGGTCAAAATTCAGCAACGCAACAAAATGCGCTTATGCGGCTCACTGTCATTCATTCGATGCGCTGCGAATCTGCTCACCGCTCTCCACTTCGTTCATGCCGCGAGTCCGAAGGATTTCTGCGCAGGTGCAGCGAACGACCGCAAGGTCCGTATAGCCGCCCGTCACGCTCGCCCCTCACTTCCGCCCAACCCCCGCCACATAGGTCTGCATCACCGCGCGGTCATCGCCCATCACCTGCAGCGTGAACAACTCATCCATCAGCCCGCGCGCCCGCGCCATCCGCAGCGCCATCGCGGGCGTGGCCTGTGCGTCCAGCACCACCAGATCCGCCTCGCTGCCCACCTCCAGCGTGCCGATCCGGTCCTCCAGCCCCAGCGCCAGTGCATTGCCGCGCGTGATCCAGTGAAAGGCGCGGTAGGGGTGCATCCGCTGGCCCTGCAATTGCAGCACCTTGTAGCCCTCGGCCAGTGTTTGCAGCATGGAATAGCTGGTCCCCCCGCCAATGTCGCTGGCAATCCCGTTCACCAGCCCGGCCCCGCGCAGTTTCGCGTCATTGAACAGCCCCGATCCCAGATAGAGGTTCGAGGTCGGGCAGAAGACCGGTTTCGCCCCCGCCTCGGCCAGCGCCCCGATTTCGCGGTCGCTCAGGTGGATCGCATGACCCAACAGAGAGTTTTCGCGCAGCAATCCGTAGCGCGCATAAATGTCGGTGTAATCCACAGCCTGCGGATATAGCTCGCAAGACAGCGCAATTTCCGCATGGTTCTCGCTCAGATGCGTCTGGATGTGGCAGTCCGGGTGCTCGGCGGTCAAAGCCTGCGCGGCTTCCATCTGTGCGGGCGTCGAGGTGATCGCAAAACGCGGCGTGATTGCATAGCCCAACCGACCCTTGCCATGCCAGCGCGCGATCAAAGCCTTGCTGTCGTCATAGCCCGATTGCGCCGTGTCGCGCAGGCCTTCGGGTGCGTTGCGGTCCATCATCACCTTGCCGGTGATCAGCCGCATGTTGCGGGCATGGGCTTCGGCAAACAGCGCCTCGGCCGAACTTGCATGGACCGAAGCGTAGGCCACCGCCGTGGTCGTGCCATGTGCGCACAGCAGGTCCAGAAACGCCTTGGCCATGACCGCGCAAAGGGCAGGGTCGGCATAGCGGGTTTCTTCAGGAAAAGTGTAATCGTTCAACCAGTCCAGAAGCTGCGCTGCCCAAGACGCGATCACCTGCGTCTGGGGGAAATGCAGATGCGTGTCGATGAAACCGGGCATGACCAGATGAGGGCGGTGGTCGATCACCTCTGCGCCAGCGATGTCGAGATTTGTAAACTCATCGAACGCCCTGATTATTCCTCCTTCAATCAACAGCCCGCCATCCGCGATAAAGCGGAAGCTGTCAGTGTCCTCGGGGGTCAATGGTTCACGCAGGAAACTGAGCAGCCGCGCGCGGATGATTTTTCGTTCCATGAAAAACGCTTTCAGATTTGGGCGGTCTTGCCCGATATCGGGTTTGTGCAAGATGTTCGATTTGTGCAAGCCGCATTGACGAAGGTCGCATGGATTTCCTGCGCAGTCATCAGCGCGATGATCTCGGGCCGTTTGTCTCCCAAGCCCGCCGCGCCGATGGGGCAGACCAGTTGTCCAGTGGGCACATCGCCCGTTTCGCGGGCGAAGCGTTCAAACCGCGCGCGCTTGGTTTCTGACCCGATCAGGCCGACATAGGCGGCATCCCTGCGGCGTAGCGCGGCCAGCGTCAGCAGGAAATCGAGGCCATGATCATGCGTTGTGATCACAAAGGCGCTCGCAGGCGGGGCCTCGGCAATATCTGCCTCTGGCAAGGGGGTCAGGCGGGTTTCCGCACCTGCGGGCGCAAGGGCCAGTTCCTCGGCCCGCGTATCGACCAGCACCACCCGCCAGGGCAGGGTAAGCGCCACGCGCGCGAGTGCCCGCCCGACATGGCCCGCGCCAAGGATCACCAGATGCGGCAGCGCCTGCGCGTCCAGCCGCGCCAGAAGTGCGGCGCGTTGTGTCTCGCCAAGGCGCTGAAACTCAACCGTAATCCGCCCGCCGCAGCATTGCCCGATTTCCGGTCCCAGGGCGATGTCCAGCCGGTCGCGCATCGCGCCCTCTGCCAGCATCTGCCGCGCGCGCGCGATGGCCTGCCATTCCGCCTGCCCGCCGCCAATCGTGCCTGCAAGCCCGGTTGCGGTGACACACATCTCGGCCCCCACCTCGCGCGGGCTGGAGCCTTTGACCTGTGTGATCACAACATGGATCACAGGCGCAGACCCGGCCAGAATATCCCGTGCGCCGATCATCCGCGCAACCGTTCAACCGCCATCAGCACGCGCTCGGGCGTTGCGGGCGCGTCCAGTCGTGGGCATTCGCGGTAATCCGCGACGGAAGCGACGGCCATGCCGATCGCCTCGAACACGCAGATGGGCAGCATGAAGGGCGGCTCGCCCACGGCTTTGGAGCGTTTGATCGTGGGTTTGGTATTCTCGGACCAGTCCGCCAGCCGGACATTGAAAATGCGCGGGCGGTCGGATGCCAGCGGAATCTTGTAGGTCGAAGGCGCGTGGGTCTTGAGTATCCCCTTGTTATCCCAGACCAATTCTTCGGATGTGAGCCAGCCCATGCCCTGCACGAACGCCCCTTCGACCTGTCCCAGATCGAGCGCGGGGTTCAGCGAGCGGCCCACGTCATGCAGCACATCGACCCGGTCCACGCGGGTCTCTCCGGTCAGTGTGTCGATGCTGACCTCCGCACAGGCCGCGCCGTAGGAGTAGTAATAGAAGGGCTGGCCACGCCCCGTGCTGCGGTCCCAGTGGATTTCGGGGGTCTTGTAGAAGCCTGCGGCTGACAGTTGCACCCGCGCCATATAGGCCGCACGGATGAAATCATTGAAGGGCAGGATTTTCGCCCCAACCGCCACGCGACCGGGCAGGAACTGCACGGCCTCTGGCGCGACATTCCAATGCGCGGCGGCAAATTCCACCAGCCGCGCCTTGATCTGGTTGCAGGCGTCGAGTGCGGCCATGCCATTGAGATCACTGCCGGAACTGGCGGCAGTGGCCGAGGTGTTGGGCACTTTCTCCGTGGTCGTCTTGGTGATCTTGATGCGGTCAATATCGCATTGGAACGCATCGGCCACGACTTGCGCCACCTTGGTGTAAAGCCCTTGCCCCATCTCTGTCCCGCCGTGGTTAAGGTGGATCGAGCCGTCATTATAGACATGCACCAGCGCGCCCGCCTGGTTGTACCAGGTCGCAGTGAAGCTGATGCCGAACTTGACCGGCGTCAGCGCGATACCCTTGCGGATGATGCCTTTTTTTTCGTTGAACTCCAGCACCTTGCGGCGGCGGGCCTGATAGTCGGCGTTGGTCTCCAACTCATCCACCAGTCGGTTCAGGATATTGTCCGTGACCTGCTGGTGATAGGGGGTGATGTCGCAACCCTCGCGGTAGAAATTCGCGCGGCGGATCTCCAGCGGGTCGCGGCCCAGTTTGTAGGCGATTTCCTCGATCATCCGTTCGGCCGCAATCACCCCTTGCGGTCCACCAAAGCCGCGAAAGGCAGTGTTGCTGACGGTGTTGGTTTTCAGGGGCCGCGAGCGCAGGCGCACGTCGGGGTAGAAATAGGCGTTGTCCGCATGAAACAGCGCCCGGTCAGTCACCGGGCCGGACAGGTCGGACGACCAGCCACAGCGCGCGGCAAACACGCCATCGACGGCCAGAATCCGGCCCTGATCGTCGAAGCCCAGATCGTAATCAATGCGGAAATCATGGCGTTTTCCGGTGATTTCCATATCCTGATCGCGGTCGGGGCGCAGCTTGACCGCGCGGCCTGTTCTCTTGGCCGCCACGGCCGCCACAGCGCAGAACAGGTTCATCTGCGTTTCCTTGCCGCCAAAGCCGCCACCCATGCGCCGGACATTGATCACAACGGCATTCGCGGGCACGCCCAACGCATGGGCGACCATATGCTGCGCCTCGGACGGGTGCTGGGTCGAGGCGAAAAGCGTGACCTCATCATCCTCGCCCGGAATGGCCAGGGCGATCTGGCCTTCAAGATACATGTGATCCTGCCCGCCGACGCGCATCCGGGCCTTGATCCGGTAGGGCGCGGCGTCCAGCGCTTTCGGCGCATCCCCGCGTTGCAGGGTCAGGGGGGCGGTCACGTGCGCGTAGCCTGCGGCTTCGGCAGTGTCGATGTCACTCGCATGGGGCAGGGTTTCGGTCTGGAACTTCGCGAGTTTGCAGGCGCGGCGGGCCTGATCGCGGGTTTCGGCCACCACGGCGAAAACCGGCTGGCCGTGATACTGGATCAGGTCGTCGGTGAAGATCGGTTCATCCTGCAGGCCGGTTGGGGACACGTCATTGACGCCGGGAATATCCTTGGCGGTCAGGACGGTGATCACACCGGGGGCCTTCAGCACGTCCGTCAAATCCAGCGCCGTGATGCGCCCATGCGCGATGGGCGCACCGCCCAGATAGGCGTGCAGCGTGCCTGCGGGTTCAGTTATGTCATCGGTATATTCGGCGCGGCCTGTGACATGCTTGATGGCTGAATCATGGATCAGGCTGTCATGGGCCGCACCGCGGATGCGCGGGGCGTCTTTCATAGCGCGTCCTCCAATGTGGCGGGGGTGCCTTGGGTCTCATGCCAGAAGCGGGTCAGCAGGTTTTGCGCGGCTGTCATGCGGTAATCTGCGCTAGCGCGCATATCCGACAGGGGCGTGAAATCCTGCGGCAGCGCCTTGGCAGCGCGTTGCAGCGTGTCCAGCGTGAAAGGCTGGCCGGTCAGCGCCGCTTCCGTATGGGTCGCGCGTTTGGGGGTCGCGGCCATGCCGCCAAAGGCGAGGCGGGCCGCGCGGATCGTGCCATCCGTGACTGTCAGCGCAAAACCGGCGGCAACGGCGGAAATATCCTCATCCCGGCGTTTCGACAGCTTATAGGCCGCGTGCAGCGTGTCGGGGGCAGGTTTGGGCAGGAGGATGGTTTCCACGAATTCGCCCGCGCGGCGGTCCTGCTTGCCGTAGTCGAGGAAGAAATCCTCCAGCGGCATTTCGCGCCGCGTGTCGCCCTGACGCAGCACCAGACGCGCACCCATTGCGATGAAGGGGGGCGGGGTGTCACCGATGGGCGAGCCGTTCGCGATATTGCCGCCCAGCGTGCCCATCGCGCGGACCTGCCAGCCCGCGATGCGGTCCCAATAGCGGGCAAGATGCGGGAAATGCGCGAGCAGGGGGGCGCGGGCGCTTTCATAGCTGGCCAATGCGCCGATGGCGAGCGTGTCGCCCGTGTCGGTGATGGCGCGCAGCTCGTCCAGGTGGCTGATGAACACCGCCAAGGGCAGATCGCGCAGGAATTTCGTGACCCAGAGGCCCACATCGGTTGCGCCTGCCACGATGCGCGCGTCGGGATGATCCAGAAGGATCACGGCCAGATCATCGACCGAGGCGGGCAGGATCGCGCGGCTGGTGCCCTTCGCGACCTCGACCCGCGCGCCATCCTGCCAGCCGCGCAGGGTCTCGGCCACCTGTTCGCGCTCTTCCAGCAGCGGATCGGTTGTGCCGTGATCGCCCATGCTGAGGGCGGCGCGGATGATCGGCGCATAGCCGGTGCAGCGGCACAGATTGCCTTGCAAGGCGCGCTCGATCTGCGACTCTGTCGGGTGGGGGCGCTCCATCCAGAGCGCATAGAGCGCCATGACAATGCCGGGCGTGCAGAAGCCGCATTGCGATCCGTGATGATCAACCATCGCGCGCTGCACCGGGTGCAAACCGCCATCCTGCCCGCGCAGATGCTCTATCGTGACGACATGGCAGCTATCGACCGTGACCAGCGGGCGGATGCAGGCATTGACAGGTTCATAGATCAGCCCTTCGGCCCCAAGCCGCCCCACCAGCACAGTGCAGGCGCCGCAATCGCCCTCGGCGCAGCCCTCTTTCGTGCCGCGCAGGCGCTGGTCAAGCCGCAAGTGGTCCAGCAGCATGTCATTTGCCCCTAGATCGGACAGGGCTACGGCGCGATCATTGAGCAGGAAGCGGATCATCTGGCGCGGGGCCATGCGGGGGACTCCTTGAGACTATGCCAAAGCTTAGCATAGCAGAATCTGGCGCAAGGCGGTTTTCAATGCCAGATGCAAAAGAGCTAGAGTGTTTCAACAGATCATTGGTAATCTTGCCGCGAACTTGTGCATAATCTGCGGCGGGGGTGCTGCCATGTCCTATCTGGAATCGCTGCGGGTCTTTGTGCGGGTGTCCGAGCTTGGCTCGATCACCTCGGGCGGGCGCGATCTGCGGCTGACGCCTGCGGTCGCCAGCAAGCGCATCAAGGAGCTGGAGGCGCGGCTGGGCGTGCGGCTGTTCAACCGCACCACGCGCAAGCTGACCCAGACCGAGATCGGGCGCGATTTCTACGATCATGCGCGGCGCGTGATTGCGGCGCTTGATGATGCAGAGGCGGCGGTGGCGGGCCTGTCAGGACGCCCGCGCGGCACGATCCGGGTGACAGCACCGATTGGGGTGGGGCGCGGGGTGATTGCGCCGCTCGCGCAGGAGTTCATCCGCGAATTTCCCGAAATCCGGCTCAATCTGCGGCTATCGGATCGGCGGGTGGATATTCTGGAAGATCAGATCGACATGGCGTTTGTGCTGGGCGATCTGCCCGAATCCTCGCTGAAGCAGCGCAAGATCATGGATGCGCCGCGCGTGCTGGCCGCGAGCCCCGATTATCTGGCGCGGCGGGGGGCGCCGGACCTGCCCGAAGACCTGAAGGCGCATGACTGCCTTTTGCTGCGCTATCCGCGTTCGCCCGAATATTTCTGGACCCTGCAGACATCTGACGGGGCCTTACGGCTGGATCTGACGGGGCCGCTGGATTGTGATGAAGCCAGCGTGCTGGTGGATTGGGCACTTGGCGGTGCCGGGATCGTCAACCGCCCGCGCTTTGAACTGGCCCCGCATCTGGCCTCGGGCGCATTGGTCGAGGTGCTGCCCGAAACCCCGCCCCAGCCTGCTGTTCTGGCCTGCCTCTATCCGCATCGCCGCCAGCAAGACCCGAAAATCCGGCTGTTTGCGGATTTCATGATCCGTCATATCCGGGCACAGTTGCAGCGCACGGCGCGCGGCTGAGGGCGGAACGGTCGAGCGTCAATCGGTTCAGTGTTCCGGGGCATTGTCGTTTCTGTGCTGCAATGCGGCGTAGCGGGGGCGGACGCCGCGCGCAACCTGTGAGACCGATGGGGCTGCGCGTCTTTGCATCCGGCCCGAAAGGACAATGTGATGATCAAGGTCTTTGCCGGGGTCTGGCCCCTGTTGCTGGGAATCCTGCTGATCATGCTGGGCAATGGCATGCATTTCACCCTGATCGGTCTGCGCGGCGGGATCGAGGGGTTTTCAGCGGCGGAACTGGCGGTCGTGACCTCGGCCTATTTCCTTGGCTTCCTGTCCGGGGCGCGATTCACGCCTGTCATGATCCGCAGTGTCGGGCATGTGCGCGTCTTTGCGGCGCTGGGCAGTTTCATGTCTGCCGGGCTGATCGCCTTTCCGGTGCTGACCGAGCCCTGGGCCTGGACGATCCTGCGTGTGCTGATCGGGTTCTGCATGTCGGGGATCTATGTGGCCGCGGAAAGCTGGCTGAACAATGCCGCCACGAATGAGACGCGCGGCAAGGTTCTGTCGGCCTATATGATCGCGCAGACGCTGGGGATTATCGGCGCGCAGGGGCTGCTGACCTTGGGCGATGCGGCAACCTCGGTGCTGTTCATCTGCGCCTCGATCCTTGTGTCGATCTCTTTCGCGCCGATCCTTTTGTCGGCCACGCCGGTTCCGGCGGCAGAGGTCACGCGGGCGATGCCCTTGCGCACGCTCTTTACCGGGTCGCCGCTGGGGACGGTGGGGATTTTCCTGCTGGGCAGCGTCTATGCCACGCAATCGGGCATGGGGGCGGTGTTCGGCAGTCAGATCGGCATGAGTGCTGCGCAGATCGCGCTGTTTGTCGCGATGCTGTTTGCCGGGGCGCTGGTGCTGCAATATCCGATTGGCTGGTTGTCCGACAGGATGGACCGCCGGAAACTGATTTTCGGGGCCTCGGTGGTGGGCATGGCGTTTTGCGCGCTGGGCTGGGTGACGGCCGGGGGGGTCGGGTTTCTGATGATCTCTGCGTTTTTCGCGGGGGGTGTGACGACACCGCTTTATGCGCTGTTTCTGGCCTATACCAATGACACGCTGGCGGCAGAGGATATGCCGGCGGCCTCTGGCGGGCTGATCTTCACCTTCGGGCTGGGGGCGATCCTTGGCCCGCTGATCACGGGCTGGGCGATGCAGGTTTTCGGCCCGTTTGCCTTCTGGCTGGTCTTGAGCGCGAGTTTCGCCGCAATCGCGCTTTATGCGCTCTATCGCATGACCCAGCGCGCTGCGGTGCCTGCGGCGGAAACTGAGAGCTATCTGAGCGTCCTGCCCACGGCATCGCCTGTCGCGGTCGAAGCGGCAGCCGCCTGGTCTGCCGATCTGGCCGAAAGCGAGCGCGACGCGGGGACGTGATGGGGCGCATGGCGCGGCCTGGCCTGCCTGACGGTTCGCGACGGGGCGTTCAGGCGATGTCGATATGGTCCACCAGACGGCCCATATCGGTCAAACCTGCAAGCGTGATCCGGTCGCCATCGCCGAAATCCAGAATGATCCGGCCATTGGACACCTTGCCATAGGCCGCGACCACCTCCTCCGCGCTCAGCCCGCCGCCCCAGAGGTTTGCATCCAGTTGCAGACGGTCATTTTCGGCAAAGGTGAAATCCTCGATCAGCAGGCGCTCATGGCCTTCGTTGAAGATGAACACATCCGCCCCCGGCCCGCCACGCAGCGTATCATTGCCGGGACCGCCCGAGAGCACATCATCGCCGCGCCCGCCATGGATGAAGTCATTTCCTGCCCCGCCGAAGATCGTGTCATCGTCATCCATGCCCCAGATCACGTCATCGCCGGGACCGCCGATGATCAGGTCATCCCCCATCCCGCCGAAGATCGTGTTATTGCCGCCGCCGCCGAAGATCGTGTCATTTCCGCGTCCGCCGCCGATGCGGTCACTGCCGCGCCCGCCCACGATCAGGTCGTCGCCGCGCATGCCCCATAGTGCATTGTTGCCGCGATTGCCGAAAATCGTGTCATCGCCCGTGCCGCCATAGATCGTGTCATTGCCAATGCCGCCCACCAGCAAGTCATTGCCCGGTCCACCGCCGAAACGGTTATTGCCGGAACTGCCGAAGATCGTGTCATTGCCGTCCTCGCCCCACATACGGTCATTGCCGGGGCCGCCAACGATCATGTCATGGCCATCGCCGCCATAGATCGTGTCATGTCCCGCGCCGCCGAACAGCGTGTCATTGCCCCGCCCGCCGTAGATCAGGTCCGGGCCATCGCCACCATAGATATAGTCACGTCCGTTGCCCCCGGTCAGCGTGTCGCGGCCGTCCGTTCCGATCACCCAGCGGCCTGGCACGTTTTCGCGCTGCGGTGGGTCTGGTGGCGTGGGCATCAGCGGCGGCGCGGGCAGATCATAGAGGGGCGCTCCGACGCGGATCTCGACGGGGGGGATTTCTTCCAGCGCGATGAGAATCGCGTCCGGCCCGATCAGCCCGTCAGGAAAGAGATCCTCGACCCGCAGCGATCTGCCATTATGCGCGTTGACGATGATCGTGGTGCCACGATAGGTGATCGTCGCCCCGGAGGCTGTAGAGGTGATCAGCAGTTGATCGACGCTGCGCAGCATCGGCAGGTCGGTCAGGTCGAGCATGTCCTGCCCCCTGCGGAAATCGGTGATCGTGACTGTGGTGCTGGTGGCGCGAATGACGAAGGTATCGGCCCCCGATCCCCCGGTCATGGTGCTGCGGCCCGGACCGGACACAAGCGTATCATGCCCGCCCCCGCCCGACAGCGTGTCATTGTCGCTGCCCGCGATCAGCACGTCATTGCGGCCGGTCCCGTCCAGCAGTTCGGCCCGTCTGTCCGACGCCGTTCGCACAATGCCCATATCCGAGAGATCAACTGTGAAATGCGTGACGCCTGCGGAATTCTGCGCGCCGATCATGACGTGCAGGATCGATCCATCGACATAGGTCGAAATCGTCTGCGGCGTGTGCAGGCCGCCGCCCGCGCCATCGGCCCAGGTTTCCAGATGGATCAACTGCCCGTCGGGCAGCAGGCGGAACATGCTGACCCCGTGATCCGCGCCCGCTGCAAAGACAAAGACATGATCGCCATGTTGCGCGATGGACAGATCCTGCACATTGGCGAAGCGCGTGCTGGCGGTGTCGAGGATATGCTGCACCGCGCTCAGCGACCCGTCGGGGTGCAGCTGCATCACGCTGATGCTCGACCCCCCGGAAGAGGCCACCAGAAGATAGGTCTGCCCTTGTATCGTGACCAATTCCATGGCGCTTGGTGCGGCGATCCCGAGGCCGTTCTGTGCCCCGAGCGACCCGGTTTCGACCCAGCGCCCGCTACCCGTCTGGCGATAGACTGTCACCTGTTCGTCCAGCGCCCCGAGCGCGACCGTGTAGCTGCGCCCCTCCAGCGTGATCTGATAGACGGCAACGGTCGTGTCATGCCAGTCGCCGCCGGGCAGATGCCCGGTCGGCAGGTCCGAGAGCCTGGTCTGGCTGTAAAGTGCCCCCTCTGCCCCTGCCAGATGCGCGGCTTCGATATCGGCCATGCTGACATGGCGCACGGGTCCGGTGCTGCCATCAGGATTAAGCCTGACCCCGGTCATTGTATTTGCCGTCGCGCCGAAGAAGATGATCGTCTGGCCATTGACCTCTGCAGCCGCGATATCGAAACCGGCGCGCAGTTGCAGCGTGTCGGGAATGACAAAACTGCCGGTCAGGCTAAGCGTGCCATCCGTCCCGATCCGGTAGACCGAGATCCCGCCATAAGGTCCTGTTGTCGTGACCAGAAAAGCGCCTTGCGCAGTTGTCACCAGCAGGCTGTCACTGATCCCCAGATCCAGATTTTCCGTGCCACTGCCATATACGCCACCCAGATTGAGCCACATCGTCCCACCCTTCATTCCACCACCAGCAAGCATGCCGTCACACCCCCGCTGGCCACGCGGCAGGAGTCTGGCGAAATCTGGGCGTTTGCGTCGAATACAAGCCAAGTGCGAGAGGACTGATTAACCTTGGATTAGAGCTTTGATGCTTCACTGGTCGGCATGAACATTCATGCAACACCCCGGATCGACCCTCATGGCACCCTGATGCCCCTGGCCGCGCCAGATGGCGCTGCCGATCCTGTCCAGAACGCCGGGCGTGTCGTCGCGGTGATCACGACGCATAACCGTCTTGCGCAGTTGCGCCGGACGCTGGTGCAACTGCTGGCGGCACCGGTCGTGCATCTGGCGGCAATCGTGGTGGTGGACAATGCCTCTGATGACGGGACAGCGGCGTTTCTGGGCAGTATCGGGGATCCGCGCCTGCATGTGTTGCGGCTGGCGCGCAATATCGGCGGGGCGGGTGGCTTTGCGGCAGGTCTGGACCACGCCCGCGCGCGGTTCGATCCTGACTGGTATCTGATCATGGATGATGATGCCCGCCCCATGCCCGATGCACTGGCGCGCTTTCATGGCAGCGATCTGCGTGGCTGGGATGGCGTGGCCAGTGCGGTCTATGATCCGGCGGGGCGGATCTGCGACATCAACCGTCCGACCCATGATCCTTTTGCGTCCCTTGCAAAATTCCTGCGCACCGCGCGTGCCGGGCGCGAAGGGTTTCATCTGGGGCCAGAGCAGTATGCCGGGGCTGAGCCTGTGGCGATTGACGGGGCGTCTTTCGTGGGGCTGTTCCTGTCGCGCCGCGGGCTGGCGCTGGGCGGGCTGCCGGATGCGCGGCTGTTCGTCTATGGCGACGACGCGCTGCAGACGCTCCGTCTGTCGCGGGCGGGGGGGCGGATCGTCTTCTTGCCGCAAGTGCGGTTTGAACATGATCACCCTTCGGCCGGGAATGCCCAGATCGGCAAGCCGATGTGGAAGGTCTATTACCAGCATCGCAATGCATTGATCCTGTATCGCCATGCGGCGGGCTGGCTGTTCTGGCCGATCTGCCTGCTGGTGATCCCGGTCTGGGCCTTGCGGGTGCGGGCCTATCCTGCGCAGCGCAAGCGGTTCATGGCACTTTTCCTGCGCGGTGTCTGGCATGGGCTGCGGCGCAAGACCACAACCGCGCATGATACGGTTCTGCAATGGGCGGGTTGCCTGCGCTGAGCCCCGCGCGTCATTGGCACTGTGCAGGGCGCGGCGATTGCGCGCCGCTTTTTGGGGCCAGAACGCGCGTGTCTTGAATCCTGCAGGCCCGGTGCCCGTGCGACGCGGCGTGCCGGTGGCGCAGGGTGCAGGCCGCGCCGGTCAACAGGTGACAGCCGGGCCGCGTCACTGATCGCCAGCCATGGACCCAGCACAGGACCGCCCTTGGCGCAGGTCACATGACAACGCCTGACATGCTGTCAGATCCAGCCGGTACCAATGTGACCGATTGCAGCAGCCCCTGTGTTCCGGGTGGTCCTGTCACGGACGATTGGCCCGCAGACTGACCTGCAGACTGTGACCTGCAAACTGGCCCAAAGCCTGATCCGCTTGCTGCCTGACGGCAGAGGGGACATCCCCGCATTATTTCTGCCGCGCAAGCAGGTCACGGTGATAGAGATGCATCAGCATGATCCCCAGAACCAGCGGCACCAGACACCACAGCCCGATATAGACCAGCGAGACATAATCGGGCCGGTAGACCGGATAAAACGCGGCGCGCATCAGACCTGTCAGATGCAGGAGCGGATTATACCACAGCACGCTTTGCGCCGCGCGGGGCATATCCTCGAACAGCAGGATCACGCCAGAGATCAGAAACAGCGGCGCGGTCAGGATCGTCCAGATCTGCTGCCAGATTTCGAATCGGTGAAACAGGTAGCAGTTCAGCATCCCCAGCGACAGGCCCAGAGCCGCGCCCAGACCCCAGGCCAGCAGCAGAAGCGGCCAGTCGATGAAGGTCTGCACCCCGTCATAGAGGAAGATGCCCACGATGATCACGAATGCGACGCCCGTGACCACCAGCCCGTTCAGCACGAATCGCGCCAGCACCGCGTCGATCCAGGCCACGCGCGGATAGAGCAGCAGACTGCGCGAATAGCCCAGCGCATGACCGGTCGCAGAGCCCAGCACGGTGAACTGCCGCACCATCAGGAAGCCGGTTGCCTTGAACAGCAGGAAAGAGGTGCCAAGCACCGGAGTTTTCTGAAGCAACGCAAAGGCATAGGCCAGCATCACGATCACGCCCAGCGGGTGCAGCAGCGCCCAGAGATACCCCCCCGGCGTGCGCCCGTACCGGCTGGCCATTTCACGCAGCACCAGCGCCATGACCGACCGCAAGGCCGTCGCGCGCCACAGGATGGATTGGTCTGTCATCGGTCGGTTCTCTCCTGACATGCTTACCGAGTCTTAACCTGAATTTGCTAGCCAAGGCTTAACGCAACCGGATGTGAATTCCTCGCATCCCCGCGAGAAAGGCCGTCGTATGTCTGCACTTGTTTCCGAGCGTCCGCACCGTCAGGTTCCCGCGCGGCCAGCCCCCAAGGATGACAAACCTGCGCGCTTGCGCGACTGGACCGGCCCCGCGCCGCAGCAGGCCGCACCCTATATTGCGCCGCCTGTCATCACCGCCACCGGCGCGCGGGGGGCGCGCGCGCTGATGCGGTCTTTCCTGCTGGTCGTGCTGCTGCCCTGCCTGCTGGCTGCGGCCTATCTGTTTTTTGCCGCGCAGGATCGCTATGCCTCGCAGGCCGGGTTCACCATCCGGCAGGAAGAAGGGGGCGCGGCCTCGGACCTGCTGGGGGGGATGTCGCAGCTTCTGGGGGGAGGGGGCGCAGGCCATGCCGATCTGCTGTTCGAATATCTGCGCAGTCAGGATCTGGTCTTGCGGCTGGAGGACCGGTTCGGATTGCGCGCACATTACGCCCAGACCTGGGACCGTGATCCGCTGTTTTCGCTGCCGCCAGAGGGATCGGTCGATCAGTTGACCCGGTTCTGGCAACAGGTGCTGCGCGTGTCCTTTGACCGCAACACGGGGCTGTTATTGCTGGATATTCGCGCCAATGACCCGGAATTCGCCCGGACGCTGGCGCGCGCCGTGGTGGAAGAGAGCGAGCGCATGATCAACCAGTTGAACGCGCAGGCGCGGCGCGACCGGATGCAGATGGCGAGTGCCGATCTGATGGCGGCAGAAGCGCGGTTGCGCGCCGCGCGCGAGGCGCTGGCCGCGTTTCGCGCCACCACGCAAATGGTTGATCCTGACGCTGATATTCAGGGGCGCATGGGGGTTCTGAACAATCTGCAACAGCAACTGGCGCAGGGGTTGGTCGAACATGATCTGCTGGCCATGATCACGGACCCGAGCGACCCACGTCTGCGGCAGGCGCAGCGCCGGATAGAGGTGATTCGCGCCCGCATCACGCAGGAACGACAGATCTTCGCGCATGAGGATACAACCGTCGCAGATACCGATTACCCGCGCCTGATCGCGCGCTATGAAAGCCTGCGCGCCGATCAGGAAATGGCCGAACAGAGCTATGCGGCAGCGATCCGGGCGCATGACATGGCGCGCTCGAACGCCGAGCGCCAGAGCCTGTATCTCGCGCTGTTCATCCCGCCCACGCTGTCTGAAGAGCCGGGCCATCCACGCCGCGCGCTGCTGCTGGGGCTGACGGCACTGTTTGCCCTGCTGATCTGGGCTTTTGGCGTGCTGGCCTGGCAATCGCTGCGCGACCGGAACTGAGGGGGCGGGCGGTGCAGGCGATCCTGAGTTTCGAAAATCTGGTCAAGGGGTTCTGGGTCGATGGCACCTGGCGCCCGGTGATCCGGGGGCTGACGCTGTCGCTGCCGCGCGGGCGCGCGCTGGCGCTGCTGGGGCGCAACGGGGCGGGCAAGACCACGTTGATGGATCTGGTCGCGGGCAATCTGCGCCCTGATCAGGGACGCATCCTGCGCGCGGGCGAGGTGTCGTTTCCGGTCGGATTCTCGGCCGGGTTTCACCGCGATCTGAGCGGGGCGCAGAATATCCGCTTTCTGGCGCGGGTTTACGGTGTGGACCCAGAAGCACTGGTCGATTTCGTCGCCGATTTCGCGGAACTGGGGGCGCAATTTCATCACCCTTTGCGCACCTATTCGGCGGGGATGCGCGCGCGGCTTGGGTTCGGGGCCTCGATGGGGCTGCCGTTTGACCTGTATCTGATCGACGAGGCGACCTCTGTCGGGGATGCGCGTTTCAAGCAGAAGAGCAAGTCGCTGTTCCGCGCCCGGATGAAACAGGCGAGCGGGATCATGGTCAGCCATAACATGCAGGAATTGCGCAAGTTCTGCGATGCGGGGCTGGTGCTGCATGAGGGCCAGCTTTGGTATTTCGACCGTATAGAGGACGCCATCGCGCTGCATCAGGAGCTTTCATATGTCACACAGTGATCCTGGGCCGGGGGCACCGCGATGAAAGTGCTGCATTACTACTGGGCTGACCCTGACGATCCGGCGGCGCGGGGTGGTGGGGTGCGGGTCTATCTGCGCGCGCTTGTGGCCGCGCAGCGCGCCCTGCCGGGCTGGCAGGTGCACACGCTTGCCGCAGGGCTTGCGCAGGATCTGCGCAGCAGGGCACCGCGTTGGCGCAAGCGGCGCGCGGGTCATTTCGAGATCATCAATTCCGCCTGCCTTGCGCCGTCCCATGCCGATTTCGCCACACAGGCGCAACTGCGCGATACCGCGACCGAGGACGCTTTTGCCCGGTTTCTGCACCAGACCGGCCCTTATGATGTGGTGCATTTTCACTCCCTCGAAGGGCTGCCCGCAGGTGTGCTGGAACAGGCAAGGCAGCGGCCCGGCACGCGGGTCGTGCTGAGCCTGCACAATTATCACCCGTTCTGTCCGCAAGTGAATCTCTGGCAGCGCGAGGCCCGGCATTGTGTGGATTTCGATCAGGGCCGCGCTTGCATCACCTGCCTGCCGGTGGTGCCGAACCCGCGCTTGCTGCGGCGCGTCTATGGGCTGGAAACCCTGCTGGCGCGGTTGGGCATGGGGCCGGGAAACTGGGCCTATCGCCGGGTCTGGCAGCCGCTGATGCAGGGCAGCTGGCAGATCGTGAAACGCCTGCGCCGCCGCCCTGTCACAGTCGCGCCGCCTGACCGGCATGCCGGCGCACGATTCCGCGCGCGTCGGCAGCAGATGGTTGCGTTGATCAATGCGCAATGTGATCGGGTGCTGGCCGTGTCCGCGCGAACAGGGGCGCTGGCACTGGGCTTTGGTCTGCGCGCTGTGCAGACCTGCCGGATCGGAACAGAACATGCCGCATATTGGCAAAGCACGCGCGCGCGCCCCTTGCCTGCACAGCCGTCGCCGGAACGCCCGCTGCGTCTGGCCTATCTGGGCTATATGCGCCGCGACAAGGGGTTCGATTTCCTGCTCGACGCGCTGGAGGCGCTGCCGAAGGATCACGCCGCCCGGCTGCATCTGACGCTGGCCGCGCGCGCCGGGACCAGCGCGCAGATGGCGCGCATTGCGGCCCTGCGCCCGCAGCTCGCCGGGCTGGACTGGCATGATGGCTATGCGCGCGGCGATCTGGAGGCGATTCTGGCGCAAGTCGATTGCGGGATCGTGCCGCCGCTCTGGGAAGACAATCTGCCGCAAGTGGCGCTGGAAATGCACTGTCGGCATATCCCGTTGCTGACCTCTGACCGGGGGGGCGCGCAGGAACTGGGCGGCATATCCGATCTGACATTTCCGGCGGGCGATATGCGGGCCTTTGCAGCGCTGATCGCGCGCTTGCTGCGCGGCGAGGTCGATCTGCGCGCCTATTGGGCGGGCGCGCTGGTGCCGCGCGATATGGCCGCCCATGTGCAGCAGTTGCGCGACATCTATGATGACATCACGAAGGACCAGAATGAAAGCCTTGATTCACATCGGGATTCCGAAATCCGGCACATCTTCGATTCAGGCCTTTCTCGGCCTGAACCGCGACAGGTTGCGGGCAGAGGGGGTGCTTTATGCGCCCTTCAACCCGGATTTCGGTAGCCAGTTTGAGTTCGCCGTGACGGCGCTGGAAGCCTGCGGCGCAACGATCGCGCCGGATCTGGAACGTCGCCAACTGGGATTTGCCTGCCGCGCCGACCAGAGCGCCTATGTCGCGGCCTATCGTGCATATCTTGACCAGACACTGGCGGGGTCGAATGCTGCGCGCTTCATCGGGTCGAGCGAGCATATTCATGCATGGCTTGTCACGCCTGATCTGATCGCGGCGCTGGACCGGTTTTTATGCGCGCGCTTCAGCGAGGTGCGCTATCTGCTGTATCTGCGCCCACAGGATGAACTGATCCTGTCCAGCTATTCCGAGGCCGTGCGCCGTGGCGAGGGACAGGATTTCCAGACCTATCTGGCGCGGCATATGCGGTTGAGCCACTGGTCGCGGCTGAAACTCTGGCATCAGGTGATTGGCCGCGCGCGGTTGGACCTGCGCCTGACCAGCCCTGATGTGCTGGTGGCGGGGGATTTGCTGAGCGATTTCTGCCACGCGGCCGCGATCGACGCATATGGGCTGACCCGTCCGCCACGGGTGAATGAAGCGCTGAGTGCGGCGGAAATTGCGCTGCGGCGGCGGTTGAACCGGGTGTTGCCGGTGCTGGGACGGGACGGGCGGTTGCACCCGCTTTACCGGCTGGCCTTGCGTCGGCTGGCCCCGCTGATCCGGGGGAATGCAGGGCGGCTGGGGTTGTCAGACGCGGAGCGCGCCGAAATTATGTCGCGAAATCATGCGGATAACGAAAAAATCCGCAAGCGCTACTTTCCACGGCGCGCGATGCTGTTCTAGCGCTGCCTGCCGCGCAGACAGGCGCGCAGGATGGGCCCGATCTCTGGGCCGCACAGGGGCGGCGGCAGGCCTGCGCGGTGGCGGGCCAGCCCGGCCATCAGCGCAATGTCCAGCCTGCGCAGGCGGCCGGGTGCACAGGCCATGCGGATTTGCGCCAGATGCGCGAATGCTGCGGCGCGGGCAGATAGTGGCAGGGGGCAGAGGGCCGCGGGGGTTTGGGCGAGGCTGCGGGCCAGTGGCATGAGCCGGATCTCAGAGCGCGCAGCAAGGCTCAGGGCGGGGGCCGGCCCGATCCGGGTCACGTTGCGCAGCAGGGCCGCGATGCAGAGCGCTGCCACAGGGTCGGGCAGGTGACGCAGGTCTGCGGGCAGGGCTTGCAGGGCAGACCGGCGCAGCACCAGCATTGCCGGGTCAGGTGCGGCATGGCAGTCGGGCAGGGGCAGGAAACCCGCGTCAAGCGGGCGCAGCCCACCATCGTGCCGCGCCGGGGCGATCACCCCGTCGGCCTGTTGCGCATGGGCGGTTTCCAGACAGCGCAGCGCCCAGTCCGGGGCCGGGCAATCGCCCGCATGCAGCACGACCACCCATGCGCCCGACAGGCTTGCGTGATCTGTCAGCAGGGCGTCGATGGCCTGGCCCGCAGGCAGGATGCGACGTTCCCAGACCGGCAGATGTTGCGCATCAAGCGCTTGCAGCGTCGGCCCGGCATCCGTGCCGGGGGGGGCGAGGATCAGGGTGCTCAGGCGCATCCTCGGATCAAGTCGCGGGGCCGGGGAGGGGTCGATGTCCTGCGTGCCGGCACGGTCCCAGACCAGCCCTGCCTCTGTCATCAGACGGGCAGCTTCGGTCACGAAACCGGTTTTCACCTCCTCTGGGGCGGGTGGTTCCAGCCGTTCATGGATCAGCCGTGTGGCCAGTTGCGACAGGCCCTGATCCGTGTGGCGCAAGGGGCTGGTGCGGGCAATCCGGGCGACCTCTTGCAGCCGGTCGAGTTGCTGGAAGATGGCGCGGTCGGCGCGGTCGGTGATCTGGCCGGGGCGTCCGCGCCGGTAGTGATAGAGCGGTCGGGGCAGATAGCGGATGCGCCCGGATTTGCAGGCAAGGGTCCAGAAAAACGGATGATCTTCATAGAGTGCGCCGGGGATGAATCGGGTCGTGCCGATCAGGTCGCGGCGATAGAGCTTGTTCCAGGCAGAGGGGAACAGGCGCGCGACGTCTCTTGCATCGGTCAGGTCGATCCAGTGTGGCGCGTCGTCGGTGGGTGGGGGGCCATGAATGGCCGGGTGATCGACGCGGCGCCCGTCGGGCCAGACCAGGGTGAGCGCAGACGCGGTCCAGTCCGCGCCGCTTTGGGTCAGGTCGTGATGATGGGCGGACAGGAAACCGGGCGCAAACTGGTCGTCCCCGTCCAGAAACCCGAGGATTGCGCCGCGCGCGGCCTCTATCCCGGTGTTCCGCGCGACGGACAGACCCTGATGCGGCTGAGGGATCAACCGAAAGCGCGGATCGTCTGCTATGGCAGCCCGGATCGCCGTGATGCTGTCATCGGTTGACCCGTCATCGATGACCAGCGCTTCGAAATCGGTGAAATCCTGCGCCTGCAGCGACGCAATGGCCCCGCCGATAAAGGTGGCAAGGTTGTGGCAGGGCAGGATGATGCTGATGGCGGGTGGGCAAGAGGCCATCCCCGCCCCCGGTGCTCAGATCTGCTTTTCTGGCATATGCACAATCAACCCGTCCAGCGCATCCGTGACCTTGAGTTGGCAGGTCAGGCGCGAGCGCGTGGCGTCGGGCTGATAGGCGAAATCCAGCATGTCGTCTTCCATCGGGTCCTTGGCGGGCAGCTTTTCCACCCAGTCCGGGGCGACATAGACATGGCAGGTCGAACAGGCGCAAGCGCCGCCGCAATCGGCCTCGATACCGGGGATGCCGTTGTCGCGCGCACCTTCCATAACGGTCAGACCGGGGGCGACATCGACGACATGTTCGGTCCCGTTGAATTCGACATAGGTGATCTTGGCCATGAAACCCTCATGCTGGTGCTGCCTGCCCTTGCGGAAATAAGCCAGTGCGCGGCGATTGACCAGCCGAAAAACAGCCGGAAATCACCGCAGATTGGTCATGCAGCGGTCCCTTTTTCGCCGGATTCCAGCGGCATGGTCACAGCATGAGCAAAACAGAACCCAAAACACGCAGGCATGTCATGGCACGATCAGACCGCAGCAGGATAGCGCGCGCAACTTGCCTTGCGCTGGCCTCGGTATTTTTCGCTGCATATGCCCATGCCGATCCGAATGCGGTCAACCGCGCCCGGATTGATCTTGCGAGTATCGCCCTTCCGGCCCCTGATGCACGCCAATGCTGGGCGCGTTATGCGACCGGTTCCGGGCAGGCGCGTGGCGGGGTGATCGAGGAAGTGGCGTTTCGCGTGCCCTGTCCAGAATTGATGAGCCGTAGTTTCATGGAAACCCTGCAACGGGCGCTGATCGCGCGGGGGGTTTATGATGGGCCTGTAACCGGAGTGGCAGATACGCAGACCCGAATGGCCGTGCAGGCGTTTCAGCGCGCCAACGGGTTCAACAGCCCGATCCTGACACTGGAGACTGCGCAACGGCTTGGTCTGGTGCCGATCGAGGTGACGCGCAACTGATCCGGGGCGCAACCCGGCGGAAATGCAAGCGGGGGCCCCCGCGGGGGGCGGGCGGTTTTTTGTTGGTGTTGGCGATTGTGACGGGCACCACCCAACCCCCCCCCAACCCCGGCCCCCCCCCC
>JAFIEL010000252.1 GCA_020832585.1 Natronohydrobacter sp. | reverse complement strand
AGGTCTTGCCGTCCGGCGATTCCCAGCTTTCGGCGATTTCGGGGATGAGCTGGCCGTCGGAATCGACCTCGATCAACTGGTTGTGGCGCGCCGCGGCAAAGACCTGCGCATAGAGGTTGTCCCACAGCCCCGGATCATAGCCATCGGTGGAATTGCCATGGCCAAGGCCAATGCGGAACGTGCCGCCCTTGTTCGGCGCGGCCTGCGCGCGGCGGTAACTGGCAGGCAGGATCAGGCCCGCTGCACCCAGTGCAGTCGCCCCTTTCAGAAGCCCGCGCCGCGTCATACCAGTGAGGTGAGATGTGTCGGTCATGTTGCGTTTCTCCCTGATGCGGTTTCTTGGTCGCAAGCGACGCATCGCCTGTACCTGACCGCTGTTTCTAAGCGCATCGTGTAACCGAAACACTACATGCGCCTATCATGAAAGAGTAGAGAGAAAAGATTTGCGACCGTCAAGATATATGTTTGATTGATCAGTCAATAAACCTCAGAAGTGGGAGCACCAGAGGACCAGGGATCAGGTGGCAACGCGTGGCGGTCGCGTTGCGTCAGGCTGAACTCTGAAGTGTCTCGGTTCGGCCAGCACGGTCAAGCAGAACGATGCGATTGATCTGGCCCAGACGCTGCGCACAGGATCGCAGTTCCGATTGCGACATGAAACACGCTGCAGTGGACAATCCGTCCGCGATGGCCGCATCCCGTGCTACGACCGCGACACTGGACCATCTGGCCATGCTGCGGCGGGTTGGATGCAGGATATGATCAGCGTCTCGGCTCAGCGACAGGGCTCCAGGGCTGGAGACCGCCAGCGCGCTGCCCGACAGATCGACTGTGGTGAAAAGCCCATGCGTGGGATCGGACAGGCCCAGACGCCACGGCCCGCCAAGGGTTGCAGTCTCGCCGATATCGACCATCACGCGCGTCAGACCGGCCTCTTGCAGCAGGCGCTTCACCGCATCGGTCGCGGCCCCTTGTGCAATCCCGTTGAAGCTGAGCGCCTGTCCGGCCCCCAGCCGCAATCCGCGCCGGGTCGTGGTCGGCAGGGTGACACGGGTCCACCCCACAAGTGCCTGCGCCGCAGATACGTCACCGCCTGTTGCGTGGGCCAGCCAGAGCGGCTGGATGGTGGGGTCGAACAGGCCGCCTGTTTCCCTGTGCAAGCGGTCAGAAAGCGCAAGCAGGTCGCGCCAGCGTGCGTCCAGATCGGGCAAGTGGCCCTGCCGGTTCAGCCGAACCAGTTCCGAGTCGGCGCGAAAGAGGCTGAAGCGCGCCTCATAGGCTTCGATTTCCAGCCTTGCGCGGGCCAGAAGCGGGCGGGTCAGGTGTTCAGGGCCATCCAGCGTGATGCTGACATCGGCCCCGAGCGCCGTGCCGCGCCATGTCACAGGCGGTGCGGGCGCGTGGTGACGGGTCGAGCCTGCCAGCGCCATGCAGGCAGTGATGGACAGGAACCGGCGGCGGGTCAGCGCGCTCATGCCGGGGCCTCTTGCGGATGGGGGGCGGGTGCGGGTTTGACGGGCATCGGTCGCCCGGATTTGCGCGCGGCGAGAACCAGAGGGACACAGCGTTTTTCGTCATCATGGATCGCGACGCAATCAAGGCATTGGAAACATTCGGAATAAGCGATCTTGCCGCTTTTCTCGATCGCGCCGTAACTGCATTTCACACGGCAAAGCTGGCAGGGGCTGCCACATTCCACGCGACGCGCGATCCAGTCGCGGCCCCGGATCAGCCCGCCAATCGCCATGACCGCACCCAGCGGGCAGAGGTAGCGGCAAAAGCCCTTGAACAGCACCATGCCGAGGACGAGCCAGAACACGGCGTAGGCCACGAAGTACCATTCGCGGACGAAAAACACGGTGATGGCGGTCTTGAACGGCTCGATCTCTGCGGCGGTATCGACATGCTGGGGGGCGAAGGCCACCAACCCGACCAGCCCGCCAAGGGCTATGTATTTCAGCGATTTCAGGCGCTTGTCCCATTGGGCCGAAGGCTCGATCTGCGGCAGGCGCAACAGGCGGCCCAGATGGTGCGCAAATTCTTGCAACGCACCAAACGGGCACAGCCAGCCGCAGAACAGCCCCCTGCCCCAGAGCACAAAGCCAATGATCGCAGCTGCCCAGACCATAAGCGAGAACGGATCATAGAGCAGGAACACATAACTGCCGCCCTCAAGTGCCGTGCGCAACACGCCCAGCGGCGTGACTATGGACAACTGGCCCTGACCCCAGAAGCCCACAAAGCCGGTCATCACGGCCAGAATCAGCAGCCGCGCCGGTGTGAAATGACGCCAGCCTGCGAAACGGTTCATCCGCGCGCCCAAGGCCCAGACCAGCGCCGCAAGACCAAGCGCCAAGAGGGTCAGGTCAATCTGGCGGTTGTAGAGTGCCTCCAGCCAGGGCGGCATCGGGGTGATCACCCGCTCGCGCAGGAAGAACCGCTCGCTGGTCTGATGCTCCAGCTCCAGTTCGATCCGCCCGATTTCGGGGGTGATGAAGCCATGTTCGCGCACCGCCTCGATGATCAGG
>JAFIEL010000036.1 GCA_020832585.1 Natronohydrobacter sp. | reverse complement strand
CCGCCACCATGTCAGGATCATCGGCCAGCCGCACCAGATCATCGGTCAGGATGATGGTGCCGCCGGGCATGGCAAAAGCATTCGGACCCATCGGACCAGAGCGAAATTCCAGTCGCAGCGGGGTATGCGCCTCGGCCGGGGTCAGGGCGGCGGACAGACGGTCGAAATCGGCCCGTAGACGGGCCTGCTCGGCCGCGTCCAGCGTCGTGGGTTGCAGCATCACCCGGTCGAAGACGGTCAGGGTCTGGTCGTCGATCACACGGGCAAATTGCGGCGGTGTGATCCAGACGGCCGCACTGACCAGAAGCGCCAGCCCGTAGCGCCAGACGACGAAAGCCGCCAGCACCGTCAGCGCGACAAATCCGATCAGGCGCGGGCGAAAGGCTTCGGCCCCGTGCAATCCCATGGCCGCGCGCGAGGGGTTTAGCGCATCCAGCGCGGCATGATCACCGGTCTCGAACAAGGCGCCCCCCGGCAGCGTGACCCGGCGCGGTGCACGACCGACAGGGGCCTCGAACCGCAGTTGCGCCAGATCACCCGTAGCCCGCACCGTGTCGCTGTCATCCGTCACCGTGAATTGCCCTGACGCGGCATGCAGCACCGCGTGCGTGACGCGCGAACTGCCCGGCTGCATCAGCTTGCCGGAAATCCTGGTCTGCGCGGGCCGGGTCAGGTCTATCGTCACAGGCACACCCCGTTCACACTGGCAGACCGACGTCGATGGCCTCCAGATCCGTATAGGCATCGCCGAATGCGCCACCTTCGGGAATGATATCTCCGATGAAATCATCCAGATCGCCATTCACGATCACTTGCGTCTGATCCGCCAGATAGCGTGCCATGCGCACCTTGGCCCAGGGCAGCATCAGCCCCAAAGTGAAGATGATCGCCAGTGCATTGGTCAGGGCAATCCAGACATAGCGCGGCACCGAGACAGATGAGTGCAACCGGTGCCCGCCCTCGATCCATGTTCCCCCGAACAGGATGTTGCGGATGATCGCGGTATAGACAATCCCCGCAATGACAAAGGCCGCAATCACCCCGATATAGGCCTGCACGATCAGCATCATGTTGCCCAGAAGAAAGGCGTCATTCTCAAGCAGGCTTATATCAGTGAACAGTGCCGACAGGACCGGCAGCGCGCTGGCAAGGCTGAGCGCCAGCACGATCAGCACGATCCCGAGCGCCGCGAAAAACGCGCCATAGAAAGGGGCGATTCCCGCCTCCAGCGAGAAGCGCGACTGGCCAAGGCTGTGATGGTTGATGGCATATTTTCGCCGCGCGCGATCAGCAAGGGGCCATGCCAGAAACAGCGTGAAGATCGCAAGGAACGGGTAAAGCAGATAGACCAGAAACGCGCCCCCCGTCTGGCCATGAAAATTGAAGCGCACATTCGACCACGAGGTGACGCGCGCATTGAAGCGCAGCGACCGCATCAGCAGCCACGGAAAGACGAACACGAACGCCACCAGCACCACCGCCAGCACGATGGGGACCATGGCCAGGATCTGCACGGCGATAAACCCGAGGACGACGATGATGCGTCCGATCAGGATCTGCCCGCCGGTCGCGTGATAGTCGAATCGCCGCCCGCCGATTTCCGTATTCTGGTAGAAATACTTGTTGGTGCGCACCTTGGCCCAGGCCGAATAGATGCCGATGGTGACAATCGACAACAGCAGATTGACGATCCAGATGCCGAAATATTCGCTGGCCGTGCCGTGAAACTTTACGGGAAAGCGCGTTTTCTCCATCTCGAATTCCTTGCTGCACAATACCGGATTGCGAAAACTCGCACAGGTTCGTGACAGAGTGTCATGGCGCAATCAAGAAGATGTTGGGGCACGGCTGCGGCACGCATGGGTTCTGGCACAGCAACCACGTCAGCTCTGACAGCATGACATGCCTGCCCTCATTCAGCCTCCAGCGCGATCCGGTGGCGCAGCGCGCTGCTTGCACGGTCGTAAAACAACGCCTCGCCCTCTCGTGTCACCACGATGATCCAGCGATCCGAGAGCGTCAGCGCCTCTGCACGCGTGCCTTCGGGCAAGGTGACGCTGTCGGGCAGCGCCAGCGGGGCCGGGGACAACCCCAGACGGGTGACAAGCAGGCCAAGGATCAGTATGAGGCCCACAATCATCACGCTTGTCAGCACCAGGACCAGCCGCTTGATCAGGCGGACTTCCGGGGGCGGCAGATCAGGGGGCATCGTCATGGCAGGGGCACCTTTCGCCGAAGTCACAGTCATCATCGGGCCCGAGCCCCCGTCCCGGCTTGATAAGGCCTTGGCGCGCGATGTTCCAGAGGGGCTGGGCCTGTCGCGCTCACGGCTGATGAAGCTGATCGAGGACGGCGCAGTGCTGCGCGGTGGCACCGCCCTGAGTGACCCGCGCGCAAAAGTGGCCGAGGGGGACGCGCTGGTGATCGTGATGCGTGAAGCCGCCCCCGTCGAGACCCGCGCGCAAGAGATCGCGCTCGATATCGTGTGGGAAGATGACGACCTGATCGTGCTGAACAAGCCCGCAGGCATGGTCGTGCACCCCGCCCCCGGCAGCCCGGATCAGACGCTGGTCAATGCGCTGTTGCATCATTGCGGCGACAGCCTGTCAGGCATTGGTGGCGAAAAGCGCCCCGGTATCGTGCACCGGATCGACAAGGAAACCTCTGGCCTGCTGGTGGTGGCGAAATCGGACCGCGCGCATCAGGGCCTGGCCGCACAATTCGAGGCGCATAGCGTCATGCGCCGCTATCTGGCGGTCTGCTATGGCGTCCCGGATGCCAATGACCCGCGCCTGCGGGGCGTGAAGGGGACAAGTTTCGAGCAGGGCAATATCCTGAAAATCCAGAGCCAGCTTGCCCGCAGCAAACACGACCGGCAGAAACAGGCGGTTGTCTGGCAAAACGGTCGCCATGCCGTGACCCGCGCGCGGGTCATGGAGAGCTTCGGCACCCCGCCGACTGTGGCGCTTCTGGAATGCTGGCTGGAAACCGGGCGCACGCATCAGATCCGGGTGCATCTGGCGCATGCCGGGCACGGGCTGGTCGGTGATCCGGTCTATGGCGGGCGGCGCAAGCTGTCGGAACGCGCGCTTGGGGCCGAGGGCGTGACCGCCTGTGCCGGGTTCGCGCGGCAGGCGCTGCATGCGGCCACGTTGGGCTTTATCCATCCGGTGACAGAAGAACCGCTCGATTTCGCAGCCCCGCTGCCAGAGGATATGGCCGGGCTTGTGGACAGCCTGCGGCGATCACGCGCTGACACAAAAGAGTGAGGACTGCACCGGAAATCCGCGACCGTGCGTATAGAGAGTGTTAGGAAAACCATGTTATGGCAGGGTTGCAGGGTTTGGGCAGCGTCCCTATCTGCAACTTCCGGCCCTTTGGACAGGATGTTTCGATGAGCAGCTATGCCAATCTTCCCGCCCCCAGCCCCGAACAGGGTCTGAACCGCTACATGCAGGAAATCCGGCGCTTCCCGATGCTGGAACCGGAAGAAGAATTCATGCTGGCCAAGCGCTGGGTCGATCATCAGGACACCCAAGCCGCGCACAGGCTGGTCACATCGCATCTGCGCCTCGCAGCAAAGATCGCGATGGGCTATCGCGGCTATGGTCTGCCGCAGGCCGAGGTGATCTCGGAAGCCAATGTCGGGCTGATGCAGGCGGTCAAACGCTTTGATCCGGACAAGGGGTTCCGGCTGGCCACCTATGCGATGTGGTGGATCCGGGCATCTATTCAGGAATACATCCTGCGGTCATGGTCGCTTGTAAAACTGGGTACGACCAGCGCGCAAAAGAAGCTGTTCTTCAATCTGCGCAAGGCGAAATCGAAGCTGGGCGCGCTGGAAGAAGGCGATATGCGCCCTGAAAACGTGGCCCGGATCGCGCGCGACCTGAATGTGACCGAGGATGAGGTCATCTCGATGAACCGTCGTCTGGCGGGCAGCGATTCCTCGCTCAATGCCACGATGGGCAGCGAGGAAGGCGCATCAAGCTGGCAGGACTGGCTGGAAGATGAGGACGCCGATCAGGCCTCTGATTACGCCGAACGCGACGAATTGGAGCTGCGCCGCGAATTGCTGATGGAAGCGATGGATGTGCTCAACGAGCGCGAGCGCGATGTGCTGACCCAACGCCGCCTGAGCGATGAGCCGGTCACACTCGAAGACCTGTCACAGCGCTATGATGTCAGCCGCGAACGTATCCGCCAGATCGAGGTGCGCGCTTTCGAAAAGCTGCAGGGTCGTATGCGCACTTTGGCGCGCGACAAGGGCATGGTCGTGCCGGTGAGCTGAATCTGACCCGCCGCGCACGCTGCCTCTGGGCGGAATTCGGGGCAGTGCAGCGGGGCAGGTGATTTGGGCAACGCTGGCGGGATGGCCAGAGATGGGACCTGCCCGCGGGCACTGCGCTCGGGCGTGCAGGAACGGGGGACCGTTCGCGATCATATCGGGTCAGTCGAACGACTTTCGTTATTGCTTTTGAGCGCAATTCTCGCGAACCCTGATTCGCTCCGGCGCATCGCACCCAAACGCAGCCATCATGACTTCAGTTCACGTCCCGCAGAACGTCACGATCTGCGGCGCATCCTGTGGCGCGGGCAGGGCATAGCGTTCAGCCCCGGTCACGGTTTCAAACGGGTTCTGCACCCGCTCCAGCAAGGTCAGGAATGGTGCCATATCGCCGGTGTCGGATGCGGCGGACAGGGCCTCTTCCACCAGATGGTTGCGCGGAAGGTACTGCGGGTTTGCCCGGTGCAAATGCGCAACATCGCCACGCTGCGCCGCAAAAACCGCGCGATACGCAGCCAACCAGTCCTGCAGAGCCTGCCCCGGTTCGGTGAAAAGCGCAGCCAGTGCCGTGTCACGCCCCTGCAGCGCGTCAGGCAAAGCGCGGAAAAACGAAGTGAAATCAACCCCCTGACCGACCCAGAGCGCGTGCATCCCCTCGATCAGCGCGGCATCGGGTTCCTGCAGTCCGAGCTTCGCGGCAAAAACCCCCAGCCATGCCGCGCGATACTGTGCCCGCGTGGCTTCGATCACATCGCTGGCGCGCGCGATGGCGCGCTCTTCATCGGCGTCGATCAGCCCCAGCAGCGCCTCGGCCAGCCGCGCGAGATTCCACAACAGGATCGCAGGCTGGTTGCCATAGGCATAGCGGCCCTGATGGTCGATGGAACTGAACACTGTCGCAGGGTCATAGCGATCCATGAAGGCACAGGGGCCATAGTCAATGGTCTCGCCCGAAATCGTCATATTGTCGGTGTTCATCACGCCATGGACGAATCCCAACCCCATCCATTGCGCGATCAGCCGCGCCTGCCGCGCGCCCACCCGTTCCAGAAAGCGCAGCGCCGCGTCAGAAACGCCCGTCAGATCCGGGTCATGCCGCGCGATCGCATAGTCCAGCAGCAGGCGCAGCTTGTCGCGATCGCCGCGCGCGGCGAAGAACTGGAACGTGCCGACGCGCAGATGGCTAGAGGCTGTGCGCGCCAGCACGGCCCCCGGCTCCAGCCCGTTCTGACGCAGCACCCGGTCGCCGGTGGTGCAGACCGCCAATGCGCGGGTCGTGGGCACGCCCAGCGCATGCATGGCCTCTGAGATCAGATATTCGCGCAATACAGGCCCCAGAACCGCCCGCCCGTCCCCGCCGCGCGCAAAGGGCGTGCGGCCAGAGCCTTTGAGATGCAGATCATGCCGCCTGCCTTGCGGGTCGACAATCTCGCCCAGAAGCAATGCGCGCCCATCGCCAAGTTGCGGCGAAAAGCCCCCGAACTGATGGCCCGCATAGGCTTGCGCCAGCGGGCGCGCGCTGTCGGGAAGGGCCTGCCCGGTCAACAACCGCGCGCCAATGGCCCCCTGCATCGCCTGCGCATCAAGGCCGAGCCGCTCTGCAAGGGCCGTGTTCAGCAACAGCACCTGCGGGTCCGGCCATTCCTGCCCCTGCCAGGGGACATATAGCCCCTGCAATTCTTCGGCATAGCTGTTCTCAAACCGAATCGCGACCGCCATCGCAAGGCTCCTTCAAGGCATGACCCGGTCAGGACGTAACCCTCGGCCAGGCAGGCGTCCAGTCTCAGCCCTCGACCTGATCCAGCCAGTCGCCATAACCTTCGGCCTCCATATCCTCGCGCGCAATGAAACGCAGGCTTGCCGAATTGATGCAATAGCGCAGGCCCCCGCGGTCGCGCGGACCGTCGGGAAAGACATGGCCCAGATGACTGTCGCCGTGGCGCGAGCGCACCTCGACCCGCACCATGCCATGCGTGGTGTCGGTTTTCTCGACAACATGATCCGCGATCAGGGGTCGGGTGAAGCTTGGCCAGCCACAGCCCGACTCGAATTTATCCGAGGATGCAAACAGCGGCTCACCCGAGACGATATCGACATAGATGCCAGGGCGCTTGTTCTCGTTATACGCCCCTGTCCAGGGGCGCTCGGTGCCGTTTTCTTGCGTGACATGATACTGGATAGGGTCGAGAGCCGCGATGATTTCGGGACGGCGTTCGAAACGGGACATGCTGGGCCTCCTCTGAACTTCCCCGGTCAGATAATCGCCCTGGATCACTTTTCCATGTCAAGGCGCCCAAGGGGAGGTGAAAACCCGCCCTTGGCTCTGGATTCTGCGCCCGCATTACGGCATAACCCGGCCAAGCCTGCTTGCCCGGAGGACTCCGCGATGAAATTCCTGCTGCGTTTTCTTACATGGTGGAATTTCTCCACCCTGAACACGGCCTTCTTCACCTGGCGCAACGGCGTCAAGGTCGGCGAAGACGAGCAAGGCAATGTGTATTACCGCACGCATGACAACAAGAAGCGCTGGGTGATCTATAACGGCGAATCCGAGGCAAGCCGCATCTCTCCTGACTGGCATGGCTGGCTGCATCATACCTGGGATGAAACCCCCACTGACCGCCCGCTGGTGCGCAAGTCCTGGGAAAAACCGCATCAGGAGAACCTGACCGGCACGCCGCTGGCCTATGCGCCCGAAGGCTCGATCCGCCGCGCCAGCCCCGCCGCGCGCAAGGATTACGAGGCCTGGAGCCCGGAATGAAACTGAACCAGATAATCCGCGTGATGCTGCGGCTATTGCGCACCCAGCAGCGCGCCCAGCGCCGCAACCGCCGGAAATAGCCCATGCGCGCCCTGCGTCTTGCCTGTGCCCTGCTATGCGCCAGCAGCCTTGCGCTCCATGCGCAGGATGACGAGGTGCCCACCGCGTCTGACCGGATCGCGAATGGCAATGGTGCGATCCTGCGCGGACTGGACCGCGTGGCAGGCACCAGCGAGGATCTGACGCTGTCGCGCGGAGGCGAGGCGCGGATCGGTCATCTGATCGTCATGCTCGAGGAATGTCGCTACCCGGTCGAGAACCCGGCCGGCGAAGCCTATGCCTGGATCGACATTTTCGACACCCGCGCCGATGAGATCATCTTCTCGGGCTGGATGATCGCCTCAAGCCCCGCCCTGAACGCACTCGATCATGCGCGCTATGATCTGTGGGTATTGCGCTGCACCACGTCCTGAGCCGTCGGCAGCGGAAACCGGTCAAAATCGGCATCCGCCTGCAGCGCTTGCGCCAGACGCGCGCGATACTGCGCGCGCGCGATCTCATACCCGCCCAGACTGGCCAGATGATCGGTCAGGTATTGCGTGTCAAACAGCGTGAAACCACAGGCGCGCAGATGCGTGACCAATGTGGCCAGCGCGATTTTTGACGCATCGCGGCGTCGCGAGAACATGCTCTCGCCACAAAACACACCGCCCAGCGCCAGACCGTAGACACCGCCCACCAGCGCCTCGCCGTCCCAGACCTCGATGGAATGGGCGTGGCCCTGCCGGTGCAATTCGGTGAACAGCGCTGCAATCTCGGCATTGATCCAGGTCGAGGACCGATCTGCACATCCCGCCAGCACGCCCGCGAAATCCTCGTTCAGGCTCAGGCGGAAAGGTTCGGCCCGGATGCGGCGGCGCAAAGAGCGCGACAGTCGCAACCCGTCCAGCGGCAACACACCGCGCTGCACAGGATCAAACCAGTAAAGACGCGTGTCCCCGGCGCTTTCCGCCATGGGAAAGACGCCCAGCCTGTAGGCTTGCAACAATGTCTCGGGCGTCAGCGCAAGCCGCATCTGCCCGTCTCAGAACTCGGCCGCACGGGCCTCGCGCGCCATATGGTCCAGAACCGCATTGACGAAATTCGCCTCGCGGCCTTCGGGGAAAAACGCACTGGCGATGTCAACGAATTGCGACAGGATCACGCGGGCCGGTGTCTCTGCCCCCAGCATTTCAGCCCCGGCGGCGCGGAACAGCGCGCGCAGGGTCGGGTCAATCCGGGCAATCGGCCATTTCGCGACCAGCGCCCGGTCGGTCAACTGGTCAATCGCGGCCTGCCGGTCGACAGTGATCTCGATCAGGCGTCGGAAATGGGCCAGATCGGCCTCGACCCATGTTTCCTCATCCGTCTCGGCCCCGATGCGATGGGTCTCGAACTGGCGCGTGATCTCGCCAATCGGCACATCCGACGCTTCCATCTGGAACAGCGCCTGCACCGCATAGAAGCGCGCAGCCGCCTTGCGTTCGCGACGTTCGTCCTGCGTGGGGCGTTTCTTGCGCGGGGGCATCTCGCTCATGCAACAGGCCCCTGCTGGCTGGCGATCTGGATTTCCTCGCGTTCAGGCAGGAAACCGACAGAGCGCTTTGCGCCCCCCCAGCGCCGTGCCAGCGCGATCAGATGCAGCGCCGCCGCCGCAGCGCCGCCCCCCTTGTTCTGACCCGCAGCCTCGGCGCGCAGTTCAGCCTGAGCGCGGTTTTCCACTGTCAGAATACCATTGCCGATACAGGCCCCCTGCAGCCCCAGAAGCGTGATCGCGCGCGAGCTGTCATTGCAGACCGTATCGTAATGCGTGGTCTCGCCCCGGATGACGCAGCCCAGCGCCACGAACCCGTCGAAATGGGCCATGCGAAACGCCTGCCCGATGGCTGTGGGCACTTCCAATGCGCCCGGCACTTCGATCACCTCATGCGTGCCGCCGACCTTCTCGATCTCGGCGCAGGCACCTGCCACCAGCTGATCGGCGATGTCCTTGTAATAGGGCGCGACCACAATCAGCAGTTTCGGGGCCTTGTCGAAACCGGGCAGCGGCAGGCTGTAATGGGATTCATTCGCGGCCATCTCATGCCCCTCTTGTGGCCGGGATCTTGCGCGTCCCGGTGATCGAGAGCCCGTAACCTTCCAGACCCACCACGCGCGGCGTGGCGGAATTGGTCAACAGGATCAGATCCTTCAGACCAAGCGACGACAGGATTTGCGCGCCCAGCCCATATTGACGCAGGGTCTGGGGCGACACTTCGGTGTTGATCATCTTCATATGCGTGTCGCGCAACAGCACGATCACGCCGCGCCCCTCTGCCCCGATCAGGCGCATCGCGTCGGCAAATTCGTCCGAACGCACGGCACCAGCGACCCCCACCATGTCCAGCAGCGGGTCAAAGGCATGCATCCGCACCATCACCGGTTCAGGCGTCGTCACGTCGCCCTTGATCAGAACCACATGCTCGGCCCCCTGTGTGGTGTCGGAATAGACGCGCATGGTCCAGTCGCCGCCGAATTCAGAGGTAATCTTGCGCTCATCCATGACCCGGACAAGGTTGTCATGGCGGCGGCGATAGGCGATCAGATCGGAAATCGTGCCGATTTTCAGCCCGTGTTTCTGCGCGAAGGCCACCAGATCGGGCAGTCGCGCCATAGAGCCATCTTCGTTCATGATCTCGCAGATCACGCCCGACGGGTTCAGCCCTGCCAGCCGCGAGATATCGACCGCTGCTTCGGTATGACCTGCGCGCACCAGCACGCCGCCGTCACGCGCGCGCAGGGGAAAGACATGGCCGGGGGTGGCGATATCGGCAGCGCCCTTGCCCGCATCAATGGCAACCGCAATCGTGCGGGCGCGGTCATGGGCCGAGATGCCGGTCGAGACACCCTCGCGCGCCTCGATCGACACAGTGAAAGCCGTTTCATGCCGCGAGGAATTCGAAGAGGCCATCAGCGGCAGACCAAGCTGGTCAATACGTTCGCCCGAAAGCGTCAGGCAGATCAGGCCCTTGCCATGCGTGGCCATGAAATTCACGATTTCCGGCGTCGCCATCTGCGCCGGGATCACAATATCGCCCTCATTCTCGCGATCCTCATGATCGACCAGAATGAACATGCGCCCCTTGCGGGCTTCCTCGATGATTTCCTCGGTGCTCGAAATGGCGTCGCGCCAGTTCGTCTCGACATCGCCGGCTTGTTCGTAATTCATCACGCGCTTCCTTGGTGCTCAGGCTTCCGCACATAGCCCAAAGGGATCAGCGGGGAAAGGGGGCAAGCAACGTCACACACCCCCTGCGCGCGCTGCGCTTACGCGATCTTGACCCGCTGCAGGCAGCTTTGGCGGGACTTGTTGCCAATCAGGGGATCAGGATGAAGAGCGTCCGCGAGCTTGCCACAGAGATCGTCGCCCGTGAGGGGGGATTCGTGAATGACCCCGATGATCCGGGCGGGGCCACGAATTTCGGCGTGACCATCCACACGCTGCGCCGCCTGCGCCCTGGCCAGCAGATCGGGATCAACGAAGTGCGCGCGCTGACCCGCGAGGATGCGGTCGAGATTTACATCGAACACTATTTTCGCCGCCCGCGCCTTGCCGAGTTGCCGGAACCGCTCTGGCCGAGCCTGTTTGACATGTATGTGAACGCAGGCGCCAATGCCGTGCGCATCCTGCAACGGTTGTTGGTGCAGATGGGACTTCAGGTTGCGGTGGACGGGGTGATCGGACCAATGACGATTGCCGCCGCGCACAGGGCCTATGACATGGCCCCTGCGCATCTGGTCGATGCCTACGGGATCGCGCGGCGCGATTATTATTACGCCATTGCCGACAAGCGCCCGGCCAGCCGCAAATTCGCGCGCCGTCGCGATGGGGGCAAGGGCGGCTGGATCACGCGGGCCGAGGAATTCATCGCGCCGCGCTTTCACCTCAGCGATGCCGAGCATCGCGCACGCACAAGGGGCTGGTCATGATCAAGTCGGTTTTCGGATTTCTCTTTGGTGGCGCGCGCAATGCGGCGGCACTGGGGCAGAGCGTGACCTCGGTCGCGGAAGTGTTCCGTCCCAATGCAACGCGGGCGCTGGAACTGGGCCATGATGCCTACAAGGCCGCCCATGCCAGCCACACGGCAGAGTTCCAGTATGGGCGCGGCGGCTGGTTCGACAGTCTGGTGAACGGGCTGAACCGCCTGCCGCGCCCGCTTCTGGCGCTTGGCACATTGGGGCTGTTTGGCTATGCCATGACCGACCCTGTGGGGTTTTCGGTGCGGATGCAGGCGCTCGCGCATGTGCCAGAGCCGCTGTGGTGGTTGCTGGGGGCCGTTGTCGCGTTCTATTTCGGCGCGCGCGAGGCGCATCACTTGCGGGTGACGAAACTGCCGCACGCACCTGCCCTGACTGCACCGCGACAGCCAGAGCCAGCATCGCAGGACACAGGCAATCCGGCACTCGCGGAATGGCAGAGCAGCAGGGTCTAGGCAGCCCTCAAGACCCTTGGCGCAGGAAATCCTCTTCCTCGCCGGTCACGTCGATGCCCAGTGCTTCCAACCCGTTCTCCAGGTTTTCGGCCAGATGCGGCATGCCAAGCAGGTAATCTGCCGTCGGCGTCGTGGCTTCCGAAAAGGCGGTCGCCACGGCCTCGTCATAATCCTCAGGCTCGAACGCACCGCGCCCAATCCAGGCAACGGCCGTCAGGCTGGCGTGTTCGTCCTCATTCAGCCCGTCGATGAAGGCATGGGCCTCGGCGCTACCGACATGACCCTCGCGGGCGAGGTAGATGATATGGACGATCTTGCGCGGACTGATTGAAAGCATGACACCCTCCTGATGCTGGAGTGTCGCGCAAACTTGCAGGCGGTGCAACGAGTTTGTCGCAAGGTCGGTAACAGCCGCTCTTACCGCGCGCCGAAAACCCGGTAATAGGCCCAATCGGGCAGGAAATTCGCCCCTCGGAACATCAGGGAAAACAACCGGGGAAAGGCGCGCTGGAATTTTTGCGAGCGCATCAGGGTCAGCATCTCATCCGCCGCCTGTTCAGGTTCCATCAGAAACGGCATGGTGAAATCATTCTTGTCGGTCAGTCGCGTGCGGATGAAACCGGGATTGGCCAGTTGCACATCGACGCCGGACCCGCGCAGGTCTGCATGCATGGATTCCGCCAGATGCATCAGCCCGGCCTTGCTGGAACTGTAGCCGATCGAGCCCGGCAAGCCCCGATAGCCCGAGAGCGAGCCGGTGATGACAATATGTCCCGCCCCGCGCGCGACCATCCCCGGCACCACCTGCCCCAGCACGCGGGCCGCCCCTGTCAGGTTCACATCGAACATCGCTTCTGCCTGATCCGCGTCCCAGTCGCGTGCGGAAAACGGCCAATAGACGCCGGCCAGAAACACCAGCCCGTCGATCTCGCCCACCTCTTGCGCCGCCGCAACGACCGAGGCCTTGTCCGCCACATCGCAAGGCACACAGCGCACCTCGCCCGGCAGCGTTTCGGCAAGGGCTTCAAGGCTCTCGCGATTGCGCCCGCTCAGAACCAGCGTGCAGCCCGCTTTCGACAGCTTCAGCGCCAGCGCCCGTCCCAGCCCTTCCGAGGCCCCGACCAGCCAGTATGTCTTGCCCGACAGTTTCCTCATGCATCTAACCGGCGCATGGTCGCCACCAGTTCGGCGACCTTTATGCCGAATTTGCGAAACTGGCTGCGGTTCACGATGGTCTTGTCATCGACCAGATACATCCAGTCGGTCACTTGCAACGCATGCCCGCCCGCACTTTCCGGCAGGCGGATCGTATAGCGCAGGTGCAGCGCCGCGCCTTCCTGCTGGCCCGAGCCCTTGCCGACCAGATCATCGGCTTCCGCCACGATGCGCCCGTCATTGCCGATGGTCAGCCGCCATTCGCGGTCCTGCTTCGTGCCGCTGTCATAGGTGAAATGCTCGGCCAGCACACCGCGATTGCCGTCCCAACGCCCCTCCATATCCGCCGTGAACCGCGACGACACCCGACCCAGCGGCCCGTAGATCACCCCCTCGCAGCGGATCGGGCCGGACAGGTGCTTGCGGATGTCAACGCGGGGTTCCAGCTTCGCGTAATCCTGCGGCTTTTGCGCCTGAAAGCCGCGAAAGCGTTGGGCAATGGCCAGCAGACCCAGGGTCATGGCCGCGCCAGTGGCGAAAGTCAGAAAAGTGCTCATGGTCAGCTCTCCTTCAAAGGGGTCAGCGCCAGAAGCGCAAAGGCCAGTGCCTTCAGGATCGAAGGCAAGGCCGCATATAACAGGATCAGGGTTTGCAGCGCTGTTTCGGAATTCGTGTCCCCCGCCTCGAAACCGGCGAGGTGAAGCGCGGGAAAGACCATCAGTGCAGCAAGCGCCAGCGTGGCCTTGGTCACAAAGGCCCATAGCCCGAAACCCTTTGCCGCCTCGGGCGAGAGTTCTGCCATGCGCCGCGAGAAGATCGCAGGCAAGAGCGTCAGGTCTGCACCAATTCCTGCCCCCGAGATGACACAGATCAGCGCAAACAGGGTCAGATCACCGGGGCCAAGCGTGGTGACGAAGGCAAAACTGCCAGCCGCAAGCGCCATCCCGCCCAAGAGCGCCGGTTTCGCCCCCATGCGCCGCGCAAGCCGTGACCAGAGCGGGGCCGAAACCGCCGCGGACAGAAACAGCAGGATCAGGAACAGCCCTTCCAGCCCGCCCGTCTGCAACACCGATTCCGAATAGAACAGAAACAGCGTCGAGGTGATCGCCACAGGCGTGGCATTGACCAGCGCAATGATCAGCAACCGCCGCGCCACGGGATCAGCGAAGATCTCGCGCATTGTCAGGCCCTGCGTGTCTGCGGGCGCCCGAAACGCGGGCCATTCCCTGCGCATGGCGACCACGGCAAGTGCCGCGATCAGAACAAAGCCCAATGCAAACCCGGTAAAGGGTTCAGGCATGACCGCTTCCAGCGCCACCGGGGCCGCTGCAGCCAGGCACACGCCCAGAAGCGCGCCCGTTTCGCGCCAACCCGCAAGGCGCAGATGCCCGCCCCGTCCCAGTGCATCCCCGCGCGCAACGCCTGTTGCATAGAAGCTGATCGTCAGGAAGGAGTAGCACGAAAACAGCACGGTCAGTGCCACGGCGAACCATGCGAGCGGCGCGAACATCGGCGGAATGGCAAACAGCATGGCCATCGCGCCCGCCATCAGCGCTGTTGTCCCGGCGACAGCCAGACCGCGATGATCCACCAGACGCGCCGACAACCAGCCAAGCACCGGGTCTTGCACGAAATCAAGGCCACGCAGCACGAACAGCAGCGTGCCCAACGCCGCAAGCGATACGCCGTAGCTGTCCACATAGAAATAGGGCGCGTGAATATAGATCGGCAGTCCCGCCATCGCCAAGAGCGCCCCGAAGAGCGTGTATCCCCAAAGCCGGGGCGCAGGCGCGCTTATGGCGGCGGGCTGGCTCACTGGCTGACCTCTTGCGCTGGTGGTTCCGGGCGCGTGCGGAAGGATGCGCCCCGCCACCAGAGTTTCAGCGCCTGCCAATGGATCAGGGCCAGCACCCGGCGCGAGCCCATGCGGCCCGCCATCGCGCCAAGGATCGCGCGATTGGTCAGCGGCTTGCGCGCGCCGGTCAGGGTGGCGACAAGGCCCGCATTCGGGGCCTCGGAATCCTGCCGATAAAGGATGCGGATGTTCACCCTCGACGGCGTGATCTCGAAATGGAACACATAATTCCCCTCGACCGGCTGGAAGGGCGAGACATAGAAGATCTTTTGCGCGTGCAGCTCATCCGTCGGCAGGATCACCGAGCGGTCAGGCTTGACGCAGAGATAGGAATGACGGTCGCCGTAAGTGTTGTTCACCTCGGCAATCACGGCGCGCAAGGCCCCATCGCCGTCATGGCACAGCCAGAAACTGACCGGGTTGAACAGATGACCAAGCACGCGCGGTTGCGTCAGCAACTGCACCGGGCCATCTGTCACGCCTTCCAGCTGATGCGCCGCCAGCACCTCGCGCACCCAGGCCGCACCCGTCCCCTGCCCCGGTGCGCCGCCATGATCGCGGTCGCGCAAGGACGCGATGTTGCGGCGGTTGCGCGACATGAGACGCGGCGTCGCAACCTCGGCCTCGGCATCGAACAGGACATAATCCACGCCATAGGTGAAGCGGTTCGTCACCGGCCCGCGCCGCCCGTGATAGGTCTGGCCCGCGATATGCTCGATCCCGCTCATGCCACGGCTGCCAGCTTGCGCGCGCGCTCGTCCATCGCGCGGGCAACATCGACGGCACTGGCAAAGCCGTCCTCGTGAAAGCCGCTGCGCATCCAGGCGCCGCAGAACCATGTCCGGTTGGTGCCGTTGAAGCCCCGGATCGCGCCCTGCGCTTCAAGGGCTGCCGTGTCATAGACGGGATGATCGAAGCTGTAAGTGTCGTAAATGCACTCTTCGCGCACCGGGTGGTTCGCGTTCAGCGTGACGAACATCGGATCATCTTGCGGGATCGGTTGCAGCGAGTTCATCCAGTAGCTGAGCGAAATCCGTTCGCGATCCTGCGGCCCGCGTTCGGTATAGACCCAGCTTGCCCAGCATTTGCGCCGCTTCGGCATGAAATCGGTGTCGCAATGCAGGATCGCATCATTGGGCTGGTATTTCACCGCGCCCAGATATTTCGCCTCTGCCCCGGTCGGATCAGCGAGCAGGCGCAGGGTCACATCCGAATGCGTCGCAAAAATCACCTCGTCGAATTGCTCTTCCTCGGCCCCGTGAACCTTGACCCAGACCCCCATCGGCCCGCGCCGCACGGCCTGCACGGGACTGCCTGCGCGCAGGTTCACCCCGGCCCGGTCCAGATAAGCGGTCAGGCGCGACACATACTCGATGGACCCACCCTGCACCGTGTACCACTGATGCTGACCCTCATAGCCCAGAAGCGCATGGTTGCGGAAAAACTCCATCATCGCATGGGCCGGGAAATCGAGGATTTTCGAGGTCGGCGTGGACCAGATCGCGCCCGAGAAAGGCAGAAGATACCGCTCGCGGAACCACGCGCCCGTCCCGAGCCGGTCCAGCAGCCCGCCGATGGTCAGCGACGGATCGGCCTGTGCAACCTCCAGCCCGCGCTTGTTGAACTGCAGGATGTCGCGGATCATCCGCAAATGGCGCGGATCGACCATATTCGCGCGGGTCGCGAAAATCTCGTCCAGACCCGACAGCGAATATTCATATTTGCCCCCCGCCATCGACACACCAAAGGACATGTTCGACTTCGCAACCGGCACATCCAGCTTCTCGAAAAGTGCCGTCAGATGCGGATAGTTCGTGTAGTTGAACACGATGAACCCGGTATCAACAGGCTGATCCCCGCGCTTTCCGGCGATCACGGTGCGCGCATGGCCGCCCAGTCGCGCCTCGGCCTCGTAAAGCGTCACGCGATGGCGTTGCGACATCAGGTAGGCCGCAGCCAGACCAGAGATGCCCCCACCTATCACGGCAATCCTGCGGGCGGGGGTATCGATCAGTTCAAAGGGCATTCGAGCGGGTCCTCTCAGTCGTCGTGTAACAGCAAGTTTACGCGCCGCAGGGCGCAGCGGATCAGTCCTGAAAACATGTGATTTCGATGTGTATTTTTACGCACCAGAAATGATCCGATGCGGCGCGCAGCGCGTATTGATCACATGTTTGATATGTCTCTCTCGTCTCTCGCGCCTCGACAAGAAGTCTGCCAAGAGGGTAAACTCCTAGCAGGGCATAATTTTTTGCGGCACGACAAAGGGCAGCAACGCGTGAAGGCACGAAACGGAGCGGAATGGGTTGTCCTTCTGAGGCAAATCGCGGAAACGCAGGATACAGAGGCATTCACCCTGTTGTTTCAGCATTTTGCACCCCGCGTCAAAGCCTTTCTGATGAAATCCGGGGCCGATCAGGCCATGGCGGAAGAAGTCGCGCAAGAGGTGATGGTGACGGTCTGGAACAAGGCGACACAGTTCGATCCCGCGCGCGCCAGCGTGGCGACCTGGATCTTCACGATCGCGCGCAACCGCCGTATCGACATGCTGCGCCGCGACCGCAGACCGGAACCCGAAGAACTGTTCTGGGGCCCGGAAGAGGAACCTGATCAGTTGCAGGTGCTTGCGCTTCAACAAGAGAGTGACCAGTTGATCGCCGCCATCGCCGATCTGCCCGAAAAGCAGCGGATCATGATTGAGCGCGCCTATTTCAGCGACCTGTCGCATAGTGAAATTGCAGAAGAAACCGGCCTTCCGCTGGGCACCATCAAATCGCGCATCAGACTGGCGCTTGACCGCCTGCGCCATTCCCTGAGTTGAGAAAGACCACGACCATGATTACCCACCACCTGAGCGACAAACTGTTGATGGCCTATTCGGCGGGCAGCTTGCCCGAAGCCTTCAATCTGGCGGTCGCCACGCATATCGCCCTTTGCGACGAATGTCGCGCCCGTCTGGCCAGTTTCGACGCGGTCGGCGGGGCGATTCTGGAACAAGCCCAAGACGAGGCTTTCGCCCTGCAGGATGGCGCATTGGCAGCGACACTGGCACGGATCAAGGCCATGCCCCCGGTCACGAAACCGACACCCCGACACGCGCAGACCGGCGTGCTGCCCGAACCGCTGGCGGGGTATATCGGTGGCGATGTCGAGACAATCCGCTGGCGCAATATCGGCGGTGGCGTGCGACAGGCGATCCTGCCGACCTCGAAGGCTGCGACCGCGCGGATGCTCTATATCCCGGCAGGGGTGGCGGTGCCGGATCATGGCCATAACGGGCTTGAAATGACGCTGGTGCTGCAAGGGGCCTTTGCTGACGAGACCGCGCGTTTCGGGCGCGGCGATATCGAGATTGCCGATGAGGATCTTGACCACCAGCCTATCGCCGAGCCGGGCGAGGATTGCATCTGTCTGGCCGTCACCGATGCGCCGCTGAAATTCCGCGCGATCCTGCCGCGGCTTGCACAACCTTTCCTGCGGATTTGACGCAGATCAAGGCAGATGTCGCACGACAGGTCCAGAACACATGCAAATTCAAGCATGTGAGGAATGAATGGACTATCCTGCTTTCATCTCAGAGACCCGCGCCAAAAGCCGCACTCTTGCGAAACTCGCCCCTGACGCAATGAAAGGCTTTGGCGCGCTGTCCATGGCTGTCAAGCAGGATGGGGCCTTGGGTTACAAGGAGAAGGAGTTCGTGGCACTTGGAATCGCGATTGCGATTCGCTGCGAGCCTTGCATCGCCTTTCATGTCGAGGCGCTGATCAAGGCAGGCGCCACGCGCGAGGAACTGGGCGATGTGCTGGCCATGGCGATCCAGATGGGCGGTGGCCCGGCGGTGATGTATGCGGGCAAGGCGCTGGATTGCTGGGACCAGTTGTCCGCCGCGTGATCCAATAGCGCGGCTTGCGCCGCAAGATCTTCAGAGCGCCCCCTGACGGGGGCGTTTTTGAGTATTTGGGGCAAGATGAAGCCAGAAAAAAACCCCGCCACGAAGGCGGGGTCAGTAGGCGTCCCGGCGGGTAACACGGGACACCGGCGGTAAACGTGAAATCCGTGGATCAGTCGTGCATTTCAGCGCGGATCTGCTGGCGCAGCACATCGATCGGGATCAGTTGCCCGTCGCGTTTGAACTGCCAATAGGTCCAGCCATTGCAAGAGGGCGCGTTTTCCAGTGCAGCGCCGACCTGATGGATCGAGCCGCGGTGCTCGGCAGAGACCAGAGAGCCATCCACCCGCACCTTGGCCGCCATGCCGCGCGGGTTGACCAGCACCTCTCCGGGGCGCAGAAGACCGCGCTCGACCAGTTGACCGAAGGCCACACGCGGCTGGGCGCGTTTCGAGAGTGTCGTTTCCAGCGCCGCAGCATCCAGCCTGCGCACCTGCCCCAGCCGTCTGGCCGCGACCTTGCGGTAGCTTTCCTCGCGCTCGATCCCGATATAGTGGCGGCCCAGCATCTTGGCGACGGCCCCTGTCGTGCCGGTGCCGAAAAACGGGTCCAGCACCACATCGCCGGGATTGGTGGACCCGACCAGCACCCGATGCAGCAGCGATTCCGGCTTCTGGGTCGGATGCGCCTTGTCGCCCTGATCATCCTTCAGCCGCTCATGGCCGGAACAGATCGGCAGCACCCAGTCAGAGCGCATCTGGATACCCTCGTTCAACTCCTTGAGCGCTTCATAATTGAAGGTGTATTTCGCCCCTTCGGATTTCGACGCCCAGATCATCGTTTCATGCGCGTTGGTCAGGCGCTTGCCACGGAAATTCGGCATCGGGTTCGATTTGCGCCAGATCACGTCATTGAGGATCCAGTAGCCCTGATCCTGAAGCGCTGCGCCCACCCGAAAGATGTTGTGATACGATCCGATCACCCAGAGCGCGCCATTGGGCTTGAGAAGCCTGCGTGCCGCCGCCAGCCAGGCGCGGGTGAACTGGTCATAGGCCTTGAAACTGTCGAACTGGTCCCAGGCATCATCGACCGCATCGACGCGGCTGTTGTCAGGCCGGTGCAACTCGCCCTTGAGTTGCAGATTGTAAGGCGGGTCTGCGAAGATCAGATCGACACTGGCTTCGGGCAGCGCATTCATCACCTCGATGCAGTCGCCTGCAAGAATCTCGTCCAGCGGAAGCATCGCCGCCCCTCGCGCCGTTATTGTCACTGTCATGCCTGCCTCGATGGTCAGCGGATTGTTTCCGCTTGTTGAGACCCATGATGAGTCAAAGGCGATTCGGCGTCAAATTCTATTTGAATCAGAGATTTAAAATCTTTTCTTCATGTAACATCTGGACACAAGATTTTGCGTATCGGCGCGAAAGAGCGTCTATGCTCTGGGGTGACACCCAGATCGGCTATGGCATTTATGTGACGCTTTGTCGGGTATCCTGCATTTTCCGCCCAGCCATAGCCGGGGTATCTGCGACCCAGATCCGCCATGATCCGGTCGCGCGTCACCTTGGCGATTATGCTCGCTGCCGCAATCGACATGACCTTGCCATCGCCCTTGACCACGGCCTGCGCCGGACAGGGCAGATCGCGCGGCAGGCGATTGCCGTCGATCAGCAGATGATCCGGCGCACAGGGCAGCGCCGCAATCGCGCGCGCCATGGCCAGATATGTCGCCTGCAGGATATTGATCTCGTCTATCTCGGCGGGGCTGGCATGGCCGATCCCGACGCTTGCACGCGCCATGATCTGCGCGAACACCCCCTCGCGCGCCGCAGCACCAAGGCGTTTGGAATCCTGTAACCCCTGTGGCAGATCCTGCGGGTTCAAGCGGACTGCCGCCGCCGTGACAGGGCCTGCCAGCGGCCCGCGCCCGGCCTCGTCCACACCGACGATCCAGACAGCGCCGTTTCGGGCCTGCGCGCTCTCCATGCTGAAATCAGGGCGTGACCGGGTCATATGCCCTTTTTGTCAGGAAAAACGGTCGGGACAAGCCCCGACCGTATCAGACTCAGACCTGTTCCGGCACCGCGACAGGCAGACACGACCCTGTCACGGCACACCATAGGTCAACACTTGTGATAAAGACCCGTTTTCGGGTTCTCGCAATACCGCGCGATAACCCTGTATTCGGGTTTCTTCTTTGCCCCGCCGAGCACGATCCCGACAATCGTCGCCCCCACCGCGACAGCGATCCATTCCGAGGCTTTTGCCTGTGTGGGGGCCGTCATCGCAAGTCCCCCGACAAGCGCGCAGATACTCAGGGTAGCGGCCCCGCGCGTGGCGAGGCGAGTCATCAATCCAGTCATGCAAAATCTCCTGTTGGCAGCAAAATAGTCCCGAAAGATTAGCACAATCGCGTGATTCGCCAAAATCCATTTTAATACTTGTTACCCCACCCCAAAGCGCGGGCGGGATCGGTTCCGCCAGCGCCCGGAGGGTGCTTATCTGCGCCCGTGCCCCTCGCGTCGCAGGCATTGCGCCGCATAGACCTGTCCGCCACTGCCGGAGACCAGACAGGTTGCCGGCAAGTGACGCAGGCCGGCATGCTGCAGACAGGACGCGGAATATCCCTCATGCCAACGACCGCGATACTGATAGCTTGTCGCGCACCAGTCCGGCAGCCCCCGAGCGCGCGCGGGTGCCCCTCTGCGCGGCCCATGGCCTTCAAGACACCGCGCGCGGTAGACGCTGCGCATGCCGTGATTGGTGCGGATGGTTTCCTGACAATGCTGCGGCAGGTTGCGCACCCCTGCACGGTGCAGGCAATGTGCATTATAGACGGCGACATGACGGCCATGGATGCCCAATGTCTCGCGGCAGTGCTGCGGCAGACCGCGCGCGGGCGCGGCTTGTGCATGACCCTGCCCGCGCGAGGCAGAATGCACGATGATCGCAACAGCAGTCGCCCCGAGCAGGAATTTCAGCAATGTGTCATCCGACGCGGAGGCAGGGGCCGTGCTGGCCCCGATGGCAGAAATCGCGAGGGCGGAAGCGGCAAGCAGGCTGGTCGAGCGCTGCCTGAACCTGTGAAGACTTGCGAACATGGGACGGTCCTTTCAAGACGAAGTTCATGCCCCAAGCGTCGGACCGATGCGCCCGGAAAGGCAATATCGCGGGTTTGCTATCGAATAACATGGGCGGATCATCGCCCTGATATTGAATAACATTCGCGAAGCTGGCAGATCTTCGCTCATGAAACACGCCCTCCGCCTTTTCGCGCTTCTGGCTGGTCTGGCGCTTGCGACGCAAGCCTCGGCCCAGTGCTACGCGGATTTCAAAGCCAAACAGGACAACCCGTTGCGCCTGCAATACGGGATCGTCGAACTGCCTGCCTCGGCCTGTGGCTCGCGGCAGGCGGCCACAGATTACGCGCGGCCCGTGATTGCACGTTCCGGCTGGACGCTTTTGCAAATCGAGTCCATTTTCGACGCATCCGAATTTCAGCGCAGGAGCGCCAATGCAGGGGTCATCCATCGTCGCTAGCGACCTGATCCGGCTGGGAAGTCGGGCAGTCGTCTGGGGCATTGTCGCGATCGTCGCCATTCTGGCGCTGACGGCGGTGCTGCTGTTCCTGAACCTGCCCGATGCCGGGGCCTTCAATGCCCGCGTCGAGCGGGTTTTCATTGAAAACGCAGACCTGACCTCGCAGGCGGAAATCAAGCTGCTGGAGATCCTTGCGCAATCGGGCACGGCGTTCTCTGAAACGCTGGTGTCCTACAGGATCGTGATTTTCGTGCTGCTGATCTTCGCGACCGGGCTTCTGGTCACATCCTTTGTGGTGATCGTGATCCTGATCACGCTGAACCGGCGCATGGCGATGGTGCAGAAACAGGGTTTGCAGGTCTCGCAACTGGTGATCGACCGCGCGACCAATTCGGTCGCGATCAATGACATGGAATTCAAGCTGACCCCCGCCGCTGTGGAAACTCTGGCCGTTCTGGCCGAAGCGCGGATTGATGATGATGTGCTGTCAGGCGCGGCCATAGAGGCGGTGATCTCTGGCCGCAGCGAAGCCGATTGCGACGAGGCCGCAGGCGCCACCCGCATCAAGCGGCTGCGCGACACGCTGGGCAATCAGTTGATTTCCGAAGTGCTGGTCAAGAATATCGCGCGGCAAGGCTATATGCTGGCGATTGACGCCAAGGTGATCAGCCTGCGCTGAACCCCTGCCCTTGCGCAATCCGCGCTTGAGTGCAAGATGTTGCACAAGTGAACAGGGAGAAAGCGCATGCTGGACAAGCGGCAATTCTACATCAATGGCACATGGTGCGACGCAATCGCCGGACAATCGCTGGAGGTCATCAACCCCTCGACCGAAGAGCCCTGCGCGGTCATCTCGCTGGGGGGCGCGGCAGATGTCGATCTTGCCGTGGCCGCCGCAAAAGACGCCCTGCCGGGCTGGATGCATGGCGACCCGCGCGAAAGGCTGGCTCTGGTCGAGCGGATCCTTGAGGTTTACAAATCGCGCGCCGAGGATATGGCGCAGGCCATGAGCCTTGAGATGGGCGCGCCCATTGAACTGGCGCGCAGCTCGCAATTCGGCGCGGGCACCTGGCATATCGCGAATTTCATCAAGGCGTTCGAGCAGATCGAATTCATCGCCCCCTTGGGGGATCACGCCCCCGAGGACCGCATCATCCGCGAGGCCGTAGGGGTCTGCGCCCTGATCACGCCCTGGAACTGGCCGATGAATCAGGTCACGCTCAAGGTGATCCCGGCGCTGCTTGCGGGCTGCACGATGGTTCTCAAACCCTCGGAAATCGCGCCCTTGTCCTCGATGGTCTGGACCGAGATCATGCATGAGGCCGGAACGCCCGCAGGCGTCTATAACATGGTCAATGGCGATGGCCCCGGTGTCGGCACGCAGCTGTCCGGCCACAAGGACGTGGATATGGTCAGCTTCACCGGCTCCACCCGTGCAGGCATCGCGATTTCCAAGAACGCGGCCGACACGCTGAAACGCGTGCATCTGGAACTCGGCGGCAAAGGGGCCAATCTGGTCTTTGCCGATGCCGACGAGAAAGCCATCAAGCGCAGCGTTGCGCATTGCTTCCAGAATTCCGGCCAGTCCTGCAATGCCCCCACCCGGATGCTGGTGGAGCGGTCGATCTATGACCAGACCGTCGAACAGGTCCGCGAGCTGGCTGAGGCCACCAGCGTCGGCCCCGCCCATGAGAGCGGCAAGCATATCGGCCCGGTGGTCAGCCAGATGCAATTCGACAAGATCCAGGATCTGATTCAGAAAGGCATCGATGAGGGGGCAAAGCTCGTCGCAGGCGGCCTGGGTCGCCCAGAGGGGCTCAATCGCGGCTATTTCGTCCGCCCCACGGTCTTTGCCGATGTCACCAATGACATGACCA
>JAFIEL010000251.1 GCA_020832585.1 Natronohydrobacter sp. | reverse complement strand
TCCACAGACTGGCCGAGGCATGGGTCAGATCGTCCGATGTGGGATGGATCGAGCAGTATTCGGTGCAGATCACGCCCCAACCGCCCTCAGCCTTGACCGCGCGCATGGCGTTCAGCATCTGCGGGCGCAGATAGCCCATGCCGGTGCAATGTGGCACTTGATAAAAGCGGTTCTTCGCTGTGACCGGGCCGATTTTCAGCGGCTCGAACAGAATGTCATAACGCGGGTCGCGGGCCATAGGGTCGGCTCCTGTCAAGGTCAGTCTTGGGCCAGCGCAGGCAATTCGCGCCGGAAGGGAACAGTGTCTTGGGGCGGTGCACCCAGTTCGCGGGCAAAGCGATGCCCCGACCAGACCGCCGCTGCGATGGTGCCGGGGGCAAGGCAATCGCCCACCCGTGTCAGGGTTTTCGGCCCTGCCGCACCGCTGGCGATCAGGGCTTGCAGATCGTGATAGAGGCCATCTGTGGGGCGGCGCATCGTGACCATGACCAGCGTGGCGCAGGCAATGTCATGTTCGCGTCCGGTATAGACGCATTCCAGCGTGACATTGCCCACCTTACGCCCGGTGATGTTATGCAAGGGGATGATCTTCACCCCGCCCTCGATCAGGCGTTTCTGGATGCGGTGCTGTTCGAGCGTGTTATGCGTCCAGTTCGACACATCGGCGGCGGGGGTGACGAGTGTTATCTCCAGCCCCTTTGCGCGCAGCATCTCGGCCATCAGCCCGCCCATGTAGTAATGATCATCGTCGAAGATCACGACCGGGCCGGTGACATCCGCACCAGCACAGATATCATCCGGCGTCAGCACCAGCGCGCCCTGCTCGACCGGGATCGGGGCATGATTGGCGCGGCCCATGCCCGAGGGACACCAACGCGCACCGGTGGCGATCACCACATGATCGGCAGCGAAATCCAGCACCTGTTCGGCGCTCAGGCGGCTGTCCAGATAGGTTTCGACATTGGCCATCCGCGCGATCTGGTAGTGTCGCCAGTCTGCCACCCGGCCCCATTCCGCAAGCCCCGGCAGGCGGCGTTCCACGGCCACGCGCCCGCCCAATGCCTTGGCGGCATCTGCCAGGGTCACGCGATAGCCGCGCTGGCCCAGCGCGCGCGCGGCTTCAAGCCCGGCAGGGCCTGCGCCCACCACCAGCACGGAGTCGTCGGCATGGCGCGGGGGGATGTGTTCGGGATGCCAGCCGCGACGCCATTCCTCGCCCATCGTAGGATTCTGGGTGCAGCGCATCGGGACGGACAGGTAATCGGCGCTGACGCAGATATTGCAGCCGATGCATTCGCGGATATCATCGAGCCGCCCCTCGGCCACCTTGCGCGGCAGAAACGGGTCGGCAATGGACGGGCGTGCGGCCCCGATCAGGTCGAGTGCGCCCGAGCGGATCAGCGCAACCATCGCATCGGGCGAGGTATAGCGGCCCACGCCCACCACGGGTTTCGCCGTGACCTGCTTGACGAAACGCACATAGCTGTCCTGAAAGCCCTGCGACGCAAAGCGCGCGGTCATCGAGTCATTCTCCTACCCGCTCAGGTTCACGTCCCACAGGTCGGGGTAGTCGGCGAGCATCTCGACCACGTCGCGGCCTTCGGCCTCGCAACTCAAGCCTGCATCGCCCAGGAGTTCCTCGACACCGAAGCGCAGGGCAATGCCGCAGGTATCGCCCACTGCGGCTTTCGTATCCTCCAGAACCTCGCGCAGCAGGCGCACGCGGTTTTCCAGCGACCCGCCATAGGCATCGCCCCGGTCATTGTGGCGGCGCGACAGGAAATGCGACAGGCTGTTCAGGTCATGGCCCGCATAGACATAGATGATGTCGAACCCCGCACGTCGGGCACGGCGGGCGGCATCGACATACCAGCGGCGCAGGTTGCGAATGTCGGTTGCATCCATCGCGCGGGCCTGGACCGGGTCCATATAGGCGACAGGCCGCGCGGATGGCCCCATGGGCACCTCGCGGCTGTAGCGGTTGGCGGCGGCGGTTCCGTCATAACACGGCTCGATCCCGGCCAAGGCGCCATGCGCATGAATCTTCTCGCACATTTTCTGAAATACCGGCAGGTCGGCATCATCCCACAGCCGCCCCTCGATCACCGGGCTGAGTTCCGAAGATGGGTGAATCTCCACCTGTTCGGTGCAGACCACACCCCAGCCGCCTTCGGCCTTGATACCGCGCATTTCGGCCATCGAGGACGGGTATTCGCGCCCCATGCCATTGCAATGGGGCACCTGATAGAAGCGGTTGGGCGCTGTCACCGGGCCGATCTTTACCGGCTGAAACAGGATATCATAGCGCGGATCGCGCGCGGTATCGGTCTGGATGGTCGGGATCGTCATTCCGCCGCCCCCTGACTGCGCGCACGGTTCTGTCCGCGCGCCGCGCAACTGCTGCATCCGGGTGCTTCCAGCGCAAGGGCCACATCACCTGCGATCTGCGTGCCATGCAGATGCGCCCCGGACAAGAGTGCGGCAAAGGGGGTTGCCATCGCTTCGCCCGCGAAAAACACGCGCCCGCCCAGCGGTTCGGCCAGCGCGCGCCGCGCCG
>JAFIEL010000253.1 GCA_020832585.1 Natronohydrobacter sp. | reverse complement strand
AAAATGTGGCGCCCGCCTTACTGTGGATGGCTTTGCTACTGGCCATGCTGCGTTCCTCTGAAAATTTTTTGCAGGGAGAATACAGTGATGGGGTGCTGGAGCAATGGCTGATCAGCCAACAGCCATTGGTGATGATTGTGCAGGTTAAGTTATTGGTGCACTGGTTATTATCGGTGGTTCCCTTGATTATGCTATCACCTCTGTTATTGCTTTTTTATCATTACGCCCTGGATCAGTTGTATTTTTTAATACTGGCGATTCTCTTTGGCTCACCCGCACTGCTGTGTCTGTGCGCGTTAGCTGCAACCTTTGGCGTTGGTTTACAACAACGTGGCGTGATGATGGCACTGATCGTGTTTCCACTCGTGATCCCGGTTATGATTTTGGGGAGCGGCCTGCCTGAGGCAGTGCGGTCCGGACAAGAGGCATCGGCGTTATTAGCGTTAATTTTGGCGATGTCGGTTCTGGCGGCCAGTCTGTTGCCCTTCGCGATGGCAGCCATTATTCGATCGGGGCTGGCGGAGTAGCAGTCTGTGCTACCTTCTGTCTGAGGCCTGTGCTACAATAGCGCCTTTTCTGCAGCTTTATCACGGACATGTGGACCTTCTTATACCAACTGGCGTCGCCAAAGTATTTTTACCAGAAAACGGGCAACTACTTGCCCTGGCTTGGCTTTTTGGCTGCTGTTTTTTTGCTGGGCGGAATGTTCTGGGGGCTTTTTTTCGCGCCAGCCGATTATCAGCAGGGTGATGCGTTTCGTATTATTTATGTGCATGTTCCTGCCGCGTTTATGTCGATGGCCATTTATGCCAGCATGGGATTTTTGTCGATTTTATTGTTGGTCTGGCGGATCAAACTGGCTGGTTTAATGCTGCCGATCTTGTCCGTGGTAGGGGCCAGTATGGCTTTTTTGGCGTTAGTAACCGGTAGCATCTGGGGAAAGCCCATGTGGGGGACCTGGTGGGTATGGGATGCGCGCTTGACTTCCGAGTTAATTCTCTTGTTTCTCTATAGTGCGATGATTATCCTGAAAAACAGCCTGCCTGATTCAGAGCGTTCAGAGCGGTTGCTGGCTATTTTGTGTCTGGTAGGGTTGGTGGATTTACCGATTATTCATTATTCAGTCTACTGGTGGAACAGCCTTCATCAGGGGGCCACACTCACCGTGTTCAGTAAACCCAAAATTGCCCTGGAAATGCTCTATCCTTTGCTATTGACCCTGTTGGGATTTTCCTTATACTGTGCTTTTATTGCCATTGCGCGCGCTCGTTTATCCTTGCTTTATCGAGAGCGTCAGCAAAGATGGGTCAGAGAGCTGTTTACAGGAGAAAAACATGACGCAGTGGTTTGAATGGTTAACTATGGGTAAATATTCTCTGTTTGTCTGGCCGGCCTATGGTCTGGTTTGTGTGATTTTAGTGATGCAGCTTTTGGGCATTCGCTGGCAGCGAAGAAAAACAATGCAGCGTCTGCAGCATTGGTTTAAAAGGCACCAGTGATGAATGCTGTTCGTCAACGCCGTCTGTTCCGTATCCTTTTTGTTGCTCTTGCTTTATCTATCGTTTCGGCTTTAGTGCTGTATGCCTTGCGGCAAAATATTAATTTATTTTTTAGCCCCAGTGAGATAGCCTCCCAAAAGGCGCCGTATCACCGACTTATCCGTCTTGGAGGCATGGTAGTGCCCGGCTCACTAGAGCGCGATGCGGAGAGTCTGGAGCTTGTATTTAAACTGACGGATTATAAGCATACGGTCAGTGTACATTATAGTGGTATCCTGCCTGATCTGTTTCGTGAAGGGCAGGGGATAGTGACAACTGGTACCTTGAGTGAAGACGGGGAGTTCCGTGCTTCAGAAGTATTGGCCAAACATGATGAGAACTATATGCCTCCTGAGGTTAAAAGTAGTTTGGCAGATAACAAAATACCCTGAGTGGAAAATCTATGTTGGCTGAATTTGGCATACTGGCTTTAGTTGTAGCATTTATCTTTGCGATAAGTCTGGTGGTAATTCCCGGTATTGGCTTATATCGCCAAAACGAAGCATGGATCAATCGGGCAGACTATTATGTTGCAGGACAATTTATCGGGATTGCCTTATCCTGGTTGATATTAAGCCTATGCTTTGTACGCGATGATTTCAGCGTATTATACGTGTTCAATAACTCCAGCCGTTCCTTGCCGATCTTTTATAAGATATGTGCGGTGTGGGGCGGGCATGAAGGGTCGATGTTGCTCTGGGTTGCGGTGTTGAGCTTTTGGATGTTATTGGTGAGCCGGGCCAGTCGGCAATTGCCTCAGCCATTTCGTGTAAGGGTTTTAATCATACTGGGCTTGCTGAGTGTCGGGCTTATCCTGTTTTTATTAACGGTTTCCAATCCGTTTGCACGGCAATTTCAAGACGTACATTCGCAGGGGCGCGATTTGAATCCTTTATTGCAAGATCCCGGATTTTTGTTTCATCCCCCCATGTTGTACATGGGATATGTGGGGTTTTCTGTAGCTTTTGCCATGGCTATTGAAGTGTTATGGTTAGTAAAAATTGAAATCAGCTGGGCCAAATGGACGCTACCCTG
>JAFIEL010000259.1 GCA_020832585.1 Natronohydrobacter sp. | reverse complement strand
CCGGGCGACAGCACTGATCCGGGGCTCTCGGGCGAGATTGTCCGTGTGCCTGCTGCGGAGGTCATCCACGTCATCGACCCGGTCGAGGGCGGCCAGCTGCGCGGGGTGTCGAAACTGGCCCCGGCCATCGTGAAGCTGTTCCTGCTCGATCAGTATGACGATGCCGAGCTCGACCGCAAAAAGGTCGCAGCGATGTATGCGATGTTCGTGACCTCCCCCGCACCTGAGAACCCGCTGGCCCCACCCGAGGACGAGGACGTTCCGGCCGGGGTGGAAATCAGTCCCGGCCAGATCGTGCGGCTGGATCCCGGTGAAGATGTCACCATCGGCCAACCTGCCGACAGCGGCGCAACCTACGAGCCGTTCCAGTACCGCACATTGCTGCAGAATTCTGCCGCGCTGGGCATCCCCTATCCCTACCTCGCCAATGACATGGTGAAGGGGAACTTCTCGAATTCGCGCCTCGCGCTGATCGAGTTCCGCCGTCGCGTCTCGGCCTGGCAGCATTCGGTCATGGTGTTTCAACTCTGCCGCCCCGTCTATGCGCGCTGGATGGATGCGGCGGTGCTGTCAGGTGCCCTTACCCTGCCCGGCTACGAGGCCAACCGCGCGCGGCTGCTCACCGCAGACTGGCTCCCCACGAAATGGGACTGGGTCGATCCGCTCAAAGACGCCAATGCCGAAATCGCTCAGATCGAGGCCGGGCTGAAATCCCGTACGCAGGCCATCGCCGAGCGGGGCTACGACGCCGAACAGGTCGACCGCGAGATTGCCGCGGAACGGACGCGCGAGCGGTTGCTCGGCCTCGACTTCCGTCGCCCCGGATCGCCCGCACAAGGGGTGCAGGCTTTGCCGGGCCCGCAGCAAGAGGACGGGGGCAAAGGCGATGACGCTGACCAAACAGACGAAAGCGATGACGCGGAGGACCGCCCGCGCACAGACGAGGACCAACCCTGATGCTTCATGCCCGGATTGCCGCGCGCGCCTTCAACACGCCGCTGCTGGTCGAACCTTCAAAGGCCATGGCGTTTCTGTCCGGTCTCGGGCCGCGCATTCTTGGGCGGCGTGTCGAGATGGCCGAAGACATTGGAGTGGGCGATACGCAAAGCAATGCCACCCTGCCCGTGCGCGCCAGCATTCTCGCCAGTGGCCTTGCGGACAGCTACCGCCAGCACGGCGACGCGCCCTACCCGGTTGTCGACGGTATCGCCGTGATCGAAATCTCTGGCGTGCTGATCCATCGCGGTGGATGGATCGGGCAATCGTCCGGCCAGACCAGCTATGAGGGGATCGCGGCGCAGATCGAGGCGGCGGCCAGCGATCCGGCGGTGCGCGGCCTCGCATTGGAAATCGACAGTTTCGGCGGCGAAGTGGCCGGGGTTTTTGATCTCGCAGATCGCATTCGTGCCATTCGGGGCACCAAGCCGGTCTGGGCTTTTGTCGCTGAACATGCCTTCTCGGCCGGCTATGCGCTGGCGAGCCAGGCCGACCGGATCCTCCTGCCGCGCACGGGCGCGCTGGGCAGCATCGGGGTTGTGGTGCTCCATGCCGACCTCAGCGGCCAGCTCGATCAGGACGGGGTGCGCGTCACGCTGATCCATTCCGACCGCCACAAGGTCGATGGCAACCCCTACGAGCCTCTGCCCGCAGCCGTGCGCGATGACATCCAGCGCGAGATCGATGTGCTGCGGTTTCTGTTCGCCGAAACCGTCGCGCCGGGACGATCAGGCAAGATCAGCCATGAGGCCGCGCTGGCCACCGAGGCCGCAGTATTTCGCGGTGCAGATGCTGTCACTGCAGGTCTCGCTGATCAGGTCACCGATCTGGCGCGAGGCTTTGCTGCCTTTCGACAGCTGCTCGCGCAAAGGCCATCCGCTGCAATCGCCCGTGCAGGCCGCCTGTCGGCCCGGCACACCACTCACAACACCCGAAAGGAGAGACCCATGTCCCATGCGCCTGACCACGATCATTCTTTGCAAGAGGATGCCAGCGATGTGCAGCCGGATGATGCAACCGACATGCCCGCCGATAGTGCATGTGATGATGATGCCCATAACGACGCCAGCGCCGCCACCACTTCGCCTGAGACAGCCACACCGACCGCTGCAGTCCCACCCCAAACACCCCATGGACCGGCATCTGCATCAACTCCGGAACATCCATCAGCGTCTCCGCCGCCCGGCAATCTGGCCGAGCTCTCGGCGCAGCTGCGCGAGGCGGCGGCGGAAATCGCCGAAATTGCCGCGCAGGCAGGCCGACTTGGGATCGCGATCGACGCGGCGAAAGTGCTGCACGAGGGCACCGCCCCCGAGGCTTTGCGCACACTGGTGCTACAGCGCGCTGCTGATGCCTCGGATGCGCGCGACGTGATCGCGGCTCCCCCCTCGCCCATTCTGCCGAAATCATCCGAAAGCCCGATCATCGCTGCCGCGAAACGGGCTGCCTCAGCAGGTGCGAAAGGCTGATATCCACTTCTCAGCCCATAGCCCTGCCACCTGATCCCCCGCTGGTCCTCCCCGGCGGGGGATTTCTTTTGGCCACCCTGTCCCAAGGACCCCCACCATGACCGTTCTCCACCAACCCG
>JAFIEL010000003.1 GCA_020832585.1 Natronohydrobacter sp. | reverse complement strand
CCGCCGAATCCGCAAACCCGCGACCCATCCGCCCCGGGGGCGGGCGGGGGGCCCCCCCCCCCGCACCCCCCGGGATATTTGGACAAGAATGAAGGGAAGAAAGTCATGAGCCCAAGAGATGAAATTCCGGACCTGAAAGGTCGCGATGGCGAGGGCTCGGTGCAGGTGCATCTGGACCCCGCGACGAAGATCGAAGGCGCGACTGTGTTTTCGGTCTATGGCAAGGGCGGCATCGGCAAATCGACCACCAGTTCCAACCTGTCGGCGGCCTTTGCCGCGATGGGCAAGCGGGTGTTGCAGATCGGCTGTGACCCCAAGCATGACAGCACTTTCACGCTGACCGGGCGCTTGCAGCCCACCGTGATCGACATTCTGAAGGAGGTGGATTTCCACCCTGAGGAATTGCGCCCCGAGGATTTCGTGACCGAAGGCTGGGGCGGTGTGATGTGTGTGGAAGCAGGCGGACCGCCTGCGGGCACGGGTTGCGGTGGCTATGTCGTGGGCCAGACCGTGAAGCTGCTGAAGCAGCATCATTTGCTGGATGACACGGATGTGGTGATTTTCGATGTGCTGGGCGATGTGGTTTGCGGCGGGTTCGCAGCACCCTTGCAGCATGCCGACAAGGCGGTGATCGTCACTGCCAATGATTTCGACAGCATCTATGCGATGAACCGTATCATTGCCGCCGTGCAGGCGAAATCGGCCAATTACAAGGTGCGGCTGGCAGGCTGCATCGCCAATCGGTCGCGCGACACGGATGAAGTGGATCGGTTCTGCGACAAAGTGGGCTTCAAGCGCATTGGCCATATGCCGGATGTGGATGCGATCCGCCGCTCGCGGCTGAAGAAGAAGACGCTTTTCGAGATGGACCCGGATGAGGACGTGCTGGCCTGTCGCGCGGAATACATGCGGCTGGCAGAGGCGCTCTACAACGGCACGGATGCGATGAACCCCGCCCCGCTGCCCGACCGCGATATTTTCGAGCTGCTTGGATTTGACTGATGCGCGATCTGACGCCCACCTCCAGCTATGATGCGACCCGCACGCGGGTGGCGAGCTATTTTGACGGCACGGCGACGCGCGTCTGGGAACGGCTGACCTCGGATGCGCCGGTCTCGCGTATTCGTCAGACGGTGCGCGAGGGCCGCGACACGATGCGCGCGATGATGCTGGCGCAGCTTCCCGGCGATCTGCGCGGCGCGCGGGTGCTGGATGCAGGCTGCGGTACTGGCGCTGCAACGGCTGAACTGGCCGCGCGCGGGGCGGATGTGACCGCCATCGACATCTCGCCCAAGCTGGTCGAGATCGCTGAAGCCCGCCTGCCCGAAGGGCTTGCGGGCCGTGTCTCGTTTCGTTCTGGCGACATGCTCGGCGTAACACTTGGCCGGTTCGATCATGTCATTGCGATGGACAGCCTGATCTATTACACCCGCCCCGATCTCGAGGCCGCGCTGGACAGCTTGAGCGCACGCGCAGGCCAGATCGTGTTCACACTCGCCCCGCGCACGCCGCTTCTGATGACCATGTGGCATGCGGGCCGCCTGTTTCCGCGTGCCGACCGCTCGCCCACCATGATCCCGCATGACCATCGCCGGATCAATGTGTCGGGGCTGAGCCGCGTGGGCCGGGTGTCGCGGGGTTTCTATATCTCTGAATGTCTGCGGGTGGCGTCATGATCATTCCCAAGGCCATGTTCAGCAAGATCGGCATGTCCTGGCTGCCCTTTGCGGATGCGGCCTCCGAAGGGTTGCCGCTGCGCCAGATCTTGCGACTGAGCCTGTTTCAGGTCTCGGTCGGGATGGCGACGGTGCTGCTTCTGGGCACGCTCAACCGCGTGATGATCGTGGAATTGTCGCTTGCGGCCAGCATCGTGGCGTTCATGATCGCGCTGCCGGTACTGATTGCGCCGTTCCGCGCGCTCCTGGGGTTCAAGTCGGACAATCACCGCTCGGCCATTGGCTGGAAGCGCGTGCCCTATCTGTGGTTCGGCTCGCTCTGGCAATTCGGCGGGCTGGCGATCATGCCTTTTGCGCTGCTGGTTCTGACCGGCGATGTCGTCCATGACGTGCCCTTCGCGGGCGAAGTCATTGCCGCACTCGCATTTCTGATGACAGGTTTCGGGCTGCATATGACCCAGACTGCGGGCATCGCGCTGGCGGCGGATCGTGCCGATGATGAAACCCGCCCGCGTGTCGTCGCGCTGCTTTATGTCACTTTCCTTGCGGGCATGGCGATTTCGGCACTGATCGTCGGCTACCTGCTGCGCGATTTCAGTGACTTGCGGCTGATTCAGGTCGTGCAGGGCTGCGCGGTGTTCACACTGGCGCTGAACGTGATCGCGCTGTGGAAACAGGAAAAGATCAAGCCCATGAGCCGCGAAGAGCGTGCGGCCCCCAAGCCCGCCTTCAAGGACGCATGGCGCGACTACATGGCGGGCGGTCAGGCCGGGCGGCTGCTGGCGGTCGTGTTCGTGGGTGGTCTGGCCTTCAACATGCAGGATGTGCTGCTGGAACCCTATGGCGGCGAGATTCTTGGACTGTCCGTCGCCGCGACCACCACGCTGACGGCGGTCTGGGCCGTGGGTGCGCTGATCGGCTTCTGGCTGGCGGCGCGCTGGCTGGCGGCAGGCATGGACCAGTTCCGCATGGCCGCGCGCGGGATTCTGGCAGGTATCTTCGCGTTTTCCGCCGTGATCTTCGCCGGGCCGCTGCAATCGGCGGGTATCTTCTACGCGGGTGCTTTTGGCATCGGCTTCGGTCTGGGTCTGTTCGCAGTCGCCACGCTGACCGCTGCGATGGAAATGCCCCGGCGCGGAGTTGTTGGTGGTGGCATGGCACTTGGCGCCTGGGGTGCTGCGCAAGCTACAGCGGCGGGGCTGGCCGTGGCGCTGGGGGGCGGTATCCGCGACACAGTGCAGGGGCTGGCCAATGCCGGCCATCTGGGCGCTGGCCTGATGACCCCCGATATCGGCTATTCTGTCGTTTACCATATCGAGATCGGGCTTCTGTTCCTGACCCTCGTCATTCTCGGCCCGCTGGTGCGGACCCGGATCTTCGACCCTAACCAAAATCGCAATCAACGGATCGGCCTGGCCGATTTCCCAACCTGATACAACGGAGGAAAGACCATGGACACTCCCTATGGCTGGCTGTTTTTCGGCAATTTCGATCTGGCGCTGATCTCTCTCTACATGTTCTGGATCTTCTTCGCCGGGCTGATCTACTACATCCAGCGCGAGAACCAGCGCGAAGGCTATCCGCTGGAAAACGAGGATGGCACGCCGACAGCGTCGAACCTGTCGCTGCCTGAACCCAAGACCTTTATCCTGCCGCATGGCCGGGGCGAGTACAAAGCACCGGATTTCCAGCGTGAGGCCCGCGAACTGGCGCTGGCACCGACCTCTGGCGGGACGGGCTTTCCTTTTGCGCCCACGGGGAACGCACTGAAGGACGGGGTTGGCCCGGCTGCCTGGGCTGCGCGCCGGGACGAGGCTGAACTGGATGGCCATGGCCATGCCAAGATCCAGCCGATGGCCAAGGTCGGCGATTTTGCTGTTTCTGCCGGACGTGATCCGCGCGGGCTGCCCGTGATGTGCCATGACCGCAAGTCGCCCGGCAAGGTCAGCGATATGTGGGTCGATGTGCCCGAACAGATGGTGCGCTATCTGGAAGTGACGCTGGACGATGGCGGCAAGCGGCTGGTGCCGATGGCCATGGTCAAGATCAAGGCGGACCGCGTGATCGTGAATGCGCTTGATTCCGAGAGCTTCAAGGACATTCCCACCATTGCGTCGGATGCGCAGATTACCAAGCTCGAGGAAGACAAGGTCTCGGCCTATGTCGCGGGCGGGTATCTCTACACAGCTGACAAGCGCGCGTCACAGTGGAAAGCGCTGTCCAAGGTTCTGGCCGATCCGGCCTGAGCCACACGATAGACGACCAAAAAACAAAACGAGGAACCGACCCATGTCACATGATGATTTCGCCTTTGAACCCGTGATGGGATTGCCGGAACGGCCCCCTGAACATGAGATCATCCTGTGGCAGGGTCGGCCTGACACGTTTGCGCTGGCGCGTGATGCGTTCAAGATCACCTGGATCACGGCCTATTTCGTCGTGATCGTGGGCTGGCGCGCATCTGTCGGCGCAGCGGATGCCGGGCTTGCGGGCGCTGTGGCCTTTGGTCTGCCCTATGTCGGGCTATGGCTGGCCGCGATGGCTGTGATCTTCGCGCTCGCCGCTGTCGTGGCGCGGACAACGGTCTATACTGTGACCTCTGCCCGTGTCGCGATGCGGATCGGGGCCGCGCTGACGGTTACGTTGAACCTGCCCTTCCGCCAGATCGCGCGTGCGGATCTGACCACGCGCGGCAATGGCACCGGCACGATTGCGCTGGAAACCCTGGGCGAGACGAAATTTTCCTACCTGATCCTGTGGCCGCATTGCCGCCCCGGTCATGTGCGCGTGACCAAGCCTGCCCTGCGCGCCATACCCGAGGCCGCGAAAGTGGCCGCCATTCTGGCAGAGGCCGCCGAAGCGCGCCTGAGCCAGCCTGTCATCGAACGCCAGAGCGCGCCTGCGGGCGATCTGGTCGCAGCAGAGTGAGGTTCTGACATGACCATGCAACCATCACCGAATTTCAAGCGCACCGACAATAACGACATGATCCCGATCGGTCTGGTGCGCGCCATGTTCGCGCTGCCTGTCGCGGCGCTGTTGCTGGTGAGCTATGCCAGCCTGACCGACCGGCCACAGGTTGCTGTACCACAGGCCGCGCCTGTCGTGGAAAGCTGGACCATCAGTCTGGTGGGCAATGATGCGCAATCGGTCACGGTTCTGGATGCCGAGGGCAATCTGATCGCGGATATGGCGCATGGGGGTTTTGTCACCGTCATTCAGAACGGGCTGATGACCATGCGCCGCCGCCACGGCATCGACCCAACCCTGCCCATTGACATCGTGCGGTTTGAGAATGGCCGTCTGGCCGCCATCGATCCGCTGACCGATTACCGCGTCGAACTGACCCAGTTCGGCCGGGACAACCAGGCCGCATTCGAACGGCTGCTGATGATCGAATAAGATCGCTTCCAAGACTATCAAAAAAACAAAGGGAATAAATCAATGTCACTCTTCTCTCGAAAGGTCGAACAGGTGCCCTGCACTGTCGAAGTGTCGCACCGCTTTGAAGCTCTGCATGCCCATGTCCGGTTCAATGATGGCTCTGTCATTCATCCCGGCGACGAGGTGCTGGTTCAGGGGCCGCCCGTGCTGGCGGCCTGGGGCGAGCTGATCGTCGAGGACCGGATGGCCACCATCACGCGGGCCACCGCTCTGGAACGGCTCTGGACACGGCTGACGGGCGATTTCGAATTCATGGAACTCTGTGAATTCTCTTTCTCAGAGGAGATGAGCGTATGAACATGCATGCCACCACACATGACGAGCTGCACGCCGAGATTGCCGACAAGTTCGACACTGACGCGATGGCGCAGGAATCGACCCTGCTGAACCCGCGTTTCTACACCACCGATTTCGACGAGTTGGACCGGATCGACGTGACACCTGTGCGCGCGGAATGGGATAAGCTGATCGGGCAGATGAAAGCGGACCCCAACAAGGGCCATTTCAAGAAGACCGAAGCCTGGGACAAGGTCGATTGGGACAATATGGAGCCCAAGCTGAAGCGCGAGTTCATCGACTTTCTGGTGTCGTCCTGCACGGCGGAATTCTCGGGCTGCGTGCTTTACAAGGAGATGAAGCGCCGCGGCAAGAACCCCGACATCTGCGAGCTGTTCAACTACATGGCCCGCGACGAGGCGCGGCACGCAGGGTTCATCAATGACGCGCTGCGCGAAGCGGGTGTTGCCGTCAATCTGGGCTTTCTGACCAAGGCCAAGAAATACACCTATTTCCGGCCCAAGTTCATCTATTACGCCACTTACCTCAGCGAAAAGATCGGCTATGCGCGCTATATCACCATCTATCGCCATCTCGAGGCGAACCCGGATCAGCGCTTTCACCCGATTTTCAAATGGTTCAAGGAATGGTGCAATGACGAGTTCAGCCATGGTGAGGCATTTGCGCTCTTGATGCGTACCGATCCCAAGCTGACGACGAGTTTCGCCAACAAGCTGTGGATCCGCTTCTTCCTGACGGCGGTCTATTCCACCATGTATGTGCGCGATCATGCGCGGCCTGCGTTCCATGAAGCGCTTGGTGTCGATATCGACTGGTATGACCAGGAAGTATTCCGCAAGACATCCGAGATCGCGAAACAGGTTTTCCCGATGGAACTGGATATCGACCATCCGCGCTGGATGCCGAACCTGAAGCGCATGGAACGGGCGTTTCGCAAGATGGAAGCGGCAGAGAAACAGGGTGGCCTGGGCGGCAAGCTGGCGAAGCTGGGCGCGATGAGTTCGGCCGCGCTGGCCTTCGCAAGCCTCTACACCATCCCGGTGAAGAAGAGCACACCGCCCGCGTCGGTCCGTCTGGAACCCGCTTACTGATCCATAGGGTGCGTGGTGATCACGCACCCTGCCCCAGCCACAGGAGACGCCCATGTATGAGACCCCCTGGATCGCTGCACTTGCTGCGCTCTTCCTGTGGTGGTTTGCAACAGGCATCCTGTTGTGGCGTGTCCATAGCGCCGACAAGCGCGGACCGGACCAGCATATCTGGTCGGTCCTGCTGTCCCTGCCGCTGCTCGCGGCAGGCGCGCTAGGTGTTCATGCAACATTGGCAGAAGCCAGTCCGCAGAATGTCTGGCTGGCCTTCCTCTCTGCGCTGGCGCTTTGGGGCTGGGTGGAACTGGCGTTCCTGTCCGGGGTCATCACTGGCCCGAACACAAGCCCCTGCCCGCCCCGTCTGAACCCGACTCAGCGTTTCTGGGCTGCTTTCAGAACGGTTGCGTGGCATGAGTTTCTATTGTTTTCAATACTTTGCATCCTTTTCTTCGCGTCAATAGGCGCTGCGAACAGTTTTGCGCTCTGGACCTTTCTTGTGCTGTTCCTTGCCCGTATCTCGGCCAAACTGAACCTCTATCTGGGCGTGCCGCGCATCAACACGGATTTCCTGCCCAAACCGCTGTCTCATCTTTCCAGCTATTTCCGGCAAGGCCCTGTAAGCGGTTTCTTTCCGCTTTCGGTCACGCTTCTGGCGCTGGCTGTGGGCTGCTTTCTCGAACGCCTCTGGCGCGCGCATGGCGCGGCGGATCAAGGTGCCATCATCGGCTTCACGCTGCTGTCCATGCTCACCGCCCTCGCCCTGCTGGAACACTGGTTCATGGTCTGGCGGGTGCGCGACGACAAACTCTGGCGCTGGATGATCCCGGCGACCACGCAGAAACAACCAAAAACATGACCGAGGGGATCCCAATGGACTTTGATCAACATTTCAAACATGCGTTGGAGACGCTCAAGACCGAGGGCAATTACCGTGTCTTTGCCGAGGTCGAGCGCCAATGCGGGAATTTCCCGAAGGTGAAGCGCTATATCGGCGAAGAAGTGCAGGAAGTCACGGTCTGGTGCTCGAATGACTATCTGGGCATGGGCCATCATGCCGATGTGGTCGAGACGATGGTCAATGCGGTGCAAAGCTGCGGCACTGGCGCCGGTGGCACGCGCAATATTTCCGGCAACAACCATATGCACCGTGTGCTGGAAGAGGAACTCGCCGACCTGCATGGCAAGGAATCTGCCCTGCTGTTCACATCTGGCTATGTCTCTAACTGGGCCGCACTTTCGACGCTTGGCGCGAAGATCCCCAATGCGGTGATCCTGTCGGATGAGAAGAACCATGCCAGCATGATTGAAGGCATCCGCCATTCCCGCGCGGACAAGGTGCTGTGGAAACACAATGACTGGCGTGATCTGGACCGCAAGCTGAAGGCGGTGGGTGATCGCCCGAAGATCGTGGCCTTTGAATCCGTCTATTCGATGGATGGCGATATCTGCCCGATGCGCGAGATCGTCGAAGTGGCCGAGGCGCATGGCGCGCTTACCTATCTGGATGAAGTGCACGCTGTTGGCATGTATGGCCCGCGCGGTGGTGGCATTTCCGAAGAGCGCGGCCTTGCGGATCGCATTTCGCTGATCGAAGGGACGCTGGGCAAGGCTTATGGTGTTGTAGGCGGATACATCACCGGCTCGACTGCGATGTGCGACTTCATCCGGTCCTTCGCGTCTGGATTCATCTTCACAACCGCCCTGCCCCCGGCCTGTGCTGCGGCAGCGACGGCCTCTATCCGGCATTTGAAGAACTCTTCGGTGGAACGGCGGGCGCAGCGTGACCGTGTGGCCCGGTTGCGGGCGAAGCTTGATGCGCAGGGAATACCGCATATCGGCAATGACAGCCATATCATCCCGGTCATGATCGGCGACCCGGTCAAGTGTCGCATGATCTCTGACATCCTGATGCGTGACTGGGGCATTTATGTGCAACCGATCAATTATCCCACGGTCCCCAAGGGGACCGAACGTTTGCGCATTACACCTGGCCCACTGCATACCGATGCGGATATCGACCATCTGGTGATGGCGTTGGCATCGCTTTGGCGGCAATGCGCCGTAGCTCATGCTGTCGCCTGATAAGAGCTTGACAAAGTGTCGTAAAAATACAGCTTACAGAGTCCATACAGTCGGGAGGCTAACTAAATGAGCTACAAAATGAGCGCCACGCTTGGTGCAGTTTTTCTTGGGTTGTCATCCTTTGCAGCGCATGCCGGGGATGTCGAGGCAGGCGCAAGCGCCTTTCAGAGCCAATGCCAGAATTGCCACAATGTGACAGATGCAGATGGTGAGGTTCTGGCAGGTCGTCCGAACGTGCGCACTGGTCCAAACCTCTATGGTGTGATCGGTCGTCAGGCCGGAACATATGACGGGTTCCGCTATGGCGCTTCGCTTGTAGAGGCTGGTGAGGCCGGGCTTGTCTGGGATGAAGCCGAAATGGTGCCATACCTGCTGGACCCCAACACCTATCTGCGCGAGAAGCTTGGCAGCAATCGCGCACGCAGCCAGATGTCGTTCCGGGTGCGGGATGAAGCGACGGCGAACGACATCATTGCGTTCCTTGCACAATTCGGAGCTGTCGAAGAGGCTGATGAGGAGGAGGCCAGCGGAAGCTGAGAACCTGAACGCTGATGATTTCGAGGCCCCGAGAAATTGCTCTCGGGGCCTTTTCTGTTCCCTGTGCGTTGATGGTGCGGAATTGTTCTGTCGATGAGTGTTCTGTTACCCTGTAAAGTGAAAAGAATTGTGCAATGTATTGATAGTGTTGGTTAAATCTCCGATTTCTGCGGTTCTGCGCTGACGTAGGGCTGAAATGTAGATGATGAGGCCCCTGCCCTTCTGAAAAGGCATTTGTTGTGCTTTGTGACTGGGTCATATGATGTGCCAGGCATGAATGCTGAAACATGCGCATAGCTGTCAGCAAACGGTTGTGGGAAGTTGGCCATGGCCAACTTGGCATGTTGCCTTGATAATGCGCTTGGCATAGGCATCCGTGTTCGCTATTGCGTCACAGCTTCCGGCTATTTGATCTTGCATTAACAAGGTCGCCTTGGTGCCCATCTTGGCTATTGCTTCCGACAGTGTTTCTTGCTGCATTCTCAGCATCCTTCCGAACTCGAATATGATCTGAAGCATTCTGTGCTTTGTCCTCGGTGGATCAGGATAAAAGCTGTTCAAGGTTTCAAGTTTTGCCCAGAACTCTTCTTCGTTCTCGGTTGGGATTTTTTTTGTATATGGTTTTGGTGTCTCTTTGTGGCGGACGTTTTGTCCGTCACTGGCGGGCATTTTTCCGAGCTTAGTTTCGGCATCATTGGGCTGGTCTGGCTCTCGTGGCGATGAATCCGCGGTCAATTCCTGTGTGCACTTGTCCTTTGTCGTGTCTTGAGAATGCCGTGAAAGGATCTCTGACAATCTGGTGATCAGGGCGCGCGCTTGCAGGACGGTAGTCGTGGCGCGGCGCATCATGTTTGCGGTCGCGTCAACGAACTGGCGCATGTCATCGCCAAGTTCGAGTTGCGCGCAGTCTTGCCGCAGCTTCTGGATGCAGGCACGCAGCCCCCGCAATTCCGTGACCTCGGCGCGGCGCTTCGCCGCTAATGTGCAAAGCTCTTCTGATCTTGCGAGGAGGGGTGAGAGATCGATCCCGAATGCACCGATAACACGCCCGTCACGCTGGACGGGAAATCGCTTGCCGTTGGCACTGTCCTTGCGTTGGATCAGTCCGATCTCTTCCAGCCGTTCCAGGTGGCGGCGCAACTGGCGGTCTGTGATCCCTTTGGCGCGGAAGCACAGCGTCGTATTGGCGGCAAAGACGGTCAGCAACGTGCATGATGTGATCGGTCTGTCCTGGCCGGTCTTTGGGTCCTTGCAGGGCAGGCAGCTGAGAAGTGCGTCGATAACGACCACCGATGCCGCGCGCAGGCCAAGGTCTCTGGCAACCGTGTTGACCGCGGCCATCAAATCGCGTCGGGCGATGGGTTTGAAATAGGGTTGATGCGCGATCGTGCCCATCCCGATGAAGGGGATGGGCTGATCTTTGGCACAGGTTTCCTGTGCCTCGACCTGAGCGGCCGTGACATTTTGTGCGTTCATGCAATTTCAGACGGCAAAAATGGACCGTTCACCAAAATCGGTGTTGCAGGGAGACGTTTTTGGGGGTACCAATAAAGTGCTAGTAAATCGGGACCCTCTGGAGTGCTTCACCGCCTTCGGGGGGTTTCTTTTTGCGTTTCTGTCTGCCTCCTTTGTTGTTTGCTTTGCCTGTTTCGCCAAGTTGACCATGGCCAACTCAATATAATCAATAGCTTAGACTACATTGCTGCCCTTGGTTCAGTTTCTTTTGCTCTTCCAGTCTTCATAGAGCCGTTCCAGATTTTCTTCGACATACCCGATGAAGCCTTGTTCCGTGCGTTCCGCGACCTCTATGACAAGGCGCCTGCCTTTGGCTTTGACCGCAACGGGTGCCTTGGGCGTTGGTCCCGGCGTTGGTGTTGCTGCCGGATTCGCTTGTGATCTGGAACCCGACAGGGCAGCAGTTTCAAGCTTCTGCAAGGCCGTGATCGTCGTCGCAAGCTTCTCTGCGGGTGTCCCTTGGTCGGGGATCAGCGAGAGAATGGTGTCCGTGTCGGGCGCAAGTTCGATCTTGACCAGACGCCGCAATTCCAGCCAGGGGCGGCGTCCGGCATCATGCGCCGCGCCGATCCTGTAGATGACAGCCTCTGGCACTTCGCGCGCGACACCCAGCAATTTGCTCAGCGTGCCTTTGTCCACGGCCAACACATCGCCGATTTCAGCGCGCGAGAAACCTTGCTCTTCGAGCTTCGTTGCGAAAATTGCCTGTTCGATGAAGCTGCGTTCCAGACGCGCAGAGTTTTCCAGCGCCTGCGAGACCAAAGCCTCGCGCTGGTCCATTTCCTTGATATAGGCCTTGACCTTGATCCCGAGCGCGCGACATGCGGCGATACGGCGACGACCATAGACGACCTCGTAGCGCGGCCCGGCACCGCGTCGATAGCGCAGAAGGGCAGGGAGCTGTTGCCCGGAGCTGCGGATCGATTCGATCAGATCCGTGAGCCCCTCATGCACATCGAACCGATCCGCAATCTCGGAATCGGCGATGTCAGCGACATCCACATCCTGTGCGGATTGCGCCGAGACCTGCGACAACACATCGGACATGCTCTTCAGCGATCTGGGCGCTTCGCCCAGCGGTTTGGTAGGGGGCGCTGGCTGCTCGGCGGGCTTGCTGCCCATCTGCGCGAGGCTCTTGGCGAGAAGATCACGTTTCATCGGCACCTCCGCGACCCCAGGCTTTCTGGATCATCGTCTCGATATCGTCCGAGAAGCTGATCACCGATTCAAGCGCACGGTCATAAGTTTTCCTGTTCTTGGTTCCCGCCAGATCGACCTCGAAAATGGTTTTCTGAGAAAGCCCCGCTTCGCTGACAGCGGAGGATTTGACGAAGGGGGTTCTGATCACACTGTCGCCAAGCAACTGACGGATCCATTCCGCCAGATCCTGCTGCGTGCTGATGGCCGTGTCAAAGCGGGTGAGCAGATAGGCGAAATTGTCATAGGATCCGATCCCGCCATTGGAGTGCAGCACTTCAAGCACGCCCGAAGCCATGGTCAGGAACTGGCTGGCAGAGGCCAGATCCACACGTTCGGGTATGATGGTCATCAGAAGCGAGGTCGAGGCACAGACCGCAGCCATGGTCAGGTAGCCAAGCTGAGGCGGGCAGTCGATCAGGACGATATCGTAATCATCTTCTACCTGCCGCAACGAGTCGCGGATGCGGTTGAAGAATACGGGCTGTTCGCCCCGGCTGAGGGCTGTCGGGGTTTCGGTCTCGAATTCTGACAGCATGATCCCGCCGGGCACGAGATCGAGATTGGGGAAATAGGTCTTGCGCAAGACCTCTGTGATCGGGCGGCGCGAGGTTTCGCCATCATTGTAGCGGATCGCGTCGTAAAGCGTGCCACCGTGGCGGAAATCAAGCTCTGGCTGGTAGCCGAAAAAGGTCGTCAGCGAGGCTTGCGGATCCGCGTCGACCAGACAGACACGATAGCCCCGCAAGGCCAGACGCATGCCCAGTGTGACTGTCGTGGTTGTCTTGCTGGAACCGCCCTTGAAATTCACGGTCGACCAGATTTGCAGCTTGTCGCCTTGCCGCCGACCGGGCAGGAACTGATAGGGGTCCTTCGCATTCTGTGACAGAATCTTGCGGATCTCGAGGATGTTTTCGGCGGAGTAGAGCCGCTTGTTATTGGCGCCTTGTTCGACCTCTGGGATGCGGGCGTCGAAATGCGCCTTGCGCAGATAGCCGTCACTGACTCGGAGCAATTCGGCGACTTCGGCTGTCGTGAAGCTGCGCAGCGTCTTTTCTTCCTTGGGCGCAAGGAAGAGTTTCGACATATGCTCAAGCGCCTCTGACAGCCGCTCTGCGTCTTGCCTCAGTTTGTCATGCAGCACAGGGTGCATATGTATCCGCCCGATCCATTGCCCGATCTGCGTTACTTGGTTCAGGATGGGCTGCCCGGCCACAAGAAACGCGAACGATGTATTATTTGTTCTTTTCGCGTTACGAATATGCAGCCAGTTTCGTGAAGACTCAAGGAAAATCAGCGCCGCGTATCTTGTGATCTTGGTCAGCGATCCTACAACACCAAGATGGCTCTTGAGAAGGCGATTTGAGGTGCTTCGATAAGATTATGTTTTTTAATAAGTATTTTAATCTTGAGTTATCCACAGGCTGGTTGTCTGCGAGGGGATTGAAATCATGTGACCTGTTGCGCGGATCTCGACAGTAACGCGTTTTGCAGGATAGGGCCTGTTTGTGGATGGCTGATGACGCTGCAGGTGATTCTATATGACTGTCATGATTCAGGACGATCCAGCGATGAAAGACCAGGTTTCTGCGTTACATGCGGCGGCGTGGTGAATAGGCGCTGCTCTGCGGCAAAGAAGGGCAGGGTTTGCCTTGACGTTCGAGATGCTGCCGCGTTCTGATAACATGTCCGATAATGCAAGATTACCGGACATGTCAGGGTCGGGCAGGGGGCGGCGGTTTGTTTGCCATAATCATGGGTAAAAAGCCGCATCGGGCGAGGTGGAACGTAATGAGATGCATAGCGTAACACAGGGTTTCAGTGCGTTCCCGAGGAACTGCGCCGCCGTTTGTGCTTGCCCCAAAGGAGGAAGGCAACATCAGGAGGGTCGCGGATGCTGAACCTGTTGTTGTGGCGGCATGGGTGCGACGCGACGCTGCGAAAGGGCAAGGATCACCCCGGCCATTACGATGAAGCCTGCCCCAAGAAGAAGCCGGGGCGAAGGAACCTCGCTGAAGAAAATCCAGCCCAGAATGACCGCCCAAAGCAGAAGCGTGTATTGCAGCGGCGCAATCAGGCTTGCATCCGCAAGCTTGAGAGCGCGCGTGACACAGAGATGCGCTCCCATTGCGATCACACCCAGAAATGCCATCAAGCCAAGATCGACCGATCCGGGCGTGATCCAACCGGCAGGCAGCGTCAGAAAGCCGACCACGCCTGCGCCCAGCACCTGCCAGAAAACCAGTGATATATCGGGCGTGCCGCGAAGGGCGCGGCCTGTGATCACCATCAGCGCAAAGCACAGGGACCCGATGATCGCGGTCAGGCTGGCCAGGCTGAACCCGCCGCCTGTCGGGGCCAAGGCAATCACGGCGCCGGCAAAGCCCATCGCTATGGCGCACCATCGCACAATTCCAACGCGTTCGCGCAGGACCAGCGCTGACAGGAGCGCCACATAGATCGGGGCGGCCATCCAATAGGTCATGGTGTCGGCCAGCGGCAGGCTGCGGACCGCGAAATAGAAACAGAACACCTCTGCGCTGGCCAGGCAGACGCGCAGGAATTGCAGCCAGGGACGGTCCAGATGGAAAAGCTGGCGCCACCCAAAGGCCATCAGGACGGGCAGCAAGACAACCAGCGCGGCAAGGGATCGGATCAGCAGAACCTGACCAACCGAATAGGTGCCGACCAGCCATTTGCCCAAAGCGTCATTGGCGGCGAAAAGGAACATGCCGACCAGCATCACCAGAATGCCGAGCAGGCTTGGAGAAAGCCGGGTCATGGGCGGCAGGGACTTTCATGCAACGGGAAATGGCGACAGCGGGCCTGGGCACGCTGTCGCTGGTGTTCAGACGCGGATCAGTTGCCGCGCAGGGCGTTCAACTCGGCCTGCATGCGGTCGATGACATCGATCCCGATGCTCTCGGCATGGGTGGCATAGACGCCCTCTACCGCGGCGCGGATGCGGTCCATTTCTTCGGGGCTGATTTCATTGAACTGCATCCCGGCCTGCTGGACATTGGCCAGAGAAACGTCTGACAATTCGCGGCTGACGCGGCGTTGTTCATCACGCCCGACGGCAGCGCAGTCGCGCAGGATCTGCTGCTCGGTTTCCGAATAGGTGTTGAAGATCGGCCCCGAGAACAGCGCAAGGAACGGCGTATAGGCGTGTTGGGTGGCCGACAGATACCCTTGCACTTCGTAGAATTTGGACGTGTCGATCGTCACATAGGGATTTTCCTGTGCGTCGATGGCACGGGTTTCCAGCGCCGTGAACACCTCGCCGAAAGCCATCGGTGTGGCATTGGTGCCAAGCGCCTGGAATGTGTCGAGGAAGATGTTGTTCTGCATCACGCGCACACGCATGCCGTCAAAATCTTCGAGACGCTGAATCGGGCGCACAGAGTTTGTCAGGTTGCGAAAGCCGTTTTCCCAATAGGCCAGATTGACCAGTCCTGCGGCTTCGAGCTTCTCATCCATGAATGCGCCGAAATCGCCATCCAGAATGGCGTCGGCCTCTTGCGAGTTCGAAAACAGGAAGGGCAGGTCAAACACCCCCAGCGCGGGTTCGATCCCTACCAGCGGCGAGGATGAGGTGATGACCATTTCCTGTGTGCCAGAGCGCAGCGCCTGGGTTGCGGTCAGATCGTCGCCGAGTGCCGAAGACCAGAAGGCATTGACTGTCCATGCCCCGGCGGTTTTCTCGACGATACATTCGCGCATTGCGGCGACGCCATTTCCGACTGGATGCGATTCTGCAACGCCGTTGGAAACGGTGATTGTTCGTGTGCGGATTTCGGCCAGCGCAGGCAGTGCCATGGTTGCGGCAAGTGCGGTGGTCAGGGTCAGTCTGGTCAGGGTCTTCATGGTTTTTCTCCTCCCATGGTGAAAAGTGACTTGTGATGTCAGCGCAGCCATTGCAGCGGAACCAACACAAGCTCGGGCACAGCGATCAGCAAAAGCAGAACGCCCACTTGTGCGGCAAGGAAGGGCAGCACGCCCCAGATCACCTTGCCAAGAGGGACGCGCGCCACTCCACTGACCACATTCAGTACGACGCCCACGGGCGGGGTCAGCAGCCCCACACAGGTGGTCATCACGAAAATGATCCCGAAATAGACCGGGTCGATGCCGGCGGCGCGGATGACAGGCATCAGCACCGGCACGAGAATCAGGATCGTGGGCGCTAGGTCCAGCACGGTGCCCACCAGCAGGACCAGCAATACGATCACAAGCATCAGCAGTTTCGGGTTGTCCAGCACCGGTGCCAAAAAGCGCGTGATCTCTGCCGGGATATTGGCGCGGGTGATCAGCCAGGAAGTGACCAGCGCGGCCGCGACCAGAAACAGGACAATCGAGGTTGTCTTGGCCGCGTTCAGCAGCACCCCGTAGAGATGCGAGATTTTCAACTCGCGATAGATGAACATGCCCACGAACATGGCATAGACAGCTGCAATCACGGCGGCCTCTGTGGGGGTGAAGATGCCAAAGCGGATTCCGCCCAGAATGATGACGGGCATCACCAGCGCCCAGCCCGCCTTGACTGTTGCCGCCAGTCTTTCGCGTCCTGTGGCCTTGGGCAGCGGTTTGACATTCTCGCGCCGCGCCACGATCAGCCATGCGATGATCAGCGATGCCGCCATCAGGATACCCGGCACGATCCCGCCCATGAACAGCGCCGTGATCGACACATTCGCCGCAACGCCGAAGATGATGAAGGCGATCGAGGGCGGGATGACGGGCGCGATCACGCCGCCTGCGGCCATCAGCCCGGCCGCGCGGGGGACATTGTAGCCCGCTTCGCGCATCATCGGGATCAGGATGGCGGCAAGGGCTGCCGAATCGGCGGCCGCAGAGCCGGAGAGCGAAGCCATGACCACGGCGGCGATGACCGCAACAATGCCGAGCCCGCCACGGATATGGCCCACACAGGCGATAGCGAAGTTCACGATGCGCTTGGACAGGCCGCCTGCATTCATCAATTCGCCCGCAAGAAGGAAGAACGGAATCGCGAGCAATGTGAAGGAATTGGCGCCCGTCACCATTTGCTGGCTGATGATCTGGGGGTTGAACAGCCCCATGTAGGACATCAGCACCAGCGCACAGAACATCAGCGCGAAGGCCACCGGAACACCTGCGGCGAGGCCAAGAAACAGGGTTCCAAGGAAGATGACAAGCACCATCAGGGTTTGTCCTGCAAATCATAATCGCCCGTGAAGCGTGCCATTTCTGCGCGCGAAGTGCGCCCGAGAATTGCCCGGATCAGCCGGATCAGCGCGATGAAGGCGATTGCGGCCCCGGTGATATAGGTGATGCCGAAGACCCAGATCATCGACAGGCCCACAACCGGCGCTGTCATGCTGGCATTGATGCCATGTTGCAGCCATGTGCCCCAGAACAGCACGACGGCACAGGAGAGGATTATCAGATTCGTGACGGCAATGCAGACATAGCGACCTTTTGGACCCAGCAGCCGCACCACGGTTTCCACGCCGACATGATTGTGGTCACGAAAGGCCAGAATGGCCCCGATGAAGGTCAGCCAGACGAAGAAGTAGCGCGACATTTCCTCTGAAAAGTTCCAGCCGCTGTTGAAAACATAGCGCAGGACAACATTGCCAAACACCATGATGGTCATGCCCGCCAGCAACAGAACGAGTGCCAGTTCGGCCAGGCGCACGAACAGTTGTTCGATGCGAGACAGAGCTTTCATTCCCACTTCCTCATGTGCAGACCACACAATGCGTCGACTATAAAACTATTGTCAGTGGGTAGATGAAAACGTATATCATTGTCAAATATGAAATGTGGTCAGTCACATCGCCTGCAGGCAATATGAAAGATAAAACAAGTAAAAACAACACAGTTAAGCTCTCGGATGTTGCGGCGCAGGCGAATGTAAGCGTCGTAACTGCGTCGCGGGCATTGCGGTTGCCTGATCTTGTGACGCCCGCGACCCGTGCAAAGGTTGCCGCTGCGGTAGAGGCCCTGGGGTATGTGCCCAACCCCGCCGCGCAGGCGCTGGCTTCTGCGCGGTCGAAGATTGTCGGCGTGGTCATCCCGTCGCTGACAAACCAGATCTTTGCGGATTTGTTGCGCGGGGTGATGGATGGGCTGGATGACACCGATTACACGCCGCAATTCGTCAACACCCGCTACATCACCACGCGCGAGGAAGATCTGTTGCGTATTTTCTCGACGCAGCGCCCGGCAGGGATGATCGTTTCGGGGATCGACCAGACTGACGCGGCGCGCAAGTTGTTGCAGAAGATGAATTGCCCGGTCGTGCAGGTCATGGAGATCGGGCCGGATCCGATTGACATGATCGTGGGGTGCGACCAGCGTGAAGCCGGACGCGCCGCGGCCCGCCATCTGATCGATAAGGGTTATCGCCGCATCGGATTTCTGGGTGCGCGGATGGATCCGCGCGCGCAGCGGCGTCTTGCCGGATATCGCGATGTCTTGCAGGCGGCGCAGATTGCAGAGGATGAACGCCTGGTTCAGACAACGCCCAAGCCATCCTCCTACACAACCGGGGGGCAGTTGCTCTCGGACCTGCTTGCCCGCTGTCCTGACATTGACGCTGTGTTCTGCAACAATGATGATGTGGCGCTCGGGGCCTTGTTCGAATGTCAGCGACGCGGAATTTCAGTGCCCCATCAGATGGGAATTGTGGGGTTCAACGATCTGGACGTGGTGTCCTGTTCCGTGCCCACCATTACATCGGTGCGCACATTTCGCTATCAAACCGGCCTGACGGCCGTGCAGATGATCCTGGCGCGACTGAGCAAGCAGCCTGTCGCCGAGCGCAGTCTGGATGCCGGGTTCGAACTGATCGCCCGCCAAAGTACAGATCGGCTGCCCCGGATCGGGGACTGGCCTTCCATCAATCAGACATGACAACCAGAGGACACCCATGAGTGACACACGCGCGCGCCGCAAATTCCGGTCGCAGGAATGGTTCGACAATCCCAACAATCCCGGCATGACTGCGCTTTATATCGAGCGCTATCTGAACCAGGAATACACGCGGGGCGAGTTGCAGGGCGGTCGGCCCGTGATCGGGATTGCACAGACGGGCAGCGATCTGGCGCCCTGCAACAAGATCCATGTCTTCCTGATGGACCGGATCAAGGCGGGTATCCGCGATGGCGGCGGGATTCCGATGGAATTTCCGGTGCATCCGATTCAGGAAACCGGCAAGCGGCCCACAGCGGCGCTGGACCGCAATCTGGCCTATCTGAGCCTTGTGGAAGTGCTGCATGGCTACCCGATTGACGGGGTGGTGCTGACGACAGGCTGCGACAAGACCACGCCTGCCATGCTGATGGGGGCCGCGACCGTCGATCTGCCTGCGATTGCGCTGAATGGCGGGCCGATGCTGGACGGGTGGTGGAAAGGCCAGCGCACGGGGTCAGGGACGATCGTCTGGGAAAGCCGCCGCCTGCTGGGCGAGGGCAAGATCGACTATGAGGAATTCATGGAGCGGGTCTGTTCCTCTGCCCCCTCGCTTGGCCATTGCAACACGATGGGGACGGCCAGCACGATGAACGCGATGGCGGAAGCGTTGGGCATGACGCTTCCGGGCAGTTCGGCCATTCCCGCGCCGTTTCGTGAACGGATGAACATGGCCTATGAAACCGGCAAGCGGATCGTGGCGATGGTGCATGAGGATCTGAAGCCTTCGGATATCCTGACGCGCAAGGCGTTCGAGAATGCGATCAAGGTCAATTCCGCGATTGGCGGGTCCACCAATGCGCCGCCGCATCTGCAGGCGATTGCGCGTCATGCGGGCGTTGATCTGCATGTGAGTGATTGGCAGTCCGTTGGCTTTGATGTGCCGCTTCTGGTGAACATGCAGCCTGCGGGGGTCTATCTGGGCGAGAGCTTCTATCGTGCGGGCGGTGTGCCTGCGGTGATGGGCGAGTTGATGAAAGCGGGCATGCTGCACGGCGATGCGATGACCGCAAGCGGTGCGGATATGGGGACCAATCTGGCCGGTTGGGAAAGCCGGGACATTGAGGTGATCCGCACTGTGGCGGAACCGATGCGCGAGAAGGCAGGGTTTCTGGTGCTCTCGGGCAATCTGTTCGACTCGGCGCTGATGAAAACCAGCGTGATCTCGCCCGATTTCCGGCAGCGGTTCCTGTCCACACCGGGGCAGGAGGGGGTTTTTGAAGCCCGCGCGGTCGTGTTCGAGGGGCCGGAGGATTATCACGACCGGATCAATGACGAGAGCCTTGGGATTGATGATCAGACGATCCTGTTCATCCGCAATGTGGGCTGTGTGGGCTATCCGGGATCAGCCGAAGTGGTGAACATGCAGCCGCCTGATGCGCTGATCCGGGCGGGGGTGAACCATCTGCCGACTGTGGGCGACGGGCGGCAATCGGGGACATCGGAAAGTCCGTCGATCCTGAATGCCAGCCCCGAATCCGTTGTGGGGGGTGGTTTGGCGCTGTTGCAGACCGGGGATCGGGTGCGGCTGGACCTGAACGCGAGCCGTATGGACGCATTGGTGCCGGACGAGGAATGGCAGGCGCGGCGCGATGCCTGGACGCCGCCCGAGTTGCACCATCAGACGCCGTGGCAGGAGATTTATCGCACCCATGTCGGGCAGCTGGCCGAAGGCGGCTGTCTGGAACTGGCGACGGCCTATCAGCGCATCCGGCATGATCTGCCGCGCGACAATCATTGAGGACAAGATGACCCTGCAAGAAACACTCAGCCCGGACGGGGCCTATCTGGGCAGGATCTGGCGCCCCGGTATCGGGCCTGCGTTGATCACTTTGCGCGAAGCAGAGGTTTTCGACATTACCTCTGCCCACGCTCCGACCACGCGCGATCTGCTGGAGAAAGACAATCCTGCCGGCTTCGTGCGCGATGCATCGGGAGAGCGGGTTTGCACATGGGCCGAGCTGGAACACGCCAGCACCCATGCCAGCGGACCGGATGATTTGCGCCTGCTTGCGCCTTGCGATTTGCAGGCGATCAAGGCGTGCGGCGTGACATTTGCGCGCTCGATGCTTGAACGCGTCATCGAAGAACGCGCTGCAGGCGATCCGGCGCGCGCCGAAGCGATCCGCGCCAAGGTGACAACGCTTATTGGCGACAGCCTGCGTGATCTGGTGCCGGGATCGGAAGAGGCCGCGCGGGTCAAGGCGGTGTTGCAGGCCGAAGGGCTATGGTCGCAATATCTGGAAGTGGGCATTGGCCCCGATGCCGAGGTCTTCACGAAGGCGCAACCACTCTCTGCGGTCGGTCATGGCGCTGCAATCGGTCTGCACCCGATCAGCAAATGGAACAACCCGGAACCGGAAATCGTGCTGGCTGTTGCCTCAAGCGGGGATGTGAAGGGCGCAGCACTTGGCAATGATGTCAATCTCCGAGATGTCGAAGGGCGCTCGGCGCTGCTGTTGGGCAAGGCGAAAGACAATAACGCCGCTGCGGCGATTGGCCCGTTCATCCGCCTTTTTGACAGTGATTTCACGCTGAACGATGTCCGTGCCGCGCAACTGTCTTTGCGGGTAGAGGGGGAGGATGGTTTCGTGCTGAGCGGACATTCCTCGATGCGTGAGATCAGCCGCGACCCGGCTGATCTTGTGGCGCAGACCTGTGGGGCGCATCACCAGTATCCTGACGGTTTCATGCTGTATCTGGGAACAATGTTCGCCCCGATCAAAGATCGCGATGCAGAAGGGGCAGGGTTCACCCATCACGAGAATGATCTGGTCACGATCAGTTCGCCGGGTTTCGGGGCGCTGGTCAATCGCGTCACGCTGTCGACAAAGGCCCCGCCCTGGACATTTGGCGCTGCGGCACTGATGCGCAATCTGGCCGGACGTGGTCTGCTCTGACCCACGCGGGCGTTTGCCCCCCTCTGAGCCATTCCGAGGGGGGCAGGAAAACTAGCGCTGGTGCACATCCTGCGGCAGCAAGTCTGCAGGCAGGTTCTGGTAGCAGACCGGGCGCAGGAAGCGACGGATCGCGAGCGTTCCGACAGAGGTTGCGCCGAAATTTGTCGATGCAGGGTAGGGGCCACCATGCACCATGCTTTCGGCCACTTCCACACCGGTCGGGAAGCCATTGGCAAGGATACGCCCCGCCTTGCGCTCCAGCACCGGCATGAGGCGCTGCGCCAGCGCGAAATCGTCTGCATCCATCTGCAGGCTGCAGGTCAGTTGTCCTTCCAGCGCCTGCGCCACTGCGACGATTTCCGCGCCGTCGCGCACGCGCACCACGATGCCAAGTGGCCCGAACACCTCTTCCGCCAGATGGGGAGTGTTCAGCCATGTCGCGGCTGTGGTCTGATAGAGGCAGGGTGTTGCCAACCGGTCCGCGCAGTCTGTGGCCAGCAAGGTTTCCACACCGGCGCATTGCGCGACCCTGTCGCGCCCGGCGCGATAGGCGTTTGCGATCCCGTCCGTGAGCATGGTCTGCGCCTGCACCTCTGCCAGTGCCGCGCGCGCGCTGGTCGCGAAGGCATCCGCTTGCGGCCCGTCAATCATGATTGCAAGTCCGGGATTGGTGCAGAACTGCCCTGCGCCCATGGTCAGACTGCCCGCCCAGCCCTGGGCAATCGCCTCGCCGCGCGCCGCCAGCGCGGCGGGCAGGATGAACATCGGGTTCACACTGCCCAACTCGCCAAAGAACGGGATGGGTTCTGGCCGCCTGGCGCAAAGATCAAAGAGCGCCCGACCTGCGCGCAATGATCCGGTGAAACCCACAGCACGGATCAGCGGATGCGTGACAAGGGCTGCGCCGATTTCATGTGTGCTGCCCTGCACCAGCGAGAATATTCCCGGATGCAACTGGCAAGAGGCGATTGCAGCGGCAATCGCATCGCCGACCAACTCGCCCGTTCCCGGATGTGCGGGGTGGCCCTTGACGACGACCGGACAGCCCGCCGCCAGCGCCGCCGCCGTATCGCCCCCCGCCACCGAGAAGGCCAGCGGAAAGTTGGACGCGCCAAAGACCGCGACAGGCCCGATGGGGCGTTGCACCATGTGAAGTTCTGGTCGGGGCAGGGGCTGGCGGTCGGGCAGGGCGGGATCATGACGCTGGTCAAGATACGACCCTTTTCGGATATGCTCTGCAATAAGGCGCAATTGCCCGACTGTCCGACCTCGTTCACCGATCAGCCGTGCTTCAGGCAGGCCGCTTTCCTGCGTGCCAATCGCCGTGATTGCATCGCCGCGCAGGTCGATCTCTGCCGCGATGGCGTCCAGCAGTGCGGCGCGGGTGTCGCGCGTGCTGTAGCCATAGGACCAGAAAGCCGCCTCTGCGGCTTCGGCGGCGCGCGCGATATGCTCTGGCGTGCCTTCGCTGAAGTGATGTGCCGGACCATGCGCCGGGGCAGATGTGAATTTTGCATCATTAAGGACGCGTTCGCCGGCAATGAGATGCGCGCCATGGGGGGTATGTGTCATGTCAGGGGGTTCTTTTCTGTCTGGTTTGGAAATTCTACGCGATGTCGGCAGGGATCAATACGGCCAAAGGCGCGCGGGTCACAGCGTATCGACCCGGCTTTGCTTGCGAGAGATGGTGAAGGCGCGATCCAGATCCGGGTTCAGTTCCAGTCCCAGACCGGGGCCCGGCGGGACCGTGATCTGTCCGTTGTGCACTTCGGGCAGTGCGGTGACAAGATCGCGATACCATGTGCGGTAGAAGGCCCGGACGCTTTCCTGAACCAGCGCATTGGGTGCATTCAGCGACAGATGGGTAGAGGCTGCCAGCACCACCGGACCCGTGCAGTCATGCGGTGCGACCGGAAGGTGCCAGGCTTCCGCCATGGAGGCGATTTTGCGCGCTTCTGAAATTCCGCCGCACCAGCTGAGATCCAGCATGACAACGCCCGCCACGCCAGTTTCCAGCAGATCACGAAAGCCCCAGCGTGTGGCCAATGTCTCGGAAGCGCAGATTGGTGCGGGCGAGGCTGCGGCATAGCGCTGCAAGCTGCCAAGGCTGTCCATACGGATCGGATCTTCGTGCCAGAAGGTATTGAAAGGCTCCAGCGCCTTTGCGATCTGAATGGCGGGCAGAAGCTGCCAGAGGGAATGAAACTCGACCATGATATCCATCCTGTCGCCGACAGCGGCGCGGATCTTCTCGAAAGGACGCAATGCGGTCTTAAGGTCATCGTTGGAGATATACTGCCCATTGGTTTTCTCGGCAGCGATGTCGAACGGCCAGATTTTCATGGCCGTGATGCCTTCGTCCAGCAGCGCGTGCGCCAGATCATCTGCGCGGTGCAAGAAGGCGTCGAGGTCATCATAGATGTGGGGCTGTCCCTTATTCCCCCAGTTTTCGACATTCTGGCCATCCGCACGCTTGATGTAATCTAGCCCTGCGCAGGTGTTGTAGGTGCGGATCGACTGCCGCGTGAACCCGCCCAGAAGCTGTGCGATCGGCTGTCCGGTGGCCTTGCCGAAGATATCCCACAGGGCGATATCGATGGCCGAATTCCCCCGCATTTCCACCCCGGCAGAGCGGAAGCCCAGATAGCCCACCAGATCCCGCGCAAGCGCATCAATCTGCAAGGGATCGCGCCCCAGAAGTCGCGGGGCGGCCCATTCGTGGATATGGGCCTCTACGGCGGCGGGGCCGAAAAATGTCTCTCCCAGTCCGGTGATGCCCTCATCGGTGTGCAACTCGACCCAAAGCAGGTTCGGGCGTTCGGCGATGCGGATTGTCTCGATAGCGGTGAGCTTCATTTTCAGGCTCTTTTACATGCCGTGATGGACGGGCGCAGAGAGGGTCAGTCAAAGAAATCCAGCCGCAATCCGACACGCCGGGCACCACCTTCGAGATGGGCGCGCATCGCAGCGCGCGCGCCACGGCTGTCGCGGGCGGCGATCGCGGCATAGATGGCCGAATGTTCGCTGATCGTCTGGTCGTGCAAGGTATCGAGCGCGATGCCCGCGCGTGCGGTCAGGATAACATGCGCGATCCGGTCCGAGATCGCTGTCAGGAACTGCGTGAAAAACGGGTTTCCCGTTGCCGTTGCAATCGCGCGGTGAAAATCAAGGTCCGCCGTTACCGTGTCATCCGTGCAGGATTGGGGATGCTCCAGACGGACAAGCGCCTGTCGTATCTGTTCAAGGTCCGCCGTGCCGTGATGGCGTGCCGCAAGGGCTGCCGCTTCGATCTCCAAGGGAATGCGCAATTGAAACAGATGCCGGAACGCGCGGCCATCCATGTCTTGCGCCGCGTCCAGCCGGATCGGGCGGCCGGAGGCATCGGCGACAAACGCGCCCGCGCCCTGACGCGTTTCGATCAGCCCTTCATTGCGCAATTGCGCGATTGCCTCGCGGATAACGGCGCGACTGACGCCGAAATCTTCCGCCATCCGGGCTTCCGTTGGCAGCCGCGCGCCCTGCTGCAAGCCTTCGGCCTCTATCCGGTTGCGCAAGAGCGTGGCAATGCGCGTTGAAAGCTGGGGATTGCGCGCGACTTGGGGGGTCATTTCGGCGCATCATCCCGCATGCGGAACTGGCACCCCGGATTCATCATCAGCCCCGGATCAATCGCACGGCGCAGCGTTTCGAGCATCTCGCGGCGCAGTGGGGGTAATTCCGCCTCGAAATCCGCGCGCTTGAGCCGCCCGATGCCGTGTTCCGCACTGATCGAGCCCTCAAACCGGGCGAGGATCTCATGGATGATCGTTTTTGCGGTCTTCAGTTGCATGTCGATATCGCCGTCAGGGGCGGGCAAGACATTGAGATGCACATTGCCGTCCCCGACATGACCATAAGTGACGCAGATCGCCCCCGGCAGGGCCTGCCGGATTGCGGCTTCGGTCCGGGCGACAAATTCCGCCAGCGCCGAGAGCGGAACCGACAGATCCGTGCGCAAATGCCGCCCGCGTCTGGCTTGCCCGGCATTCATGCCCTCGCGGACCATCCACAGACTGCGCGCCTGACTGTGGGATTGCGCGACTACGCCATCGCGCACCAGACCGTCTTGCATGACCACGCTCAGGAACTGCTCCATCAGCGCGTTGATATCGACCAGACCAGAGCCGGAAAGTTCGATCAAGGCATAGGCCGGGGCATCCATCGCCATCGGGGCGGGCAGGTCCGGGGAGGCTTCGCGCGCCAGCGTGAAAGCCAGCGGCGGCAGGAATTCGAAGGCCGACATCAGATCGCAACACTGCCGCCGCGCCCGTCGATACAGCGTGATGACATCTTCCAGCCGGTCCAGCGCCAGCAATGCGGTTGCGACCTGTTCCGGCTGGGGAAACAGTTTCAGCGTGGCGGCGGTGATCACACCCAGCGTTCCTTCGGCGCCAATGAAAAGCTGCTTCAGATCAATGCCGCGATTGTCCTTGCGCAGACGCGAGCGCAGATCAAGGATGCGTCCGTCCGGCAAGACCACTTCCAGCCCGAGCACCAGATCACGCGTCATCCCGTAGCGCAGCACATTCAGCCCGCCTGCATTGGTCGATAGGTTTCCGCCGATCTGGCAATTTCCCTGCGCGCCTAGCGATAGCGGAAAGAACAGCCCCTCTTCGGCCAGCCGATCCTTGAGAGTTTGCAGGATGACGCCTGCCTCTGCCTCGACGCTGAAATCGTCGGGGTCAATGCGGCGGATGGTGTTCATGCGCTCCAGGGTGAGAACAACCTGTTGCGCGGGCGCGTCAGGAACCGCGCCGAGCACCAGCCCCGAGCGGCCACCCTGCGGCACCACTGCGAGCCCTGTCTCGCGCGCGGCAATCAGGCAGGCTGCGACTTGTTCCGTGCTGCGCGGGCGCAGAACCGCAACGGCATCTGACTGCACATCGCCGTGCCAGTCGCTGCAATAGGGCGCAATTTCAGGTCCGGTCAGAACCAGATCAGCCCCCAGCAATTCGCGCAGATGCTGCGAGGGCTGCGGGGTGGGGGTGGGTATTCTGGCGCTCATGTCAGCATCCGCGATTGCATGCGTCAAAAATCGTATATATGTCAGGTTATCAGACAAATCCGGACAAATGCAAGCGTCGCGCACCGCACAAGGAGACCGAGGAAGATGCATATTCTCATAACAGGTGCCGCCGGGATGATCGGGCGAAAGCTGACGGAACGACTGGTTGCCGACGCTGTGCTGGGCGAGAGGGTGATCACCAAGCTGACACTTGTCGATATTGTTGCGCCCGCGCGGCCTGCCGGGTTTGACGGACAGGTGGATTGCCTTGCAGTCGATCTGGCAAACGCGACCGTGCCTGCCCAACTGGTGGCAACACGCCCCGATGTGATCTTTCACTTTGCGGCCATCGTTTCAGGCGAGGCCGAACTCGATTTCGACAAAGGCTATCTGATCAATCTCGAGTCCACACGTCTGATGTTCGAGGCGATCCGTCTTGCCCATCAGGCAGAGGGCTATTTCCCGCGCGTGGTCTTTGCGTCGTCCATCGCGGTATTCGGCGCGCCATTCCCCGATTTGATCCCTGACAGTTTCCACCCCACACCGCTGACAAGCTATGGCACGCAAAAGGCGATCTGCGAATTGCTGCTGGCCGATTACACCCGGCGCGGTTCCATGGATGGCATCGGTATTCGCCTGCCCACCATCTGCATCCGGCCCGGTGCGCCCAATAAGGCGGCCTCGGGGTTCTTTTCCTCGATCCTGCGCGAGCCGCTGGTCGGGAAGGAAGCTGTCTTGCCCGTGCCTGAACCGATCCGCCATTGGCATGCCTCCCCGCGCGCGGCCGTGGGCTTCATGCTGCATGCGGCGACGATGGATCTGGCCTGTGTCGGGCCGCGACGCAATCTGTGCATGCCCGGTCTGAGCGCGACTGTGGCCGAACAGATCGAAGCGCTGCGCCAGATTGCGGGTGACAAGGCTGTCGCGCTGATCCGGCGTGAACCGGATGACCTGATTACCCGGATGTGCGAAGGCTGGGCGACCGGGTTCGAGGCAAGCCGCGCGATTGCGCTGGGGTTTGTGGCCGAGACAAGCTTTGAACAGATCATCACCGCCCATATCGAGGATGAACTGGGGGGAAGCCTATGACCCCTCGGGCGGAATGACGCCCTTGCGCAGAATGAAATTGCCGTAGAAGCGCCGTTCCTGCGTGCGCAGGATCACGAAAGACTCCGCCGCTGCCGCATAAAAGGCAAAGCGCTCGGTCAAGGCAATTTCGAAGCCTTTGGCGCGGATCAGGGGTTGGGCATCTGCGACTGGTGCAGCCAGACTGTCAGGTGCATCCACCTGACACATGGCACGCACCGGCGGGCGCTGCGGGTCAAATGGATCGATGGGCATCAACGCCAGCACAGCCGCCAGAGCCGCGACAGAATCGCCCGCGAAGTCGACATGTCGGCCCCAGGGGGTTTTCTGCCCGGTCGCATGGGCAGGGAAATTGGCATCCACGATGGTGATCTGATCCCCATGGCCCATCGCGGCAAGGGCATGCAGGGCTTCCGGACTCAGGCGGGGGTCAATTCCGATCAGCATGGCTCTAGCTCTCCTTTGATGGCAGGCCCGCCAGCACGCGCGCGGCGGTTTCGTCGGTGACAAGTGTCGTCAGTCTGACGCGGTGATGGGCTGCGCGTATGACCGGGGCGCGGGCGCTTCCGCCACAGGCCAGAACCCGCGCGGACGCCTGCGCGATCTGTTCAAGCCCGACAGCCATGACACGGGAATTCACTTCGAAGCCGTCGCTTTCGCCCTGTGCATCGACAATCTGCGCCAGAATTTCACCGACCGCGCCCGCGCGCTCGAAGTCCTCTGCCTCGGCCCGTGACAGACGGCTGAGGGCCAGAGATGCGCCCAGATCTCCGGCCCCGAAAACTGCGATGTCCAGTTGTTCAGCCAGATCAAACAGCGCTTGTAACCCACATCCCGAAATCAGCCGCGCGCGCGTATCAGGGTGATCGACAATCAGCGGTGCGGGCAGAAACACGACCTCGCAGCCCAGAGCGGCGGCCATCCGCGCGGCCAGCGCGCCGGGATTGGGACGGCCCGAACGCACTTGACCACCCAGGAGCGACAAGACCAGTGCATCGGGGCGCAAGGGGGGTTGGAACGCGTCCAATGCGCGGGTCAGCGTGCGGCCCCATCCCAACCCGATCCGCGTTCCGGGGGTGATCCGGTCAGACAGAAGCCGCCCCAAGGCCAGCCCGATTGCGGTTTCTGGTGGGGTGTCGGGCAGCGATGGCACGACCACCACCTCCGGGATCCCCAATTCCTGCTCGACCGCGAGGGCCAGTGCTGTCAGGTCCCCTTCGGGCTGGTCGATCCAGACCCGGATTTCCCCAAGCGCGCGCGCCTGTTCCAGCGCCTTGTTGATGGTTGCGCGGCTGACGCCGAGGCGTTCTGCGATCTGCGCCTGGGTCAAGCCATAGCCATGCGCCAGCCACGCGGCCCGCAAGCGCAAGCTGCGCGGATCGGAGGGGGCGCTCATGACAGCCCCAGAATGGTACGAATTTTCGCCAGTGTCGGGCCTGCCGCTTCCAGCTGCGGTAAATGCCCTGCACCTGCGATCAGATGCACCTGCGCCTGTGGCCAGGCGGCAGGCAAGACAGGATCGGGGGTGATGATCGCATCTTTCGTGCCGCGGATGATGTGGATGGGCAGCGCGCCAAGCTGTGCCAGATGGGGTTCTAGCCGGGTGTCGAGATCGGTCAGGATGGCGGCGACAGCGCGCAGTGCCGACGCGCGCGCGGGATCCTGCATCTGGGCGAATACGCCTTTTGCCATGGCGGGGGTGATCATGGCGGGCCGCGCCACCATACGCCCGAGCGTTTCGCGCATTGCGTCTGCATCGGCCGGGTTGCAGATTGCGTTCAGGAACCCCCGGTCAACAGCGGCCCCCAGTCCAGCCGGGGCAATCAGGACAAGCCCGGCCACATTCTCGGGGCGTAGGCTGGCCGCACGCAAAGCGACTGCGGCCCCGAAGGAATGGGCCATCAGCCACACTGGACGCGGGGCCATGGCATCGAGGATTGCAGCCAGATGCAGGCCGAACCCGTCCAGCCCATCGGGCGGAAGCTGCGGTTCAGAAGCCCCGTGACCGGGCAGATCGACCAGCGTCAGCGCACAATCGGTGCGCAATGCAGGTTCTGCCAGCATCCAGACCGACATATCCGCCGCAAAGCCGTGTATCGCCAGCACTGCGGGTCCGTCCTGCGGGCCAGTCTGGCGCAGGGCCGTCGCGATACCGTGATAAACGGTGATCATGGTCATGTGCTGGTCAAGCGCCCCAGAACCTGACCGACCTCTGCAATATCGCCCGGTTCGACCAGACATTCGCTCAGCACGCCATCGCCGGGGGCTTCGATTTCCATCACCAGCTTGGGGGTCGTGACCTGCAAAACGGCCTGCCCCTTGGTGACAGCGGTTCCCGGCGCAACCAGCCAGCTGTCCACCTCGGCCTCTGTCACATCGTTGCCGAGTTGCGGCAGGGTGATATCCATCCTGTATCTCCTATGGTTCAAAGTCCCAGACGGGCGAGTTCGATGTCATCCCAGCCGCGCAGCCCGCGCCGGTTGGTGCCCTCTCGTGCCATCAGGTCGATCAAGACGGCATCCACGATATCATGAGGTTGCACGAAGTAACTGTCTTCCATATCCGCGCCGGGGACAATCCAGTTCGGCGCACCCAGAACGCGCGGGGCGGCGCGCAGGTGGCGATAGCCGAAGCGGCCCAGGTTGCTGGCGAGGGTCATGGCAAAACTGCCCCGTTCGCAGGCTTCAGTGACCACCAGCAAGCGCCCGGTCCGCGCGACCGAGGCCAGAACGACATCATAGCCAAAGGGAACTAGTGTGCAGGCATCGATCACTTCGGCCTCGACACCCTGCGCGGCCAGATCCTCGGCGGCCTTGAGCGCGGGATAGAGAGCCGGGCCAAGCGTCAGGATGGTCACGTCGCGCCCTGTGCGCCGCAGTTGCGGCTGGCCGAAGGGCAGCGCGAAATGCCCTTCCGGGACCCCGTCTTCGGCAAACCATTCGCCAATGTCATAAAGCCGCTGGCTTTCCAGCATGACCACCGGGTCTTCACTGGCCAGCGCGGTTGTCATCAGCCCTTTTGCATCGTGGGGCGTTGCGGGATAGGCCAGTTTCAACCCCGGCACATGCGCAATCATGGCTGACCAGTCCTGCGAATGTTGCGCGCCGTATTTATTGCCTATGGACAGGCGCAACACCACCGGCAGTGACAGTTCACCGGCAGACATGGCTTGCCATTTGGCCAACTGGTTGAAGACCTCATCCCCCGCCCGGCCAAGGAAGTCGCCATACATCAACTCGACCAGCGCGCGCCCGCCTTCCATGGCATAGCCGACGGCGGTGGCGACGATGGCCGCTTCCGAGATCGGCGAATTGAACAGCCGGTCGCGGGGCAACAGGTCGGACAGTCCACGATAGACACCGAAAGCGCCGCCCCATTCGCGACATTCCTCGCCCCAGGCCGAGAGCAGCGGGTCGGCGGCCATGCGTTCCCAGATGGCTTCGAACAGCGCGTCGCGATAGGTGATGCAGCGCAGGGCCGACACTGGTGCGCCGTTTTCATCCAGACCCCGGCGGGCGCGTTTCTGCAACTGCTTCAGGCGCTGGTTCTGTGCAGGCTCTTGCAGCAATTCGACATGCCCGGCGGGCAGCGGCGTTTCACGATTGCTGAACATATACCCGCCGATGCGCGTCGGCATGGCGTGAATATCGACCGGGGGGGCGATATCCGGATCGGTTGCCGCGCTTGCCACGGCGCGCAACAGCGCATCCAGATGCGCGGCATCCGCATCTTGCGTCGCCTGATCGGTCACGTTCGCGGCCTGCAGGGCTTCTGAAAACAGCACGATCGGGTCATGCGCGGCCCATGCGGCGATTTCCTCGCGGGTGCGGTAGGCGTTGGCATCCGTGGTTGAATGGCCAGAGATTCGATAGCATTCCACATCCAGTAGCGCAGGCCCACGCCCTTCGAGCAGTGCTGCGCGTTTGCGGGCCACGGCGTCGCGGACAGCAAGCGGGTTCTGGCCATCGACGGTTTCGGCCAGCAGCGCGTCCGGGTGCAGGCCCGCGCCGATCCGTGACAGGCGATCCCATCCCATGGTTTCGCCTGCAGTCTGTCCGCCCATTGCGTAGAAATTATTGGTGAAGAAGAACAGCACCGGAAGCCGTCCGGCCTGTGCGCCCCAAAGCCCGTCGAATTGCGCCTGGGCGGCGAAATTCATTGCCTCCCATACTGGCCCACACCCGGTAGAGCCATCGCCGGACATCGCGACGGTAATCCGCCCCGGCGCGTGCAGTTTGGCATGCAGCGCCGCACCTGTGGCAATGCCTGCTGACCCGCCCACGATGGCATTGTTTGGATAGGCCCCGAAGGGTGGGAAGAAGGCGTGCATAGAGCCGCCCATACCCCCGTTCACCCCGGTTTCGCGCATGAAGATTTCGGCCAGAAGCCCGAAAACCAACGTATGTTCGGCCAGATCCTGATCATCCCCGCAGCGAAAGACCCGTTCACTCTGGGCGAGGAGCCGTCCACCACGAAAGCGGCGCATCATGTCCAGCGCCTTCGTTCCCCCAAGATCATGGATCGCCGCCAGTCCCTTGGCAAGAAACTCTCCGTGGCTGCGGTGGCTGCCAAAGATATGGTCATCGGGGGTCAGCGCGTGCGCGGCGCCAGTTGCGGCTGCTTCCTGTCCGATCGACAGATGTGCGGGCCCTTTGTAGCTATGCGTGATCCCTTCCCAAGTGCCCTGTGCCTTGAACGTGGCCAGCATTTCTTCGAAGCGCCGCTGAAGGCGCATGTGCCGCAGCATCTGGCGCAAGCGCGCGGGGCCAACCGACGCGATCTCGGTTTCCAGCGACGCGCTGTAGGCATGGACGGGGATCTCGGGAAAGCTCAACCGGCCTGATTGGTGACGGCGGAGCGGATCGACAGGCAATTCGCGCGGCATGGTTCCCCCGGACTGGGCACGCGCTTTCAAAGCGCATTGTGGATATTGTCAAATCAATTATACAAATGTAAATCTACCTGCAAGGGGCAATCCCGCATCAAGGCCCGCATCAAGGCCCGCATCAAGGGGGGAGTGGTATGATCGTCTGTGGTGGCGAGAATCTGATCGATGTCATCGAACAGCCCCAGACCGCCGGCGCGCGGGCCTTCCTTGCCCATGTTGGCGGCTCGCCCTACAATTGCAGCCGGGCGATTGCCCGGCTTGGTGGCGCGGCGGGATATCTGGGCGCGATTTCTACGGACAGTTTCGGTGCGCAGCTTCTGGACACGCTGGAGGGTGATGGCGTGCGGTTTCTGGGCCAGAGGTCTGCGGCGCCCACGACACTTGCCATGGTAACGCTGACAGATGGCCAGCCGGATTACCGCTTCTATCGTGAAAGAACGGCAGAACGCGCAATTGATCTTCAAAGCCTGCGCGCGGCGCTTCCCAATGAGATGCAGGCGCTGCATCTCAGTTCCATCGCGCTGGTCGAAGGGGCGGATGCGCAGGCATGGGAAGCGCTTTTTTGTCAGGTGGCGCAAGCCGGCAGTCTCGTCACGCTTGATCCGAATGTGCGGGCATTGATTGCAGAGCCAAACCGTGCCGCCTACAGCGCCCGCTTGCAGGGGATGGCGCAGGCAGCGCATCTGATCCGCCTGAGCGACGAGGATGCAGCCTGGTGGTTTCCGGGTTTGTCGCCGCAAGCGGCGCTTGATCATCTGGCCATGATCGCGCCACAGGCTGTGATCCTTCTGACCCAGGGGCCGCGCCCGGTCCTGTGTCATGCCCCTGCGGGCGGTTTCACGCTGCAACCGGCCCTTCCTGCACAACTGGCCGATACGGTCGGTGCAGGTGATACGCTGATGGCCGCTGTTCTGGTGGGACTGGCGCAGCAAAACGCGCTGGCACCTTCTGCGCTGGCCGCGATGTCGCCGGACAATCTGCGCGCAATCGTCGCCCTTGCAACCGAAGCGGCGGCCCTGACCTGCAGTCGGCCCGGATGCAATCCGCCAATGGCCGCAGACCTGTGGCGGAGGGGGTGATGGGTCAGCGCAGGGCGAGTTCGGCGGCGAGGTCTTTCAACTGCGCAAGGCATGCTGCCACATCCCGAGACGGCTCGTGCAAGGGGTTGACATGTTTGACATAGGGGCATGTCAGCACGGCAAAGGCATTGCCGTCGGGGCCAAGTATCGGCACCGACATGTCGCGGACGCCCACAAGCTGCCGACTGGGGGCGCTGCGATGGCCTGTGGCGCGGATTGTTTCCAGTCGCGACCAGAGCGCGGGATCCTGCTGCGACATGTCGCTTTGGGCCTGAGCAAGCATTTCAACGCAGCGCGCGCGATCCTGAAAGGCCAGAAGCGTTTCGCCCGAACTGGTGGTGAGAAGGTCGAGCTGCGCGCCGACACGCAGCCGGAATTCCCAGTTGCTGGGCGGGCTGGCCTGAGCAACGACGATCGCGACCGGCCCTTCATGAACGACCAGATGCAACGATTGCTGCGTGGTGCGCGCGAAGTTATCCATCAATGCCTGCGATTGCGCGACCAGTCTGCGCAGGGGTGGGTGCTCGTTGACCAGAAGAAACAGCTTCATGCTCAGCGCGTAGCGGTCGCCTTCGCGCGACCGGCAGACATAGCCTCGCGCGACAAGGCGTTCCAGCATGCGGTAGATCTCGGATTGGCTGCGGCCCATCGCGCGCACAATCTCTGCCCGTGTCAGCCCGCCTGCCTCTGTCGCGAGCAGTTCCAGAATATCAAGGCCCTTGTCGAGTGCGGGTGCCCTGTAGCGATCCGGCGCGGCGCGTGTTGCGTTGGTGTCGCTCATCTTGTCTCCTTCTTGTCCGGCGCGCTTTTTTCTGCGCACAGAAGATTCTTGTTGCCAGATTACCAAATATGAATAATGTTTTCACATATAAATGACGCGGATTGAGGAGAATCCGTGTCAGTTTCGGGGGGAAATATGCGGCTGGAAGGAAAAACCGTCCTTGTCACGGCGGCCGGTCAAGGTATCGGTCGGGCCGCGGCCTTGGGCTGCGCGGTGCAGGGCGCCCATGTCATTGCCACGGATATCAATGTTGAACTGCTTGATTATGCAGGCACATATGGGTCAGGGCGGATAGAGACACGCCAACTGGATGTCTGTGACAGCGCCGCCATCGCGGAACTTGCGGTTGCGTTGCCCGATCTGGACGGTTTGTTCAATTGCGCAGGCTTTGTCCATCATGGCACCGTGCTGGAAATCACGGACGCAGATTGGGACTTCAACTGGACGCTGAACATCTCGTCCATGGTCTGGATGTGCCGGGCTTTCGTGCCGGGTCTGTTGCGCCGCGCCGAGGTGACGGGCACAGCGGCCATCCTCAACATGGCCTCGATGGCGTCATCGGTCAAAGGCTTCCCCAACCGTGCGGCCTATGGCACGACCAAGGCAGCGGTGATCGGGCTGACAAAAGCGATTGCCGCGGATTTCGTGAAGGCAGGTCTGCGCTGCAATGCGCTTTGCCCCGGAACCATTGATACCCCGTCATTGCGCGGCAGGATCGCGCAGGCCGCCGATCCCGAAGCGGCGTTGCGGGATTTTGTGGCGCGCCAGCCCATGGGGCGGCTGGGTGTGACCGATGATCTGGTGCCGATGATTGTCTATCTGCTGTCGGATGAAAGCCGTTTGATGACCGGACAGGCAGTGCTTGTGGACGGGGGTGCGACGATCTGATGGTCCAGCTGGATGCGCATTGCCATATCTGGGCGCTGGATCGCGGCGATTATGGCTGGCTGGATCCGGCTGATCCGGAAATGGCCCCGATTGCGCATGATTTCAGCGCGGCGGATCTGAAAGACAGGCTGGATCAGAGTGGTATCGCCCGCGCGGTCGTGGTGCAGGCCGCACCGACAGAGGCGGAAACACGCTGGCTTCTGGATCAGGCGCGCGACGCGGATCACATTGCCGCCGTTGTGGGGTGGGTCGATCTTGCAGCGCCTGATCTGACCCGACGCCTTGCTGCACTGGCCACAGATCCGGCCCTGCGTGGCATCCGCCCCATGTTGCAGGATCTTGCGCCTGACTGGCTGGCGACAGAACCCTGCGCGGGCTGGGCGGCAGCACTTCAGGATGCGGGCTTGCGCTTTGATGCTTTGGTGCGCCCGGCACATCTGGAAACGCTGCTGGGTGTGCTCAAATCCAACCCGAACCTGCCTGTGGTGATCGATCATATCGCCAAGCCTGCACTTGGTGCGCCGCCAGATGATCCGCGTCACGCCTTGTGGCGCGACGGCATGGCGCGGCTTGCGGGCGAAACCGGGGCCTGTTGCAAGCTTTCGGGTATCCTGACCGAAATGGCACCAGACCAGCTTGCCGAGCTGCGCGAAACACTTTTCGCGCTTCTCGATCAGGTGCTGGGGTGGTTCGGGGCAGAGCGGTTGATGTGGGGTTCTGACTGGCCCGTGCTGCGGCTGGCGGGAACTTATGGCGGCTGGCATGCGCTGTCATCCGAGTGGCTGGCGGGATTGAGCGCCGAGGCACGCGCGCAAATCTCGGGAGCCACCGCTGCGCGGTTTTACGGAGTGGCGCCATGAGTGCGCTGATCCAGATGAGCGGGATCGAAAAGCGCTTTCCCGGTGTGCATGCCTTGCGCAATGTGCAATTTGACCTGCGCGCGGGCGAAGTGCATGCCCTGATGGGCGAGAATGGCGCGGGCAAATCCACCTTGATGAAAATCCTGTCGGGGGTTTATCAGCGCGATGGCGGCACGATCCTGCTGGAAGGGCAGGAGGCAAGTTTCACCAACCCGCGCATGGCGCAGGATGCCGGGATCGGGATCATTCATCAGGAACTCAGCCTGATGAATGATCTTACCATCGCGCAGAACATCTTTATCGGGCGCGAGCCCCGGCGCTGGGGTTTTGTCATCGACGACAAGGAGATGGAGCGCGCTGCGGCAAAGTTGTTTGCGCAGATGAAAGTGTCGCTTGATCCGGCGCAACTCGTGCAGGGCTTGAGCATTGCCAAACAGCAAATGGTCGAGATCGCCAAGGCGCTGAGCTACGATACGCGCGTGCTGGTCATGGATGAACCGACCGCCGCGCTGAATGCCCGCGAGATTGACGAGTTGTTCCGCATCATTGCCGGATTGCGTGCGGCGGGCAAAGGGATCATCTATATCAGCCACAAGATGGATGAAATCCGCAGGATTTCGGACCGGGTGACGGTCATGCGTGATGGCCAGTGGATCGGGACGCGCGACACTGCCGATGTGACGCTGGATCAGATCATCAACATGATGGTCGGGCGCGCGTTGATGCAGGGTGATCTGCATATTCCAGATCTGGACAGCGCCGAGATCGCATTGGAGGTGCGCGATCTGTCGCGCGGGCGCGAGATCCGCGATGTCAGCTTCACCTTGCGGCGGGGTGAAATTCTGGGGTTTGCCGGGCTGATGGGGGCGGGGCGAACCGAAGTGGCGCGCGCCATATTCGGGGCTGACCCGGTGGATTCGGGCGAAATCCGTGTCAATGGCAAGGTTGTTCGCATGCGATCGCCGGTCGATGCGGTGCGCGCGGGGATTGGGTATCTCTCGGAGGATCGCAAGCATCTGGGGCTTGCCCTGCCGATGTCGGTGCGCGACAACATCGCGCTGACCGCTTTCGACAAGTTTCGCCGTCTTGGCATGCTTCTGGACGAAACGGCGATGGCGCAAGTGGCCCGCAAGAGCATTGCCGAACTGGATATCCGCACACCGTCGGACCAGCAGGAAGTGCGGCTTCTGTCAGGGGGCAATCAACAGAAGATCGTTATCGCGAAATGGCTGTTGCGCGATTGCGAGGTGTTGATCTTCGACGAACCGACACGCGGGATCGATGTCGGCGCAAAGTCCGAGATCTATCGCTTGCTGAATGAACTGGCCACAGAAGGACGCGCGATTATCGTGATTTCGTCGGAATTGCCGGAAATCCTGCGTCTGTGTCATCGGATCGCCGTGATGTGCGAAGGCCGTCTGACAGGGTTCCTGCCCGGTGGCACGACCACGCAAGAGCAGATCATGGCACTTGCCACCCAAAGCGCCCCACCATCCGGCGCGCGTCCGCAACAGGAGCCAGCATGACCGACGCCGCACGCCCCGCAGAGGGAAATCCAGAGCGTATCAATTTCTTCGCGACCGCGACCGCGCAGCGCCTGCTGGCCTTTGCCAGCCTTGTCGTGATGCTGATCGTCTTTTCGCTGCTCTCGCCGAATTTCATGCAGACTTCGAACATGATCGCGATTTTGCAAGCGGCGAGCATCAACGGGGTTCTGGCCATTGCGGTGACGCTGATCATCATCACTGGCGGGATTGACCTGTCAGTGGGCACGATGATGACCTTTTGCGCCGTTGTCTGTGCGATTGTGCTGACAAATCTGGGCATGCCGCTATGGGTCGGGGTGGTCGCGGCGCTGGCAACCGGGGCCGCGGCAGGCTTCGTGTCGGGCACATTCGTTGCGCGCATGATGATCCCGCCCTTTATCGCCACGCTGGGCATGATGATGATCCTGCGCGGCCTGTCGCTGATCCTGACAGAAGCCCGGCCGATCTATTTCAACAATACACCCGGCTTTGACCAGATTTCGCGCGGCTCGCTTGTGGGTCAGATCGTGCCGTCGGTGCCCTTGCCCAATGGCGTGCTCATCCTTTTCGCAGTGGCGCTGGCGGCCTCTTTCATCCTGAACCGCACAGTGATGGGGCGCTATACCTATGCACTGGGATCGAACGAGGAAGCGATGCGGCTTTCGGGGGTGAATACAGCCGCCTGGAAGACCGCGATTTACACGCTGGCGGGTGCTATTGTCGGAATTGCGGGGCTTTTGATCGCGTCGCGTCTGAATTCCGCCCAGCCTGCGCTTGGGATGGGCTATGAGCTGGAAGCGATTGCTGCCGTCGTGATCGGTGGCACATCGCTGTCAGGCGGGCGCGGCACGATACTGGGCAGTCTGATCGGGGCGCTGATCATTGCCGTTCTGGCCAATGGTCTGCGCGTTCTCTCGGTTGCGCAGGAATGGCAGATCGTCGCCATGGGGATGATCATTATCGCTGCCGTCTATGCCGACCAGCTTCGGCGGCGCAAGACAGGATAACACCTACAACCGGCAGCAGGCCGGGACACTTGATCGAGCAGATCAACACATGGGAGGAGACCCAAAATGATGAACAGACGTTCCTTGATCGCCACGGCATTCGCCTTGGCCATGGCGGGCGGCGCGGCCCCTGCTTTCGCGCAGGATGTGACCATTCCGCTGGTGTCCAAAGGGTTCCAGCATCAGTTCTGGCAAGCCGTGCGCACCGGTGCGGAACAGGCGGGCACCGAATTCGGTGTGCGGATCGAATTTGTCGGGCCGGACAATGAAAGCCAGGTTGATCGCCAGATCGACATGCTGTCGGCCGCTCTGGCCAATAACCCGCCTGCGATAGGATTTGCCGCGCTTGACAGTCAGGCCGCGATTCCGCTGCTGCGTCAGGCACAGGATGCGGGCATTCATGTCGTGGCCTTTGACTCGGGCGTGGACAGCGACATTCCGGTGACGACGGCCACCACGAACAATGTCGCAGCCGCAGCACTTGCAGCGGACAAGATGGCAGAGCTTCTGGGCGGATCGGGCACAGTTGCAGTTGTTGCGCATGATCAGGTTTCGGCAACGGGCGTTGACCGGCGCGACGGGTTCGTGAACCGCTTGGCGGAAGCCCATCCCGACATTCAGGTTGTGACGATCCAGTATGGGGGCGGGGATCATCTGACCTCGACCGAGATCACGAAAGCGATCCTGACGGCCAACCCCGATCTGGGCGGCATGTTCGGCACGAATGAAGGCTCTGCCATCGGGATCGTGAACGGTGTGCGCGAAAGCGGGCGCGAGGGTCTGGTCGTGATCGGCTATGACAGTGGCTCTGCCCAGCAAGAGGCGATCCGCGACGGGCTGATGGCAGGTGCCATCACCCAGAACCCGGTCGGTATCGGCTTTGAAACCGTGCGCGCCGCACTGGCTGCCATGAACGGCGAAGAGCTGCCCGAGATCATCGACACCGGATTCTTCTGGTATGATGCATCGAATATGGACGAAGACCATATCCGCGCCGTTCTGTATGATTGACAGGGCGTGAACGACAAGCCGGGGGCGGTGCGCGCCCCCGGACCATGACACCAGGACAAGGCCGAAATGACTGGCCCAAGCGACAGGAACTCCCATGAAATTGCTGCGTTACGGCGTGTCCGGGCAAGAACGCCCCGGTCTGCTAGATTCCGCTGGTCGCGTTCGCGACCTCTCTGCCCATATCCCGGACCTGTCGGGCAGCGCCCTTCTGCCGGAAACGCTGGCGCAACTTGCCGCGCTTGACCCTGACAGCCTGCCGCTGGTTGCTGGCACGCCGCAATCCGACCTGCGGCTTGGACCCTGTGTGGGGCAGGTCGGCAAGTTCATCTGCATCGGGCTGAACTATGCTGATCATGCTGCAGAATCCGGTATGGCAATCCCGCCGGAGCCTGTGATCTTCAACAAATGGACATCCGCCATCATCGGGCCGGATGATGATGTGCAAATCCCGAACGGTTCTGCCAAGACGGATTGGGAGGTCGAGTTCGGTATCATTATCGGAAAGCCGGGAAGCTATATCCGCGAGGAAGACGCGCTGTCACATGTCGCGGGCTATTGTGTGATCAATGACGTTTCCGAGCGCGAGTTCCAGTTGGACCGCGCAGGCACATGGGACAAGGGCAAGGGTTGCGACACTTTCGGCCCGCTGGGGCCGTGGCTGGTCACGCCCGACGAAATCGACGATATCGACGCGCTGCATATGTGGCTGGAGGTGGATGGCCATCGCTATCAGGACGGCAGCACTGCCACCATGGTCTACAAGGTGCCGCATCTGATTTCCTATTGCTCGCAGTTCATGTCGCTGCAACCCGGTGATGTGATCTCGACCGGAACACCGCCGGGTGTCGGGATGGGACAGAAGCCCCCGGTCTATCTGAAAGGCGGCGAGGTTATGCGGCTGGGCATCGAGGGGCTTGGCGTCCAGACACAGCGCGTGCGCGGTCCTTTGGCATGACACGCATTACCGGAATGCGCACCTTCGATGTGCGGTTTCCGACCTCGGAGCAACTTGACGGGTCGGATGCGATGAACCCCGACCCCGATTATTCAGCGGCGTATCTGGTGCTGGAAACCGATGGGCCGCATGAGGGACATGGCCTGACCTTTACGATCGGGCGCGGCAACGAGATATGCATCGCGGCCATCGAGGCGCTGCGCCCGCTCGTTGTGGGGCTGGATCTGGACTGGGTATCGGCTGATATGGGCCGTTTCTGGCGCCATATCACCAGTGACAGCCAGTTGCGCTGGATCGGGCCGGACAAGGGGGCGATCCATCTCGCCACAGGTGCGGTGGTCAATGCCATGTGGGATCTCTGGGCCAAGGTCGAAGGGAAGCCCGTCTGGGCATTGGTCGCCGACATGACGCCCGCCGAACTGGTCCGCCTGATCGATTTTCGGTATCTGACTGATTGTATCACGCCGGAATGGGCGCTGGAGTTCCTGACCGCGCAGGCCGTGGGCAAGGAGGCGCGGCGCGCTGATCTGCTGGCCAATGGCTATCCGTGCTATACCACCTCTGCCGGGTGGCTGGGCTACCCCGATGACAAGCTGCGCAGATTGTGCCGCGAGGCGGTTGATGCGGGCTTTCGCCACATCAAGATGAAGGTCGGTCGCGACCTTGAAGATGACAAGCGCAGGTTGCGCATAGCACGCGAGGTTTGCGGGCCGGATGTCAACCTGATGATCGACGCAAATCAGGTCTGGGAGGTGCCGCAGGCGATAGACTGGGTGCGGGAATTGTCCTTTGCCAAGCCCTGGTTCATCGAAGAGCCCACCAGCCCCGATGATGTCGAGGGTCATCGTGCGATCCGCAACGCGATCGCGCCGGTTCAGGTGGCAACTGGTGAGATGTGCCAGAACCGGATCATCTTCAAGCAGTTCATCATGCGCGAGGCGATTGACGTGGTGCAGATCGACGCCTGTCGTATGGGCGGGGTGAACGAAGTGCTGGCGGTGATGCTGATGGCCGCCAGATACGGGCTGAAGGTCTGCCCCCATGCAGGCGGGGTTGGGCTGTGTGAGTATGTGCAGCATCTTTCCATGATTGACTACCTGTGCATTGCCGGCACCCATGACGGCCGGGTCATTGAATATGTCGATCATCTGCACGAGCATTTCGAAACGCCCTGCATCGTACGCGGCGCCGCTTACATGCCACCGCTTGACCCAGGCTATTCGATCCAGATGAAGCCGGAGTCGCTGGCAAAATACCAGTATCGGGGGTGACGACATGGATTTGGGGCTGACCGGAAAGGTTGTGATCGTGACAGGCGGGGCGTCCGGGATCGGGGCCGCGATTTCCCAAGGGATTGCCGCAGAGGGGGGCATCCCCGTGATCCTGGCACGATCGGCAGCTCCCGCGGGCTTCATGGAGGCGATCTGTGCGCAATGCCCGGATGCTGTGCTGATCCCGACTGAACTGACCGATGACGCCGCTTGCATGCGGGCCGTTTCCAAAGTGGTTGACAGATTTGGCGGGATTTACGGGCTTGTGAACAATGCGGGCGCGAATGATTCCGTCGGCCTGCAGGCCGGGCCGGACGCATTCCGCGCCTCGATCGAGCGGAACCTGACCCATTACTACACGATGACGCATCTGTGCCTTCCACATCTGCGCGCAGCGCGGGGATCGGTGGTCAATGTCTCTTCCAAGACGGCTTTGACCGGGCAAGGCAATACCTCGGCCTATGTCGCCGCCAAAGCCGCTCAACTTGGCCTGACGCGCGAATGGGCGGCTGCACTTCTGGCGGATGGCGTGCGGGTGAATGCTGTGATCCCGGCAGAAGTGATGACGCCACTCTATGAGCGCTGGTTACAAAGCTTCGACGATCCAGACGCGCAGCTTGGACAGATCACACGCAATATTCCGCTGGGTCAACGTATGACCAAGGCCAGCGAAATGGCCGATACGGTCCTGTTTCTGCTGTCGTCACGCGCAGGCCACACGACAGGCCAATGGCTGTTTGTCGATGGCGGATATGTCCATCTGGACCGTGCTTTGACGATGGGATCGTGATGTCTCGCGCATGAAGAGCCCCGCAGGTGCGGTGGCATGGGCAAAGATCGCCCTGCATGTCGGGCAATTCTGCATGTCGCGACAAGGTGCATGATCACTGCCATGCCACCAGTATCCGCGGGACAGGAAAATAATCAGACTTGGGGTAATGTTTCGCATCTGAGGGTGATGCCTAGAGCACCGCGCAACGCATAGCCTGTTCTTCTGTCGTGCACCGGTTTCCGACGCCATCATGTCAGGTGTTGTCGGCTTTCGCCAGTGCTGCGTCATCAGAGGGAGGATATAAACCAATGCGAAAGTCAATCTATACAACAGTGTCGCTTCTGGCACTCGTGGTGCCGAGTGTCGCTTATGCGAATGATCCGATCAAGATAGGGGTGCTGGTGGCCCTGGAAGGTGCCTTTGCCGCTGGTGGGGCCGATGGCGTGCGCAATGTCGAACTCGCCATTCAGGAACGGGGTGGCATGGCAGGCGGACGCCCGATCGAGATCGTCGTGGCCCCCACAGACACCACCCCTGACAATGCCGTGCGTCAGGCCCGCAAACTGGTGGAGCAGGATGGTGTCGATATTGTGATCGGCCCGCTTTCGGGATCGGAAGGAATCGCAATTCGCGACTATGCGAAAACGGTTCCCGAAACCACCATCATCAACGGCATCTCTGGCGCGCTTGAAACCACTTTTGTGGACCCGGCCGAGAATTTCTTCCGCTTCAATCTGGATGGGGCGCAGTGGGGTCAAGGTCTTGGAACATATGTCTTTGAAGAGAAAGGCTGGCAGCGCATTGCCGCCGTGTCTGCGGATTACAGCTTCGGCTACACGAACTTTCTGGGCTTCGCGGTAGATTTCTGTCGTGCCGGGGGTGACATTGTCGAGCGCTTCTGGGTGCCCTTGGGCAGTTCGGATTTCGGCGGGGTCATTGCAAGCCTGCCTGATGACGTGGATGCGATCTATCTGGGGCTGGGCGGCACTGACGCCATCAACTTCCTGAACCAGTATGACCAGGCAGGCGCTGATACCAACCTGATTGGTGGGACGATCATGGCGGATGCAACGGTTCTCTCGTCGCGCGGGCGTGCCAAGGAGGCGCTGGTGGGAACGCCCACTTCGGGCGCATTTGCCCCTGACAACCCGGATGCGGCGTGGCAGGCATATCTTGCGAGCTACCGGGCCGCATTTGCGGAAGGCGACCGTTTTGACGTGCCGTCGTTGTTCGGCGTCGGCTACTATGTAGCAACACTGGCGGCCCTTCAGGGCCTTGACATGGTCGAGGGTGATCTGTCTGACGGTCAGTCGGCGTTGATGAACGCGCTTTCTACAATGACCCTTGAGACCCCGTTGGGCGTGGTTGAACTGAACGAGAACCGGCAGGCGACAGGCACGGTTTTCGTGACGGAAGTGGTCGAAGGGGAAGATGGCAATCTGGCCAGTGTTTTCCGGGCTCGGGCTGATGGAGTTACCCAGACGCTTGGTATGAGCATGGAAGATTTCCGGGCAATGGGGCTGCCCTCGCGCACCACACCTGACTGTGACGCCCTGGCCGGGCGCTGAACTGACTGCGGCGCGTCCAACGGGCGCGCCGCTTCTGCTTCTGTTTGGTGCTTTCAGGTCGTCGGGTTCGGGGCAGGGGATACACTATGTCACTGATACGCTATGCGACGCGCATACATTTCGCCGTGCGCGTGCTTGAGGATGCGCTGGCAGAAGAGTTGCGGGCCCATGACATTCGCGCCCCACTGGTCGTGGTGGATGCCGACGGTATGGCGTGCCTTTCGCTTGTGCGCGACAGTCTGCCCGGTCGGCTTGAGCCACAATTGCTGATCCTCGAAGATTTTCCTTCGGCTGACGAATTTGCGAAAACGCTCGAAGCCACAGGTTCCGCCGATGCGTGGGACGCATGCGATGCCATTATCGGACTTGGTGGAAAGGCTGCACTTGAGATTGCGCGCAGCCCTGCGATGAACAAGGCTGTCGGCGGTGACAGGTCAGGGGCGCGCCCGACGCTTGTCATTCCGACACTGCCGGGATCTGTCGGGTTGGCTTCGCCGGTTTGGGCCTCGCGGTCGGGTCAGCGGTGCAAGGGACATCAGACTGTGCCCGATGTGGTGTTCTGTGACCCCAGCCTGTTGCAGATGGCTCAGCCGCGTCGACTTGCGGTCGCGGGGATGGATGCGATGGTGCATTGTCTGGAGGCGTTGTTGAATGACGCCTGGAACCCGCCAGCCGAAGGCATGGCCTATGATGGGCTCCGGCGTGCGGGTCTTTGGCTGGAGCGCATGGTCGCTGATCCCAAAGACCCCGAGGCCAGCCGGGAAATGCTTGCCGCGGCGCTGAACGGCGAGTTGGCCTCGCAGCGCGGGGCAGGGGCGCTGCACGCTTTGGCGCATGCCTTTGAAGGATTGGCACCGAAGGCCGGCGAACATGGTTTGCTGCATTGCGCGTTCATCGCTGCCGTTCTGAAATTCAATGCGCCGGCGGTGCCCGATCAGATGGCCCGCGCCGCAGAGGCCTTGCGCCTGTCTGATCCTGATAGTCTGGCAACCTATTTTCTGGACCTTGGCGCGCGGCTGGGCCTTCCGCGCAATCTGCGGACACTTGGGTTGACCCGACAAGAGATTGCGACTGCGGCGGACCGCGCTGCGCGCGACGTTGCCAACCGGGACAATCCGCGCCTGGCCACGGCAGCGGATTACTCTTCAATGATCGAAGCTGCCCTGTAGGATTGTGCATGGCGCGACTGGCCTGTGGGCAAATGAACCGCCACACATTTTGCTTTGTGAAAACCAAGAATCGAAATAGCTTTTACAGGCGCATCTTTCTTTGCGAACCGGAAAGATGCGGGGGGAGGAAAGAATGAGTATTCCGCTGGTGGTATGCCACGGCCCTTTTGGCCGTGTGTGCCTGTATCGCGTGGACCGCGGGACGGCCTCTCATGCCCACAGAGAGGGGCACCTGATCTTCCATGTTGATGGGCCGGCCGGGGCGTTTGATATTGACGGCAAGATTGTTCCGGTTTCGGCAGGTCAGGGCGTTGCTGTCAGCCCTTGGCAAACGCATATGTATCTGCCGGTCGTGGCCGATGCGCCGATGCTGCAACTTGTTCTTTATATCAGCCCGGCCTGGTTTCTCGAGACAGCGCGTCAGGTGACATCTTCGCTGAACTTCGGGCGACCAGCCATCGAGATCACGGATCATCTGGCGGCTCTGATCAGTTCGACAGCACGGGCGATGATGGAACCGGAACTGGACGATCCCCTTATGGAAGAACGTCTGCATACCCTGACGCATGCGGCATTTGACCAGTCCTGGCAGTGGACAGAGCATGGCAGCCGGTTTTTCCCGCACGTTCAGACAGGTCGCGACTTCCGTATTCGCAAGGCATTGCGACTTCTGGAAGACAAGGTTGGCGAGATAAGCGACCTGGACGAGATCGCCCGCGAAGTCGGTTTGTCGCGCGCCCATTTCTTCAAGCTGTTCCGGGAGCAGGTTGGTCTCACGCCCAAACTCTATCTCAATGCCCTTCTGATGGAGAATGCGATTGGCAGACTGACCCAAAGCGCGCAGGCTGTGGCGGATATCGGGTTTGATCTGGGTTTTTCCAGTCAAGCGAGCTTTTCACGTTTTTTCATTGCGAATGGCGTGGTCGCCCCCAGCGCCTATCGCCGGTCAGTTCACATGGCTGTTCCAAACTGACAGGCGGGCGGCAATGGGTTCGCCACGAACCAGACCGGACGCAATTCTGCCTGCATGGCCCGCGGCAGCAGATCAGCGCATGATCTTGGCAGTGTCGGTAAAGCCGACGATTGGCGACGAGACCAGACTTGAGGGTATGCTGCATCCACCGTTTTGCGGCTAGCCTGTATTTCAGCGCGCCAGAGGCTTGAGAAAGTCTTGCCAATCGGGAGGTGGTTTCGGTGCAGGAGTTCTTTCAGAAAAGGCCGATCTGGTCGGGCATCATCATTCTGGTGCTGGCCGTGTTCATCTGGCTGGTCTTGGCCCCCTGGTCACCCGAGATGGAGGCCGTTCTGGGCCGCAAGCGGGTGTTTCTGAATGCTGTCTTTGGTGGCGTGACCCTGGGGGCGCTGTATTTTCTGGTTGCCGCGGGCTTTACGCTGATCTTTGGGCTGATGCGGAATGTCAATCTTGCGCATGGCTCACTCTATCTGCTTGGCGGCTATCTGGGCTTCGAGGTTTCGGAGCGTACAGGGTCCTGGCTTCTGGCTTTTCCGGTCGTTTTTGTTCTGGTGGGGTTGGTCGGGATTGTTCTGCAAAATCAGGTTTTTCGTCGCATGGAAGGCGAAGAATTGCGGCAAACCATGGTTACGATCGGGATTTCCGTTGTGCTGGCCGATCTGATGTTGTGGTCCTGGGGCGGCCAAAGCTACACCATCATGACCCCCGACTGGCTGTCCGGCCCTGCCGAACTGCCTATTGTGGCGGGCACCAACAGAGATGGTGACACTGTTTATCTGCGCTATCCAGCCGTTCGGATCGCCATTCTGATCGCTGCAATCGTGATCGGCGTGCTGATGTGGCTGATCCTGAACAAATCGCGTCTGGGCATGTTGATCCGCGCGGGCGTCGATGATCGCGACATGCTGGCCGCCTCTGGCATCCGTATTCAATGGGTGTTTCTTGCGGTCTTTGCATTTGGGGCCGGTCTGGCGGGCATTGCGGGCATCGTGGGCGGTACTTTCCAGTCACTCAGTCCGGGCGAGGATACGCGCTTTTTGCTTGCGAGTCTGGTGGTGGTCATCGTGGGGGGTATGGGGTCGATTCCGGGCGCTGCGATCGGGGCGGTGTTGATCGGGCTGAGTGAACAACTGGGCCTCGTCTATGCGCCCACATATTCGGTTGTAGTCACCTTTCTGATCATGGTTGCCGTGCTGGCTTTCCGCCCGCAAGGGTTGCTTGGAAGGACGCGCTGAGATGTCGGCCTCCGATCCCCTGAGCCAGATTTTCCAAAGTTCCGCGCGTCGTGCGGCCCCGGAACCGACATGGGTCGAACGCATCCCGCTGGCTGTCTGGATTGTCGGGTTCGTCTTGTTGATCATGCCGCTGATCGCCAATAATTTCTGGCTTTTTCAGGTGTTTGGCTGGACGTTCATTCTGGGCATGATCGCGCTGAGCCTGATGTTTCTGGCCGGATATGGTGGCATGGTCAGTCTGATCCAGATGTCGGTTGCGGGCATGGCCGGCTACGCGGTCGCCATCCTGGGCACATCGGGCATGAGTGATCTCAGCCTTGGCTGGCCGTGGTGGTTGCATATCCCCGTCGCAATCATCATTGCGGCCATTTTCGGTACCATCGTCGGCGCTCTGGCGGTGCGGACCGAGGGCATTTACACAATCATGATCACGCTGGCGATTGCGTCTGCCTTTTTCTACTTCACCCGTCAGAATTACGAAATCTTCAACGGTTACAGCGGTTTCAATCTTGTTGTTCCACCGCGTCTGTTCGGGGTGGACTGGCGTCAGCCGGTGCCCTTCTATTATCTGACGCTTGCATGTGCAGTGCTGTCCTACCTTGCTGTCATCTATGTTTCACGCAGCCCGTTCGGGCTGGCCTTGCAAGGCGTGCGCGACGGACCGCGACGCATGGCGGCGCTGGGGTACAACGTCACGGCGCACCGTATCGCAGCCTATACATTTGCCAGTGTGATTGCTGCGGTCGGGGGCATCTTGCTGGTCTGGCAGAATTCACAAATTTCCCCAGGAACCGTTGGGATTCCTGCCGTTATCGACATTCTGGTGATCGCGGTGGTCGGGGGATTGCGTCGCCCGATCGGGCCGTTTGTCGGCGCGTTGATCTATGTTTTGTTGCGCACCTTCAGCCCAGACCTTTTGACGGGTTTCGGACTGTCGGGTGAGCGCTTCAAGACGTTGATCGGCATGGGGTTCCTGCTGATTGTGTTTTTCTCTCCGGACGGGGTGCTGGGTTTGTGGGATCGTTGGCGCGCGCGCCAGCAACGCAAACGCGATCCCCTGCGCGACAGGAGCACACGGTAACATGACAGATGTGGCGTCGCTCAATTCTGTCGCTTCCGGCAATGCGCTGGAATTGCGCGGTGTGACAAAGATGTTTGGCGCATTGGCGGCTATTTCGGACGTGACATTCTCTGTGCGCCCCGGCGAGCGCCGTGCTGTCCTGGGGTCCAATGGTGCGGGCAAGACCACATTGTTCAACTGCATCACAGGTGATTTCTTCGCCACCGCAGGGTCGATCCGGTTGTTTGGCGAGGATGTGACCACCTTTCCTGCTCATGAGCGCATCCGTCGCGGCCTGCGCCGGACCTATCAGATCAGCCTGCTGTTTGGTGGCCTGACGGTTGCCGACAATGTCTATATTGCCTGTCGTGGCGTCAGCCGTGGCCGGTTTTCCCTGTTGCGACCGCGTCGGAGTGATCCGCTTCTGGCGCGGGTGGGCGAATTGATCGAGGCGGTCAACCTGACCGAATGGCGCAATACACTTGTTTCGGAGCTCAGCTATGGGCAGCAGCGCCAGCTTGAAATTGCACTGGCGCTGGCGGGCGCGCCGCGTTTCATTCTGTTTGACGAGCCTGCAGCGGGCCTGTCGCCCACAGAACGGCGCGAATTGATCGAGATCCTGAACGGTCTGCCGAGCCATATCGGGTATATCATCATCGAGCATGATATGGACGTGGCGCTGAGGGTCTCGGAGTCGGTGACAATGATGCACAATGGGCGCGTCTTCAAGGAAGGCACGCCAACAGAGATCGAGAATGATCCGGAAGTGCAGGAGCTTTATCTGGGCGACGGGAGTCACAGCCATGGTTGAGCGCGCAGGCTCCCCCTCGCTGGATATTCGTGGGCTGAATGTCTTTTACGGGGCAAGCCATGCCCTGCAAGGCGTGGATCTTCAGTTGCGTCGCGGAGTTTTGTCAGTTGTCGGCCGCAACGGGATGGGCAAGACGACATTGTGCAAGGCGATCATGGGGATGGTGCCGGTGGCAGCCGGGTCCATCAGTTTCCATGGGCAGTCTCTGGTCGGGCTCAGCCCGTCAGAGATCGCGCGCCTGGGCATCGGTTATGTCCCGCAGGGGCGACGCCTGTGGCGTTCGCTCAGTGTTGATGAGCATCTCAAGATGGTGGCGACAAAGGGGGGTGCCTGGACGGTCGAGCGCATCTATTCGACCTTTCCGCGTCTGGCAGAGCGCAAGGGCAATGGCGGTGGAGAACTGTCTGGAGGGGAGCAGCAGATGCTGGCGATCAGCCGCGCCCTGTTGCAAAACCCGCGCCTGCTGGTGATGGATGAGCCCACCGAAGGGCTGGCCCCCGTCATCGTCGCGCAAGTCGAAGAAATGCTGATCAGACTGGGCGAGGCCGCTGACATCGAGGTTCTGGTGATCGAGCAGAATATCGGTGTGGCCTGTGGTGTGGCAGATGATGTCGCGATCATGGTCAATGGCAAGATCAACCGGATTGTGCCTGCCGGGGAACTGGCGTCTGATCGCGCGCTTCAGCAACGGCTTCTGGGAGTGGGCCGGCATGCGCATGACGAGACACCCGAGCCTGTGACGCCAGGCGCGCGGGCGTCCGATGATCACGCGCCCGGAGAGCGCGCGCCCGCGATTCCGCGTATCTGGCAGGCGAACCCGAAACCCCCAAATCGCTGGTCGCAGCCCGTTTCCTTTGCCACGCATGAACGTCTGGCTCGTGTGCAATCGGCCGGGGCATTGACGACCGCGCCCGCGCAGACCGAGATCCGTCCCGTCGCGCCCGTAGGCGGTGAAGTGGTGCTGGTCGCCGGAACGCTGGACACCAAGGGTGATGAACTGCGTTTCATGCGCGACCGCATCCGCGCGGCGGGACTGGCTGTGCGACTGGTCGATCTGTCAACCACCAACACGCATACTGGCGCCGATATTCCTGCCCATCAGGTGGCAGCCTTCCATCCGCGCGGGGCGGCTGGTGTGTTCACGGGCGACCGGGGCGAGTCGGTTGCGGGCATGACGCTGGCCTTTGCGCGCTGGATTGCCCGACAACAGGGTATTGCCGGGGTGTTGTCGGCGGGTGGTTCTGGCGGCACGGCGATTGTCGCGCCTGCCATGCGCACGCTTGCTGTGGGTGTGCCCAAGATGATCGTCTCGACCGTCGCAAGTGGCGAGGTCGGCAAGTATGTTGGCCCCTCCGATATCATATTGATGCATTCCGTCGCCGATGTGCAGGGCCTGAACTCGATCACGCGTGCAGTTCTGGGCAATGCCGCGCAGGCCATGGTGGGCATGGTCGAGGGGCGACGCGCCCAGCCCGAGGTTGGGTCTGACAAGCCTGCTGTCGTCCTGTCGATGTTCGGTGTAACCACCACCGCCGTTCAGCAGGTGCAGGCGTTGCTGCAGGAAGACTGGGACTGCCTTGTCTTTCACATGACCGGGATCGGCGGGCAATCGATGGAAAAGCTGGTCGATGGCGGATTGGCGCGCGGGATCATCGACCTGACCACGACAGAGGTATGCGACCATCTTTTCGGTGGCGTCTTTCCCTGCAATGAGGATCGTTTCGGCGCAGTGATCCGCACGCGCATGCCCTATATCGGGTCAGTGGGTGCGCTGGACATGGTAAATTTTGCCGCGCCGGATACAGTGCCGGACCAGTATCGGGGACGGTTGTTTTACCAGCACAATCCGCAAGTGACCTTGATGCGCACAACGGCGCAGGAAAACGCGCAACTGGGGCGCTGGATTGGTGAACGCCTGAACCTGATGGAAGGTCAGGTGCGGTTCTTCCTGCCCGAAGGCGGTGTTTCGGCACTGGATGCGCCGGGCAAACCCTTTGACGATCCATCTGCGCGCCGCGCGCTTTTCGAGGCGATCGAGGGCACCGTCCGACAGACGCCCTCGCGCCAGATCATCCGCCTTCCGCACAATATCAACGCCCCGGAATTCGCAGCCGCGATCACCGTTGCTTTCCGGACCCTGCATGGCGATCGACCGCTTCGCCACAAGACCCAGCCAAGAGGACGCAGATGACACAGCGCGCAACCATACTGCAGAAATTCCGCGATATGATCGCCCGCGGTCAACCGATCATCGGCGGTGGGGCAGGCACGGGCTTGTCAGCCAAATGCGAAGAGGCGGGCGGGATCGACCTGATCGTGATCTACAATTCGGGTCGGTATCGCATGGCCGGGCGCGGATCTCTGGCGGGGCTGATGCCTTATGGTGATGCCAATGCAATCGTGGTCGAAATGGCCGCCGAGGTGCTGCCGGTCGTAAGGCACACGCCCGTTCTGGCGGGGGTCTGTGCGACTGATCCGTTCCGGCTGATGGATGTGTTTCTGGATGACCTGAAGCGCATCGGCTTCGCGGGCGTTCAGAATTTCCCGACAGTCGGACTGATCGATGGCACCTTTCGCGCCAATCTCGAGGAAACCGGCATGGGCTATGGGCTGGAAGTCGACATGATCGCCAAGGCCCGTGCCCGCGATATGCTGACCACGCCCTATGTCTTTGACGAAGGCAGCGCGCGTGACATGGCGGCGGCCGGTGCAGATATCATCGTGTGCCATCTTGGTCTGACCACTGGCGGGGCGATCGGGGCCGAGACAGCGCTGCGTTTGGCCGACTGTCCCGAGATCGTGGATCGCTGGGCCGAAGCGGCGCTGCAGGTCAACAGGGACGCGATCATTCTGGTGCATGGCGGCCCGGTCGCCATGCCGGAAGATGCTGAATACGTTCTGAAGAATACTGAGATATGCCACGGGTTCTATGGTGCGTCCTCGATGGAACGCCTGCCGACCGAAGTGGCGTTGACGGAACAGACCCGCGCTTTCAAGCGCATCATGGGCAAGTAAAGGGGGAGGGACCGACAATGACCGGGCAACTCATTGGACAACTGATCATGTGGCTGATCGTGGCGGTCGTCGTCATCGCCATCATCTATTGGGTCATGCAATGGCTTTACCGCCGTTCCACCAAGGAAGTCGCCTTCGTGCGCACCGGATTCATGGGCGAGAAGGTGGTGATCGATGGCGGCGCATTCGTCTGGCCAATCATCCATGACATTACCCCTGTCAACATGAATGTGCTGCCCTTGCGGATCAGCCGGGGTCGCAGCGATGCGTTGATTACCAAGGACCGGATGCGCGTGGATGTCGATGCGGAATTCTACGTCCGCGTGCGCCCTGAGAGCCGCGCTGTCGCGATGGCGGCCTCGACGCTGGGTCGGCGGACGCTGGAGCCGGAACAACTGCATGCCCTTCTGTCAGGCAAGTTCGAAAGTGCGTTGCGCGCTGTGTCTGCAGAAATGGAAATGGGGGGCATGCATGAGAACCGTGCGGCCTATGTCGAACGCGTGCAGGCATTGGCGCAGGCGGATCTGGAAAAGAATGGTCTGGAGCTTGAATCAGTAGCGATCCTGGATATCGACCAGACCAGCCTGGAGTATTTCAACCCGTCGAACCGGTTTGATGCCGAGGGCATGACGACGCTGATCAAGGAAATAGAGGCGCGACGCAAACTGCGCAATGATATCGAGCAGGAAACGACGGTCCTGATCCGCACGCGCAATCTGGAAACCGAAAAGCAGGTTCTGGACATCGAGCGCGAGTCGGAATCCGCACGGCTGGAGCAGGAACGCGAGATCGAGTTTCGCCGCGCTCAGCAGCGCGCAGAGCTGGCCCGCGAGCGTTCGCAGCGCGATACCGAGGCCGAGACCGCGCTGATCGTCTCGCGCGAGGCCATTGAAAAGTCCCGCATCCTGAATGAGAGGTCAATCGCAGAAGAGCGCATTGCATCCGAGCGCGACATCCGGTCGCGCGAAATTGCCCGTGCCCAAGCCGATGAGGCCGAAGAAATCGCGGCACAGGAAACTATCCAGAAAGCGCGCATCCTTCAGGAACGTGTCATCCGCGAGGCGCGCATTGACAATGAGCGCGAAACCGAGGCGCGCGAGATCGACAAACGCCGAGCACTTGAGGCTGCAGAGATTGCGGCGCATGAACAGACCGAGCGCGCGCGGATTGCACAGGAGAAAGCCCTGATCGAGGCGCGCATTGCCAAGGATCGTGAAACGCAGGCCGCCGAGATCGAGCGTCAGCGTGCGATCCAGCAGGCCGAGATTGCCGCGCATGAAGAGACCGAGAAACGCAAGATGGCCGAGACGCTGCTTCTCAATCAGACCCGCCTGACCGGCGAAGAGAAAATTCGCATGCAGGAAATCGCACGCCAGCAGGCTCTGGATGAGGCCGAAGTTGCTGCCCATGAAGTTGTCGAGCGCGCGCGCATCATGCAGTCGTCGCAGATCAGCGAGGTCCGGATCGCCGAAGACCGGCGGATTCGCGAAATGGAGATCGAACGTCAGAAAGCGGTGGAGGCGACCGAGATCGCCGCAGGTCAGGCGATAGAGGCGGCGCGCATTGCCCGCGAGAAATCTCTGGCGGTCGAGCGGATCAGCGCCGATGCAGAAACCCGCGAGCGCGAAATCGCACGCAACAAGGCCATCGACGAGGCCCGCGTTGCCGCCGATGAAGCGGTCGAGGCGGCGCGCATTGCGCAGAAGCTGGAGCTGGACGCCAAGCGTATCAGCGCCGCGCAGGCCACACGCGAGCGCGAGATCGTCCGCGAGCGCGAAATCGAGGCGGCCGAGCAGGCGCGTATCGTGGTCTTGGCAAGCGAACGTGCAAAGGCCGTCGCCGCCGAGGGTAGTGTCAAGCAGGCCCAGATTGCAGCGCAAAGAGACGTCGAAACCGCCGATGTCGCGCGTGAACAGGCGCTGGAAGGTGCACGACTGGAGCGGCGTCGCGCCATCGAACAGTTGGAAATCGCGCGCGTGCAAGCCTTGCGAGAGGCCGAGATCGAAAGTCGCGAAGATGTCGAGCGTTCGCGTATCGCGTCCGAGCGCGCGCTTGATGAAATCCGCATCGATCATGAGAAAGTCCGGCGCCAGCTTGAGGTTGCCCGCGAGCGTGATGTCGAGACAGCGATGATGGAGAAAGCCATTCTTCTGTCGCAGAAATCGCTGGAGGAATCCGCCGCGCGTGCAGAAGCCGCCGTCGGGTCCGCGCGTGCTGTCGAAGCTGAAGAGAAAATCCAGACCGTGAAGGAGACGGAGGCCGCAGAGCGCAAGAAGTCGGTCGATGTCCTGATGGCCGAAAAAGCGGCTGCTGAAGCGCGTCATTTGGCCGAAGCCGCGAAGCTGCGCAGTACGGTCGAGGCAGAGGCGCAACGCCTGATCAACGAGGCCGAAAATATCCTGACCGACGAGGCGCGCCATTCGCTGTTCAAGCGCAAGATGCTCGAACATGTCGAAGGGATCGTTGCGGCCAGTGTCAAGCCCTTGGAAAAGATACAGGATATTCGCATCATGCAGCTTGATGGTGGCATGGGCGGGACAGGCGGGCGCGAAGGCAGCCCGACCGATGAGGTGATCAACTCTGCCTTGCGCTACCGCGTGCAGGCCCCGCTGATTGACAGCCTGTTATCGGATATCGGGATCGAAGGGGGCACTCTGGCCAAGCAGGGTGGTCTGATGCGCGAAGCCAGCGACCTGCAGCGCGTTGCCGATGCTGCGAAGAAGGCCGGCAAGTCCGATGGGGAGAAGACGTAAATGGCCCGTGTCTATGTCAGTTCCGTCATTGATGCGCCAGCCACCAAGGTCTGGGAAAAGGTGCGCGACTTCAATGGCCTGCCCCGCTGGCACCCGCGTATCCGCGATTCGCGGATCGAGAATGGCGAGCCTGCGGACCGTGTCGGCTGTGTGCGCGATTTCAACCTGCAGAACGGGGACCGTATTCGCGAGAAATTGCTTGGGCTGTCGGATTACGACTACTTCTGCACCTATGCGATACTTGAATCCCCCATGCCATTGACCGATTACATCGCCACATTGCGCCTGACGCCGGTGACTGATGGCGACCGGACCTTTGCTGAATGGACCGCAGAGTTCGAGTGTGATCCAGCCGACGAGGATGGGTTGGTCGAAGGGATCGGAACCAATGTGTTTCTGGCGGGGTTCAATGCCCTCAAGCGCCAGATGGGGGCGTGAATGGTCAAGGTGGTGACATCCACGATAATTGACGCCCCTGTCGAACAGGTCTGGCAAGTTCTGCGCGATTTCAACGGGCATGACGTCTGGCATCCGATCGTGCGCGACAGCCATGTGGAACGCCGCCTGCCATCAGACAAGGTTGGTTGCGTGCGCAACTTCCATTTGCAGGATGGGTCGAACCTGCGCGAGTTGCTGCTGACGCTGTCGGATGCCGACATGGCCTTCAGCTATTGCCTGCTCGATACGCCGGTGCCCTTGTTGAACTATGTTGCGCATGTGCGGCTGGCGCCAGTGACCGACGGGGACCGCAGTTTCTGGCATTGGGAAAGTCGGTTTGACGCGCCTCCGGGCCGCGAGAAAGAGTTGCACGACATGGTGGCCACGAATGTCTATCAGGGCGGGTTCGATGCGATCCGCGCGCATATGGGGGTGGGGAGCTGATATGGCGGTGCAGGTTCAGACACATTCCAGCTTGATCGCCGCGCAACAGGCGCTGGGGCAAGGTGGCACATATCTGGCTGGCGGAACACTTGTCATGCGCGGCGTCAATGCGGGCGAGGTGCAGGGAGTGATCGTGCGTGCAACCGATCCCGAGTTGCGCCGCATCGCCAGCACAAGCGAAGGTGTGCGCATCGGAGCCGGCAGCACAATGGCCGACATCCTGGCCAGCCGTGATCTGGATTTCCTGCATCCTGTCGCCCGCGCCATCGGTGGACCGCAGGTCAGGGCCATGGCGACGGTCGGCGGCAATCTTTTCGCGCCGCATCCTTACGGTGATTTCACTGTTGCCCTGATCGCACTTGGCGCGCGCGCGGTGCTGGTTCAGGGGGGTCCGCGCCCTGTGGAAGAGCTGATGCGTGTGCGCGCCAGGCCGCCGCTGGTGGCGGCCATCGACGTGATGCGCCCGCGTGATATGCGTGCCTTTGGCTGGCTCAAGGTCAGCCGCATCAAGCCCAAAGGCGTGTCGGTTCTCTCGATCGCGGCGCTTCTGGTGCGCGAGGGGGGTAGAGTGCGCGGCGCGCGTATCGCCTTTGGGGCCATGGGTGCCCATCCGCTGCGCAGTGCTGGCGCAGAACGCGCGCTGGAAGGACAGGCGCTGGACGCGACCTCGATCGCGCGCGCAGCGCAGGCTGCCTGCCTGGGGTTGGAGCCGCCCACCGATGCGTTGGCATCCAGTTGGTATCGCCGCGAAGTGGCAGGTGTCCATCTGAGGCGCTTGCTGGAGCAGATGGCATGAGTGCGGCAAAGGGGAAAACAGGCAGATGACTTTCAAACCGATATCCTTCACGCTGAACGGCAGCTCAAAGGCGGCATTCGCCACCGAGGGGCAGAACCTGCTGGATTTCCTGCGCCGGGCTGTTGGAGATCTCAGCCCCAAATACGGCTGTGGCCAAGGAACCTGCGGGGCCTGCACGGTGATGATCGACAATGTGCCCCAGCTTGCCTGTCTGGTCCTGGCTGAGTCGGTCGAAGGGCGGGCCGTGAACACTGCTGCGGGTTTGGCGAATGGCCCCCGTCTGGACCCGCTGCAAGAAGCGTTCATGGAACGCTTCGCCGCACAATGCGGGTATTGCACTGCGGGCATGCTGGTTGCGGCGCGTGCGCTTCTGGATGCAAACCCGCGTCCCAGCCGCGAAGAGGTGATCGAAGGGATCTCGGGCAATCTGTGTCGGTGCACTGGTTATGAGCCGATCATCGATGCCATTCTGGATGTCGCCGAAGGACGGGTGCAGGCATGACGGACACACCCATGATCCGCGGCAATATGGTGGAATTCCGCAAGGATATCTTCGCCGATGAGCGCGACGACAATCTCAATGAAATCGGCAAGCCCACTCGACGGCAGGATATCACCGGGCATGTGACCGGACGCTCGCCATTTTTCGACGATCACCTGTTTGAGGGTCTGTTGCATCTGCGCTGTGTGCGTTCGCCTCATCACGCCGCGCGCATCCGCCGGATAGATACCAGCGCGGCGCAAAGGATGCCCGGTGTCATGCGCATCCTGACCGGGCAGGATGTACCGGTGAACCTGAATACGCTGTTAAGTCTGCTGGATTTCGGGATTGATGACGAGCCGATCCTGTCCACCGAGCGCGTGCGCTACAAGGGAGAGCCGGTGGCCGCCATTATCGCCGAGACCGAAGCGCAGGCGCGGGATGCGGTTGCAGCGGTGCGGGTGGAGTGGGAAGTGCTGCCGCATGTGCTGGATGTCGAAGAGGCCATCAAGCCGGGTGCGCCGACAGTGCTGGACATCTACCCCGGCAACAAGTTCGTCTATCACGGCAAGTATGATCATCAGAAACTGCGTCTGGGCGATGTCGAGGCCGCGTTCCGCGAGGCTGATCATGTCATCGAGGGGCGCTATCAGATGTCCCCTATCGAGCAGGCCCCGATCGAGACTTGTGGCGCGATTGCCGCGCCTGAACAGAACGGCCGCTATGTCTGTTACACCTCTACACAGGCGCTGTTCTTCTCGTTGGGAACCGCATCCAAGGTGTTGGCAACCCCATCGTCACGCCTGCATTTCATTGGCGGGACTGTCGGTGGCGGGTTCGGCGGCAAGGTGGATTCGATCCATGAACCACTGGCCATTCTGGGCACGATGCTGACAGGACGGCCCGTCAAATACGCCTGGGACCGCGAGGAAGAAATGCAGGTCGGCGCACCGCGCGGGGCCGAGCGGTGGTATCTCAAGGATGCGGTCATGAATGACGGGCGCATCCTTGGCCGCAAGTTCACCGGGTATTTTGACAGCGGCGCATACACGCGCCTGTCGTCCTATGCGATCATCAAGGGCGTCGGGCATCTGCCTGGACCCTATACGATTCCGAATGTCCATGCGGATGTCTATTGCGTCTATACCAATCGTACACCTGCGACGGCAATGCGTGGCTTTGGCATTACCGGGGCGGATTTCGCGATCGAGGCGCATATGGACAAGGTCGCCGATACCATCGGCATGAACCCTGTCGAGTTGCGCATCCTGAATGCCTACCGCGATGGTGACATGAAGGCGCATCGGCGACTGGCCAAGAATTGCGCGCTGATCGAATGTTGTCAGGTCGTGGCCGAAAAGGCCGGGGTGAAGCTGTCGCCGGAAATGCAGGCGGCCTCTTCGCGCGTGGGCGGCGGCGGCGCGCGGGCGCATCTGCCCGCCTTCACGGCAACAGACGAGCATGGGCGGGTTTCGGGCTACAAGGCCACCAATTACGCACGCAAAGGTGCAAAACCACCGGATCTGCCGGGGGCGCCGCCGATGGCGCAGCATGTGTCGCATCAGGCTTCGGCATCTGCACCACCCGCGCCGCAACACTCGCCTGCAACGCCGGTCCCACCCGGACCGCCAGCGCCCAAGCGCGCCGGGCCGATCCGTTTTTCGTCACTCTCAGGTTTCCGGAGGCGCTGATGGCCATTCATCGCGGACGTGGCTTCGCTGCGATCAACTATCCCATCGGCATGAACCTTGGTGGCGATCCGTCTCAGGCGCTGGTGCATTCCAATCCTGACGGCAAGTTCACCGTGGCGTTGTCGGCGATTGATCTGGGGCAGGGCATGAAAAGCGTATGTCGCCAGATCGCCGCCGAAACGCTGGGTGTGCCGGTGGAAGATGTCTATGTCGACACCGCTGACAGTGACACCGGACCCCATGACATGGGCAGTTTCGCCAGTCGTGGCACCCACCGGATGGGCAATGCGGTTATTCGCGCTTCGGCCGAGGCGCGCGAAGTGATGCTTGAAGCGGCAGCGGAAGAACTGGAGGTCGACCCCGGTGATCTGATGACCGATGGCAAGGGAAACATCCATGTCAGGGGTGCGCCCTCGCGCACGATCACGGTCATGGCCGCCGCGCAGGCCGCGCAATTCCGGCAGGGCCGTACGATTGCAGGGCGGGGGATCTTTCTGATTCCGCTGTCAGATGTGGACCCCGACACTGGCGAGATGTCGCCTGTCACCACCTTTGCCCATGCTGCCATGCTGGTCACGGTCGAGGTGTGTGACGAAACAGGCGAAGTGACCGTGACCGACATGCAATCCGCCTATGAGGTGGGTCGCGCATTGAACCCGCGTCTGGTCGAACAGCAATTGCGTGGCGGGGCATGGATGGGGATGTCGCATGCTGCCTGGGAAACCACTGAACCCTATTACCCCGCGCGCGACCATGGCCCGGTGGATTTCAACAGCTACATCATGCCCGGACCGGGCGATCTGGCACCGCATCACATCAGCGTTCTGGAACGTCCCGCCGAAGATGGGCCCTATGGTGGCAAGGGACCGGGAGAGATGTGCGCAAATCCCGTGCTGCCTGCTGTGGTCAACGCGGTCTATGACGCAGTGGGCGTGCGGATAGATGAATTGCCAGTAACCCCCGAGAAAGTGTTGCGCGGTCTGCGCGCGCTTGGTGGTGCAAAGCCGAGGCAGCGCCTCTGATGGCCGTCACCCGCGCGATACAGGGCATTGACGGGCCCGATCCTCTCGCCCATGCGTTGCGCGAGGCGCAGTATATCGCCGATGACGGTCTGGCAACAGCGGCCTATCTGGCATTGGCGCTTGGCAAACCCCTGCTGCTGGAAGGTGCGCCCGGAGTCGGCAAGACCGAAGCCGCCAAGGCACTGGCTTCAGTGCTGGGGCGTGAACTGGTCCGGTTGCAATGTTATGAAGGGATCGATGCGGCAGCCGCGGTCTATGACTGGAACTTCCCGCGCCAGATGCTGGCGATCCGGCAAGCAGGCGAGGGTTATGTCAACCTTTATGCCGATGAATACCTGCTTGCGCGGCCCTTGTTGCAGGCCTTGCAGGCCCCGCGCGACCGGGTGCTGCTGATCGACGAGATCGACCGCTCTGACCCGGAATTCGAGGCGTTCCTGCTGGAATTCCTGTCTGATTTCACGATCTCCATCCCGGAACGTGGCACCATCCGCGCGGCACAGCCGCCCGTCGTGATCCTGACATCGAACCGCACGCGCGAATTGCACGAAGCCCTGCGCCGTCGTTGCGTCTATCATTGGATTGACTACCCCGATCCGGCGCTGGAGGCACAGATCGTCACGATGCGTGCCTCCAGCGTGGCGGCGGATACGGCGCGACGGGTGGTCGCTGCGGTTGGGCGTCTGCGCGAAGAACCACTGGCCAAGCCACCCGGTGTGGCTGAAACCGTGGAATGGGCCGAGGCGGCAACACTCTTGAATGCGCAGGGCGTGCCCTGGCCGCGCGCCTTTGCCCGCGCAATCGGCGTGGCGATCAAGGATCAGGATGATCTGGCATGGATCGCGCCGCGTATGGATGCGCTTGTCGGGGGGAATGCCGCATGACCCCGCCAACAGCGCTGGCCCCTTTCATGGCGTTCCCGCCTGCGCTGCGTGCCATGGGCTTTCCAGCGGCACCGGAACAGACACAGGGCTTTCTGGCTGCGGTTGGTCTGCTGGGTCCGCGCTCGATCCATGACATCCGGCGCGCGGCCTTCGCGATCTATGGGCCCGGACCAGAACGCGCCGAGATATTCGATGCGGTTTTTGACGCGGTGTTTCTGGGTCGCGCCCTGCATGCGCCCGCCGAGGGTATGCCCGAGGAAATGCCACCTGCCTTTGATGCCGGTGACACGGAAATGCAGATCGACGCGGGCGAAGAGGACCCGTCCGGGGCCGAGGCCACGCGCGCCGAGCGTCTGTTCCAGCGCCAGCTTCTGGCCAAGGGGTCGCTTGCTGCGTTTTCCCACGCGCTTCCCGCTGCGTTGCCCCGCCGGCGGTCCCGTCGTTTTCGCGCTGCCAAGGGCAACCGCCCGGACCCGTCGCGGGCTTTCCGCCAGATGTTGCGCCGCGATGGCGAGATCACGCGCCTGCCGTCGCGTGCCCGTCGCGCGCGTCCGCGCAAGGTGCTGTGGCTGATCGATGTATCCGGCAGCATGAAGGCCCAGACCGAAGGCGCATTGCGCATAGCCCATGCGGTGATGCGCGGTGCCGAACAGGCAGAGGTGTTCACCCTTGGGACGCGACTGACACGCGTCAGCCGCGCCTTGCGTCTGCGGGATGTGGATCGGGCACTTGAACAGGCGTCAGGGTTGGTAGCTGACTGGGACGGCGGCACGCGTCTGGGCGAGGCGCTTCAGGTGTATCTGTCAGTCCCGCGCTTCGCAGCCTTTGCGCGTGGCGCATGGGTGATTGTGCTGTCAGACGGGCTGGAGCGCGGCCAGCCTGATGCGCTCGTTGGCGCGATGGCGCGGATGCGCGGACTTGCCCAGTATATCCTGTGGCTCAACCCACTGGTGGCAGATCCGGATTTTCAACCGCAGACAGCGGCCATGCGTGCAGTGCTGCCCTATCTTGACCATCTGGCCCAAGGGGACACACAAGACGCGCTCGCCCGCGAAATACTCGCTTTCGGGAGGGCGGCGCGATGAAACTGATCGATTCACATTTTCATGTCTGGCGGCAGGCTGATCTGCCTTGGCTGGCAGGCCCGATGCAGCCGCGCATTTTTGGCCCTTACGAGCCTTTGCGCCGTGACTACCCCATCACGGAATACCTGGACGATATCGCGGAACAGGGCGTCGTGGGCGCAGTCTATGTGCAGGCCAATTGGCCCCCTGAACAGGCCGGGAAAGAGGCTGCTTGGATTGCGTCGCTGGCGCGCGAGACGGGCTGGCCGCAGGGGCTGGTGGCCTATGCCGACATGACCGCCGCCGATGCGCGCCCCGCACTGGACAGATTGGCAGTCAATCCGTTGCTTCGGGGGATCCGCCAACAGTTCCACTGGCATGAAACCCCGCAATACCGCTTTGCGCCGCGCCCTGATCTGTGTGCGGATGCGGCTGTCATCCGCAATGTCGGATATCTTGCGCAATATGGGCTCAGTTTCGATCTGCAGGTTTTTGGGGGCCAGATGGCGCATGCCGGCCGTCTGGTGGAAAGCTGCCCGGACGTGACCTTTATCCTGCAACATGCCGGGATGCTGGAAGATTTGTCAGAGCCGGGGCGGGCTGGGTGGCGGCAGGCCATGACGCGGCTTGCGACCCATCGCAATGTCTGTGTCAAGCTGTCGGGTTTTGGCACATTCGTGCACCGGGTCGATCCCGATCTGATCGCGTGGCTTTGGCGCGAGACCGTGGCGCTGTTCGGGCCTGAACGCTGCCTTTGGGGTTCGAATTTTCCTATCGAAAAGCTTTGGACCGACTACCCTTCGCTTGTGGCGGCGCATCGCGCCGCAGCGGCAGGGCTGCCCCAGCACGCGCAGTCCGCGATTTTTCACGATACAGCATGCCGGGTTTACCGGCTGAACCTTCAGGGAGGACAGGATGGGACTTGAAATCAAGGTTCTGGATTTTGGCGATATCGAGCTGGAAAGCTCTTTTCTGGTGCTGGGACGGGATTGCGGTCGGGTGCGTCGGGTGCCGGTCTATGGCTTCCTGATCCTTGGCAGCACCTATCCGGTCGTCGTCGATACTGGCTACCGCGACAATGCGATCATGGGCTCTCTGGGCATGCGCGGGCTGCAGTTCCATGAAAACATGATCGAGCGCCAGCTTGCAAATCACGGTGTCAAGGTGGGTGACGTGCGTTACATCCTGCACACCCATCTGCATATCGACCATGCCGGCAAGGACGATTGTTTTCCGATGAATACGACCGTGGTGATCAACCGGCGCGAGCTGGAATACTCGGTCTCTGGGTTGATGCATCCGCAGTATCCCAAGCCCGACATCATTCATCTTGTCGAACGCCTGCACACACCCGGTGCGCTGCGGCTGGAAGATCTCGAAATCTCTGGCGAAATCGAGATTCTGCCGGGTATTACGATGGACGCGGCAGGCGCACATACCGAAGGATCAATGAATGTGCATGTCGAGACGGATGAAGGACGCGCCACGATTTGTGGTGATGTGATTTATGATTTCAACGATCAGATCATCGATCCCGTGCGCAGTTTTGGTCCCGAAGAGTATCAAGTGACCGGCAATCATGGCGGCAGCAAGCGCGGTGAGAAGGCAGCAATGCGCAAGTTGATGTATTCACAGTCAAAATTCTTGCTTCCGGTGCATGACAAGCCCGCCAAGATAGAGGGCGGGCGTGTGATTGGACGGATGGATATGGCGGTTCCCGGTCCGGTGTCGCAATCAGTGCCACGCCGCGACTGGTTTCCGGCCTGAGGGGATCGGTCATGGCACATAAGGCAATCGACCCCTCTTTCCGGCAGTTGATCGCGGAACATGCTCCGGTCCGTCAGGTTGCAAGCGGTTTCGTATTTACCGAAGGTCCAGTCTGGCACCCGGCAGAGCAACGGCTCTATTTCTCGGATATTCCGGCCAGTATTCGCCGTTCTCTGGACGGCAGTGAAATTCGCGAGGTTCTGAACCCCTCGAACAAGGGCAACGGCATGACATTCGATGCCGAGTTGAACCTGATTGTTTGCGAACATGCGACCAGCGTGGTCGCGCGGTTTCGCCTTGATGGAACCCGCGAAGTTTTGTGCAGCCACTTTCAGGGTCGCGAACTGAACAGCCCCAATGACATTGTCATCCATTCTGACGGGTCAATCTGGTTTACCGACCCTTGGTATGGCCGCATGCCGCATTTCGGGGTCGAGCGGACGCGTGAACTGGGTTGGCAGGGCGTGTTTCGTCTTGCCCCGGATCATCGCCCTGGTGACGAGCCGCAACTGGTTGTGGATCGTTTCACATTTACCCAGCCAAATGGGCTCTGCTTTTCGCCCGATGAAACATTGCTTTACGTCAATGACACGGAGCAGGCCAATATCCGGGTTTTTGACGTGGGCAAGGGAGGCACGCTCTCCAACGGCCGTGTCTTTGCCAGCGGAATTCGCGACAGTCTGCTGCCCGGTGTTCCTGACGGCATGAAATGTGACTCTGGCGGGCATGTCTGGTGTTGCGCGCCCGGCGGGCTTTGGGTCTATGCGCCTGATGGCAGGCATATCGGCAAAGTGGCGGTGCCAGAGTTGACCGCGAATTTTCATTGGGGTGGGCCGGACTGGAGGACACTTTATGTGACGGCCTCGACCAGTGTGTACGCCATCCCGGTGATGATCGGTCCAAGATCAGAACCGTTCATGCGTGCCCGGCGCGGCGCCCCGTCGGGTGATGATGATCAGCTACGGTTGGATGCCAGCCGCTGCGCCCTGATCATTCAGGATATGCAGAATGATGTCGTAATCGAGGGCGGCGCATTTGCTGCGTCGGGTAGTCCGGAGCATTGCCGCGAGCAGAACGCGATTGCCAATATCGCAAGGCTGGCACAGCACTGCCGCGATCTGGGCATCCCCGTCGTCCATGTGCACTATGTTGTCGATCCGGGCGCACCCGGGATGACGCTGAATGCACCCCTGTTCGAAGGCGTGGTGGACAACAATGCGCTGGTGCGGGGAAGCTGGGGAGCGCAGCCAGTGGACGGCTTGCAACCACATCCTGACGACCATGTCATCGAGAAAATGCGCATGTCAGCGTGGGAAGGCACCAATCTGGAAACCATTCTGAAATCCACCGGGCGCGATATTCTGATCGAAACAGGTGCCTGGACCAATATGTCCATCGAGCACACGGCCCGGACCGGGGCAGACAAGGGCTATATCATGGTCATTCCAGAAGATGGATGCTCGACCATGAATTCCGACTGGCACCGGGCCAGCATCGATTACGCCATGCAAAATGTTGCGCTGGTGACAAGAACACAGGCCGTGATTGACGCCCTGTCCTGATGGAAACATGCGGATGAACGGGTATGATCGTTAGACCCGTTCAGTGGTGCGCACTGGCCGTCATCATGCCCCAAGCGATTGCCTGCGGGGCGAAATTCGGCGCTGCGATGACTTGAACAGGGTCAATCCCGAAGAGTGAGGAAGAAATGACAGATTTTGCAGATCAGGTGGCAGTTGTGACAGGTGGCGCACAAGGGATTGGGCGCGAGGTTGCCATGCGCCTCGCGGCACAAGGTGCCCGGATTGCCATTTGGGACATGGATGCGGCACTGGCCGAAGAAACGGCGCGCGAACTCGGCGGCGGGGCGTTCGTTTGTCCGGTCGATGTTTCGGACTGGTCCAGCGTTCATGACGCGGCGGTTCAGACGCACAGCATCGGGGGTCGGATTGATATCTGCGTCAACTCGGCGGGAATCGCGGGTTCAAATGCGCCGTTGCAAGCATACCCGGTCGACGAGTTCCGCCGTATCATCGAGATCAACCTCTTGGGAACATTTCATGTCAACCGTGCTGTTGTACCAATGATGACGGATCAGAACTATGGCCGTATCGTCAATATAGCGTCGATTGCAGGCAAGGAAGGCAATCCGAATGCAAGCGCCTATTCCAGCTCAAAAGCGGGCGTGATTGGCCTTACCAAGTCGCTAGGCAAAGAGCTTGCAGACAAGAATGTCGCTGTCAACTGCGTGACGCCCGCGGCTGCGCGCACCCGGATTTTCGATCAGATGAGTTCTGAACACATCGCCTTCATGCTTTCCAAGATCCCGCGCGGGCGCTTTCTGGAATTGCCGGAAGCCGCTGCGATGATCTGTTGGCTTGCAAGCCGTGAAAACAGCTTCACCACTGGTGCGGTGTTCGATCTGTCGGGGGGCAGGGCGACATACTGATGTCGAACCAGTGATGGATCGCAGATTGCAGACCTTTGCTATCTGCGATTCAACTCTGGCTGAAACGCCTCGGATGCAGCGCCGCCAGATGAGTGCAGAGGCTATGGTGTGTGTCAATGAAAACTGCGCAAAATACTGATAATAATAGATAAAGAAGACACTTCCCAAGGATGTCAATAAATCCGTAGACAGACGTTCGATCATAGATATACAGTATATCATCGGCTGGATTCAGAGGATGATGATGCGATCAATCAAGGCCGAAAGACGGAAGCTGTCAGATCTCGCACGGGAAGAAATCCGTGAACGGATCATCTCCGGCGCGTTTCCCATGGGCCGCAAACTTCGCGAGGCAGAGCTTTCAGAAATGCTGGGAATGAGCAAAAGCCCGGTTCGCGAAGCGCTCTTGCAACTGGAAAGCGAAGGTCTGATCGAAATGCCGCCGGATCGGCCGGCGCATGTATTCTCGATGGGCGCTGACAAGATTGCCGAACTTGGTGAGTTGCGACAGATCCTTGAGAGAGAAGCGCTGGGGCTGGCGATCACGCGCGACAACAAGGCCCTGGCGGCAGCGCTTGATATGATCGTTACGGACATGCGCGCATCGCTCGATGCCGGGGATGCGCTGCGCTACAGGCTGCTGGATCGTGACTATCACACTGCAATCTTCGACCGATGCGGCAACAGCTATCTGCGAACGACCTACCTGATGCTGTCTTTCCGCATTCAGGCCCTGCGGAACTGGCTTTCGCGCGACAGTGAACTGAACAACATCTCGTTTTCGGACCATTTGGACATTCTGGATGCGATCAGGTCGGCGGACATATCGCGGGCGCAATCGCTTTTGCACAAGCATATTTCGGAAACGACAGAAAACTATCTTGCGCGCATAGGTCCGTCTGCGCAGGGCTGTGCCGACAATCACGGCACACTCAACGTCATGCTTCCTGAAATGGAACGTTTCTGTGTCGCCGCGCTACAGGCCGTTGGCGCAGATGACCAGACGCGTTCGGCTGTGGTTCGTGCCTTGTCCCATGCTTCGGGGCTGGGGGTGGATTCTCATGGCTACCGGCTTCTGCCCCACTATCTGGAAGGATTGCGCAAAGGGCGTCTCAATCCAGAACCCGCACCACAGATGATCGTTGCCACCGGGGGCGCTGGCGTTCTGGATGCTGACAATGCGCATGGCGCTGTTGCGGGTTTCGAGGCTGCGAAACATGCAGTCGCCTTTGCCAGAGAGCACGGGCTTGGAGCGGTCGCAATTCGCAACTCGTCGCATTTTGGCGCCGCCGGAGCCTATGCAATGGCGATTGCCGAGCAGGGCATGATGGGGCTGGCCTTTTGCAACTCGGACAGTTTCGTGCGCTTGCATGGTGGCGCCCAACGGTTCCACGGAACCAACCCGATCGCCGTGGCCGCACCCTCGGATGACCCCCGTCCGTGGTTGCTGGACATGGCGACAAGTTCAATTCCCTTCAACCGGGTGCAGCTTGCGCAGGCCCTTGGCCATTCACTTGCACCCGAGGTGGCGTCGGATAGCGAAGGGCGCTTTGTCACAGATCCGGTTCTGGCCGATATGCTGGCGCCTTTGGGCGGGGCATTGTTCGGCTACAAGGGCGCAGGACTGGCGGGGCTTGCTGAAATCCTGTCGACTGCCTTTTCCGATGCGCCGCTGAGCGTGGAGCTTCCGCCGATGATCAGCGATGACATGACGACACCGCGCCGACTGGGGGCATTTGTTCTTGCCCTTGATCCAGCAGCCTTTGGCGCGGCAGATACCTTCCGGTCAGTGGTCAGTCGCTACATCCGGTTGGTGCGCCAGTCCCGAAAGGCGGGCGCGGACCCTGTCATGGCCGCTGGTGACAGGGAGTGGGAGGAGGAGCAGCGCCGCAAATCCGAGGGCCTTCGTCTGGACCCGGAGACCATTGCGGCACTGAACAGGTTTGCGGCGGAGACATCCATACCGCCGTTACAGACGGTGACTGGACTCAGCACCGGACCATAAAACGGAACAAACCCTTGGAGGAGGAAAAGATGACCGAAGATGTTTTCAAGCGCAAAGCTGGCAGTGCCGTGAGCATGATGGCGATGCTTGCCGCTTTTGCACTGCCTGCCACGGCGCAGGCGGCCGACCGTGTGTTGAGCTGGGCGCATGTCTATGAGGCCTCTGAACCGTATCATACCTGTGCGGTTGCCGCACATGATCAGCTTGTTGCCGCGACTGACAATCGCCTTGGCCTGTCGGTTTTCCCGGCATCGTCGCTGGGCAATGAGGTTGATATCAATGAAGGGCTGGGGCTTGGAACGGTTGACATCATCTACACTGGTCAGCTTTTCGCCGGTCGTTCTTTTGGGCCCATGGCGATCGGTGGTGCGCCCTACATGTTCAGGGATTTCGACCATTGGGTCAGTTTCCGCGATTCCGACCTGTTTCAGGAACTCGCGCAGGGCTACACGAATGCAAGTGGCAATACGATTGTCTCTCTGACCTATTACGGTGCGCGCCACACCACCGCAAACAAGCCGATTCTGGTTCCGTCCGATCTGGATCGAATGAAAATGCGTGTGCCCAACGCGCCTCTATACATGATGTTCCCGCGCGCCGCTGGGGCCAATCCGACGCCCATCGCTTTTGATGAAGTGTATCTTGCCCTGCAACAGGGCGTGGTCGATGCACAGGAAAACCCGTTGCCCACGATCCAGGCAAAAGCCTTTCATGAGGTGCAGACCGATATCAGTCTGACCGGGCATATCACTGACGCCTTGCTGACGATTGTCGGCGGTCCAACCTGGGGCAGTCTCGACGATGACGATCGCGCGGCATTGAGCACTGTCTTGCAAGACGCCGCGACCTGCGCAACCGACCAGATCATCCAGCTTGAGGCAGAACTGGCCGATTGGTTCCGCAGCGAAGGTGTGAATGTGCACGAGATTGATCGCGGCCCGTTCATCGAGGTTGTCAGTGCGCTGCACAACAGCGACATGGCGACCTGGGATCAAGAGACCTATGACCGCCTGCAGGCGCTGGGTCAGTAAAAGCGGCAGGACGTTACTGCAAGCCTGGGCGCACCTGTAGCGTGCGCCCAGTTCCGGTCTTTACCCGAATTGCCGCAAAAGGTCATGCCATGAGCCCCCCACATGAACCGCCCCCGGAACTGCCCGGCCATCAGGATGACGACGAGATCGATCTGTCGGATCTGCGCTGGGATGACAGCATCGTATTTATCGTTTTCTGGGTTCTGGCCTTTGTGGTTTTCCTGCAGTTCTTTACTCGATACGTCTTGAACAATTCGCTTGGCTGGACCGAAGAAATCGCGCGTTTTCTGCTTATTGGCGTGACCTTCATCGGCGCTGTCATGGCGACCCGCAAACATAGCCATATCGCCGTTGAATTCATCTATCGCTGGGTTCCACGACCTTTGCGCCGCGTCGCGCAGGCGGTCATTGATCTGGTTTGCGTGGGGTTCTTCGGGATCATGTCATGGTATTCCTATCAGGTTTCCGGACGCACGCAGCAGATGATGGTTTCGATAGATGTGCCGAAATCGATCGTCTATCTCATCGTGTCGGCAAGTTTTGCGGCCATGACGTTTTACGCAGCGCGAAACATGATCAAGCACCTGCGCACCGGCACATCCAAATTGATCGACCCCGAGCTTGCTGAACAGCAACGCATCGGGATTGACTAGGAGCATCGCTTTGGAAATTGTCCTACTCTTCGTGGCCCTTGGCGTCATGCTGCTTCTTGGTGCGCCCGTGGCGGTTGCACTCGCAGGTTCTGCCCTGCTGTATATCGTGACCAGCAGCCCGATCCCACCGCTTGTCGTCGCGCATCGCATGATCAACGGCGTTGACAGCTTTCCGTTGCTTGCGGTGCCATTCTTCATTCTCGCCGGGAACCTGATGAACACGGCAGGCATTACAGAGCGCATATTCAAGTTCGCGCTGGCCATTGTCGGGTGGCTGCGCGGTGGTCTTGGGCATGTCAATGTCGGCGCGTCCGTCATCTTTGCCGGCATGTCCGGTGCCGCCGTCGCGGATGCTGGCGGACTTGGTGCGATCGAGATCAAGGCGATGCGCGATGCCGGGTATGATGACGAATTTTCTGTCGGGATCACTGCGGCGTCATCCACCATAGGGCCGATCATTCCGCCCTCGCTGCCCATGGTGATCTATGGTGTGGTCGCGGGTGTTTCCATCGGACAGCTTTTCGCGGCCGGGTTCATTCCTGGTCTGATCATGGCGCTGTCGCTGATGATCCTGGTTGCGTTCATTGCGTGGCGGCGGAAATACCCGCGTGATCAGGCGTTTCAGCTTTCAGTTCTCTGGTACAGTTTCCGCAAGGCCTTTCTGTCGCTTCTGACCCCGGTGATCATTGTCGGCGGCATCCTGACCGGGGCCTTCACGCCCACAGAAGCCGCAGTTGCTGCCTGTGCATATGCGCTGTTTCTGGGGCTGATTGTCTACCGCACCCTGACATGGCGTCGTTTCCTGCGCGTCAGCTTCGATACGATCGAGACAACTGCAGTCGTGTTGATGGTTGTCGGCGCTGCTGCGATCTTTGCCTGGGTCTTGACGGCGAACCGTGTACCGGAGTTGTTGGCGGGGGTGTTGCTTTCGGCATCGGACAGGCCCTGGGTGATCCTGCTTCTGATCAACATGATTCTGCTGGTTGTCGGGATGTTCATGGAAACTGTCGCCGCCATCACGATCATGGTCCCGGTCTTGCTGCCAGTTGCCATCGAAATTGGAATCGATCCGGTTCATTTCGGTGTGATCATGGTCCTTAACCTTATGATCGGACTGCTCACCCCTCCGGTGGGCATGGTGCTTTATGTGCTTGCGCGGGTTGCCAATATCCGTTTCGAGCGCGCTGTTGTGGGCACGGCACCGTTCATCGTGCCACTCGCTGCGGTCCTGATGCTGATAACATTCGTGCCCGCTGTCACCATGTGGCTTCCCACATTGATCTATCGCTGAACCAACCGTGAAAACTGAACGGAAACGCCATGACGAACGCTCCTCCTCGCCTGATCCGGCTGCACCCGAATGACAATATCGCCGTCGCACTGGAGGATATACCAAAGGGAACCACACTGCCCGATTCAGGATTGACGACGCTGGAGCCAGTGCCAAGCGGCCACAAACTCGCGCTGTCCGATGTTGCGCCCGGAATGCCTGTGCACCGATACGGCCAGATGATCGGGGTTGCGACCGCTCCGATCACGGCCGGGGCGCATGTTCATAGTCACAATCTGGGGATGGGCGAGCATCGGCAGGACTATGCGTTCGGGGCTGATTGTCACGCGCTGCCCGCAATCGACAAGCCACGGACATTTGACGGGTTTCACCGGGCCGATGGCAAGGTAGGTACCCGGAATTACCTCGGCATCCTGACGTCAGTGAACTGCTCGGGCTCGGTTGCGCGCTTTATTGCAGAAGCCGCAGAGAAATCCGGCCTGTTGCGTGATTTTCCCAATATCGACGGGATCGTGCCAATCGTTCACGGGACGGGTTGCGGGATGTCAGGGGACAATGAAGGGTATCACGCACTGTTTCGCACATTGGCCGGGTATGCCCGCAACCCGAATTTTGGCGGTATCCTGCTGGTGGGTCTGGGTTGCGAAGTGTTGCAAATCCCCGATCTGATAGGGCAGGGGCGGATGCGCGCGGACGGCAATTTCCGTTACATGACGATCCAGCAGACGGGCGGCACCAGACGCACCATTGACCGAGGGCTTGCCGTGCTGCGCGAAATGGCGGAGAGTGCCAATGATGTCACGCGCAAACCCGCCCCCGTGTCGCATCTGACGGTCGCGTTGCAATGCGGTGGATCGGATGGGTATTCGGGGATCACGGCCAATCCCGCACTGGGCTTTGCGTCAGATTTGCTGGTGCGCCACGGCGGCACAACCATTCTGTCAGAGACGCCCGAAATCTACGGGGCAGAGCATTTACTGACCCGGCGCGCAGTTTCAACCGAAGTGGGGGAAAAACTCGTAGGCCGGATCAAATGGTGGGAAGATTACACCGCACGCAACGGCGGCGAGATGGATAACAACCCTTCGCCCGGCAACAAGCGCGGCGGGTTGACGACGATCCTGGAAAAATCTCTGGGCGCGGTCGCCAAGGGCGGCACGGCCCCACTGGCCGGCGTGTTTGAATATGCCGAAGCGATTACGACGACGGGTTTTGTCTATATGGACAGTCCAGGGTATGATCCTTGCTCTGTGACTGGCCAGATCGCCAGTGGCGCGACACTGGTCGTGTTCACGACGGGTCGTGGCTCAGTTTCCGGGTATATGCCGTCGCCCTGCATCAAGCTCGCCACGAATAACGACATGTATTTCCGCATGTCCGAAGACATGGATCTGAATTGTGGTGATATCATTTCCGAAGGAGTCTCGGTTCAGACGAAAGGCGAGGAGCTGTTCGAGTTGATCCTCCGCACAGCATCGGGTGAGCGCACCAGGAGCGAGGAACTGGGATTTGGCGGCGCGGAATTTGTTCCCTGGCAGATCGGCGCGATGATGTAGGATGGCGCATGGACCTGTCATCGCCAGCGCGACAGACGGGATGACACTTGCCGCAGTTTCCGGAAATGACCCGGTGACTGCCATTGATGCGTGGGACGGCTTCGTTACGCGGGACTTCCCGCAATCGGAACGGCGGCCGGCGCACAGACTGTCATCTTGATTGGTCAAGAAAATAGCCCGGAGAATATGATTACAGAGGCAGATCAGGGAATTCGGTTGCGATGACTACGCAGACTATCGCGACGGCGGCGCAATAGGTCAGGCCAGCAGCGCCTGCGCCACGCTGAGGCTGGTGACGAGATGGGTTGCATAGCCGCCCGCGATGCAGGCGCGGGTGGCGGCGACCTTGTCATGGCCGGGTGTGATGAGGATGCCTGCCTGCAGACCGATCAGGTCGCGCAACTCGACCCCGATCATGCGCTCATCCAGCGGGCCGGGAATGGGCCGGCCTTCGGCGTTGATGAAGCGTCCCGACACCACACCAACGGCCCCTTGCGCCACATACCAGTCCAGTTCATCACGACTAGCCACACCGGACCCCACCACATGACTGTCCGGCTGGCAGGTGCCCACAGAGAACAGGCTTTTCGTGATCTGCCCGAACTGGTCAAGCTGCGCCTTCAGGATCGGTTCGGCGCGCAATTCGCGGGCAAGGTCTGCCCGGCTCAGGATGGCGGGCGCATGCAGGTTGTGACAGCGCGCCCCGAGTTTCTGGGCAAGCCGCGTCGAACAGGCTTCGGCGGTGAAACCATATGGGGTGGACATGGAGCCAACAAGCTGGATCACCGCCAGATCAGGCAGGTTCTGCTGTTCCAGCACCGTTGCCAGATCATAGACCGTGCGCCCCCAGGCCACGCCCAGCCTGTCATCTGGGGCCAGCAGGTCAGGCAGCCATTCCGCCGCGCCCCGGACGACACGGAAAAACCTGTCCTCATCGCCTGTGGCGGCTTCATCCGGCACGACATAGGCCGCGTGCAGGCCGAAACGGGCGCATAATTCCAAGGCCAGCCGGTGCGTTGTGAAGCTCTCGGCCGCCATGGAGATCCGGATCAACCCGCTTTCGCGCGCTTCGGCCAGGTAATTTACCACGGAGGCACGCGAAATCCCCAGACGGTCAGCGATTTCCTTCTGGTTCAGCCCGTCCTGATAATACATCCAGGCGACTTCGATGATGACATTCTCGCCTGTGATCTGTCCGGCAGTCCTGCGTCGCGTGATCCCCATACTCGCCCCATTTAGACTAATGCCAAGACGGTTTGACATTTGTGCAGACCTATCCCATTGTCAATCACACACTGGGCGACGACAGGATTTAACAGCATGATCGCAAATCTCTGGCAGGACAAGCAGGCTGCGCTGTTGCAGGATGCGGCAGGCACAGACGCGATGGCGCGCGAACTGGCCTTGCGGGTCTATACCTCGCGCCTGATCGGGCAGGACCCCGATCTGGTCATGCATGGGGGCGGCAATACTTCGGTCAAGCTGCGCGGGCGCGATGTGATGGGGCGCGAGATTGACGTGCTGCATGTCAAGGGTTCGGGCTGGGATCTGGAAACCATCGAGGCGGCAGGCCTGCCCGCAGTGCGGCTTGACCCGCTGATGGAGTTGCGGTCGCTGGATGCGCTGTCGGATGAGGCGATGGTGAATGTCCAGCGCGCGAACCTGCTGGACAGCACCGCTCCCAACCCGTCGGTGGAAACGCTGCTGCACGCCTGGTTGCCGCCGCGTTATATCGATCACACCCATGCCACGGCTTTTCTGGCGCTGGCCAATCTGCCCGAGGTCGCAGAGGCCACAGCCGAGATTTTCGGCGACCGCATGGCGCTGGTGCCCTATATCATGCCTGGCTTCGCGCTGGCAAAGGCCGCAGCAGAAGTGTTCGAGGCCAACCCGCAGGCTGAAGGGTTGCTGCTGGTCAATCACGGGCATTTCACATGGGGGTCGACCGCGAAGGCATCCTATGACCGGCTGATCGCGCAGACCAACGCGGTCGAGGACTGGCTTGCACAGCGCCGCCCGGCGCCGCTGCACCCCTGTGCCGCGCTGCCAGATGCCGACCGCGCGGCGCTTTTGCCCCAGTTGCGCGCAGCGATTGCGCAGACCCTTGGCGATGATGCGCCCATGCCTGTCATGGACCTGCGCGCAGGCGATGAGGTCATGGGTTTCCTTGCCCGCCCTGATCTGGATGCACTGGCCACGCGCGGTGTTGCCACGCCGGATCATGTCATCCGCACCAAGGGCCATCCGCTGGTGCTGCGCAGGTCTGAGCAGACACCCGACGGGATGCGCCGTGCGCTGGAGGATTACGCCGCGCGCTACCGCGCCTATTTCGACCGCCATAATCCGCGTTTTGGCGGCGCGAAGACCATGCTCGCCCCGGTGCCGGGGTTGGTCTGGGCGGAAGGGATCGGTCTGATCGGGCTGGGGGCTACCAAAGCCGCAGCGCGGATTGCAGCGGATATCGGTGTGCAGACCCTGCGCGTCATGCGCGACGCCGAGGCTTCGGGTGGCTTCCATCCTATTCCCGAGGCTGACCTGTTCGACATGGAATACTGGTCGCTTGAACAGGCGAAACTGGGCAAAGGCAAACCTGCCCCCTTGCAAGGGCGTATTGTGCTGGTGACGGGTGCTGCGGGCGCGATTGGGGCCGCCATCGCGCGGGCTTTTGCTGCGCAGGGCGCATCGCTCATGCTGATCGACCGCGATGCCGACGCCGTGGAGGCCCTGCGCGCCAGCCTCGGGCGCGATCATTGCGCGCTGGCCTGCGACATCACGGCGGCAGGCGCGGCAGATCAGGCGATCGGGGCATGTATCGACAGTTTCGGGGGGCTGGATATTCTGATCTCGAATGCTGGTGCCGCCATGACAGGCGACATGGCCAGCCTGCCCGACACCACCCTGCGCGCCAGTTTCGAGTTGAATTTCTTTGCGCCGGTCGCCTTTGCGCAAGCCGCTGCGCGCGTGTTGCGTGCGCAAGCGCGCGGTGGGCAGCTTTTGTTCAATGTCTCGAAACAGGCGGTCAATCCGGGCAAGGGTTTCGGGGCTTACGGCCTGCCCAAGGCTGCAACGCTGTTTCTGGTCAAGCAACTCGCGCTGGAGTTGGGCAGTGAGGGCGTTCGCGTGAATGGGGTGAACGCTGACCGTATCCGCTCTGGCCTGCTGACGGACGACATGATCGCCGCGCGCGCCAAGGCCCGCGGGCTGACGGAACAGGACTATCTGGCCGGAAACCTGCTCAGGCGCGAGGTAGAAGCGCGCCATGTCGCCGATGCTTTCGTCGCACTGGCGCTGGCAGACCGCACCACCGCGCATATCCTGACAGTGGACGGCGGAAATATCGAAGCGTCATTGCGGTAAGCGCACCGCTTGGTGCCGGTGCAGGGTGGGTAAATAACCACCTTGCATACAGGTCATCTCAAGATATCAGGCCGCGTCGGCAGCATCAACGGCACGGCGCATTTCGGCGATCCCCTCGCCAATCTGCGCGCCCAGACGCAAGAGCGAACCGCCCAGCAGATAGACGACATTCGGTCCATACATGCGCGCCATCTCTCCCGCGCGCTCGACACTCATGCCGCCGCCTGGCGAGGGCATGATGGGCAGGCCCGGTCCTCGCGGTTCGCGGCAAGCCGCCGCAATCGACTGGCACTGCGCGACCGTGAAGCCGAACCGACCGCCGACATTCGGGAAAACCGAAATATCGGCCCCGGCCAACCGTTGCAGCGTGCCGAACATGACCCCGTGATCCAACCCGGTCTCGGGCGACAGAACATATGGGCCAAGGAAACTGGGATGGCTCATCACCGGCAAGCTCAGATCAGGGTCATTGGCAATCGCGTGCATCAGCCCGAAACCCAGAAGTCCCGGCATGATCAGGAACCCGTCCGCCCCGGCATCGCGGGCAAAGCGCAAATTGTCGTGGATTTCCCACGGATGCCCCGCCACCGACGGGAAATAGAGCGCGCGGCGTCCTGTCTCCTCGGCCGCGCGCGCCACGCTGGCCGCGATCTTCTCGACGCGCTCGCGAAACGGGGCCATTTGCTGATCGGTGATCCCGTGATCTTCCTTGACGATATCCGCCCCGGCGAGAGCACAGCGATAGGAAATCTCTGCCAGCGCATCCGCCCCCAGCCCCTGCGGCTTGATGACGGGCGCGATCAAGCCCCCCTGCGCCCGACCGGTCAGTCGCCGCAGCCCGTCGATCCCGAAGCGGGGGCGCAGGTTGGGGGCAAGGATCGCTTCACCCGGATCGATCCCGATCACACGCAAACCCCGCTGGATCGAGGAATTGCCGAAAACCACATTCACGAATTGCGTAAATTCTGGTCCGGCACTGTCCGGGCTGTAGCTCAGCGTCGCGCGAAACTGGCCCTCATCCTCGCGCCCGATCTCCTCGATCTGCCCAAGGATCGTGTCTTCGATATACCCCGCCGGAACCACATCGCGCGGAATTTCCACTGTCTGCTCAAGCGCGATACCCTCGGCACGCGCGCGCGCCTCTGCCAGCGACCCGGCGAAAATGCGGTAGGTGACGCGAAACCGGCTCATAGCGCCTCTGCCTTGACTGCGGAATGCACTGCATCGATCCGAACCGTGCCAAGGGCTTCTTCGCTGATGCCTGTGTCCTGCCCCGTCAACCGCTCGACCGCGCGCACAAGGCTGAGCGCATCCAGCCCGTAATAGCGCATCAGATAGGGCTTGGAGCCACCATGCGCGTAGGTGTCCTGCAGGCCCAGCCGGATCAGCCTGCGCGCCAGACCCGCTTCCGCCAGAGCCTCGGCCACCATTGACCCGATACCGCCTGCGACCAGATGGTTTTCAAGTGTCACCACCCCGTGCCGCACTGATGCCGCATGATCCACGATCTGGGCTGCATCAAAGGGTTTATGGGTGTTCAGATGCAGATGGCGGACAGATACACCGGCATCCGACAGCGCTGCCCGCGCGCGCAGGGCTTCTTCCGTTGTGATACCCGCCGTCACGACCAGCACATCGCTGCCCTCTGCCAGAACCCGCATCTGCCCGATGCGCAAGGGTGTGTCGAACAGGCGCGGCACGGATCCGCGCAGGATACGGCAATAGACCGGACCATCGACTGTATCGGCCTCGGCCACGATGCTTTCCACCTCGGTCGCGTCGCCTGCTTCCAGCACGGTCATGTTGGGAATTGTGCGCATGACCGAGATATCCTCGATCGCCTGATGGGTCATCCCACCCGGAGTCGTGATCCCCGGCAAAAAGCCCATCAGACGCACCTTGCGGCGCGGATAGGCGATGGACGCCATCAACTGATCATAGGGCCGCCGATACAGGAACACGCCGAAACTGTGGATGAAAGGCCGGAACCCCGCCAGACCCAAGCCGCCCGCAAAGGACAGCATGTTCTGTTCGGCCATGCCAAGCGAAAGGAACTGATCCGGATGGCGGTCGCGAAAACCGTCAATCTCGCAACTCGATGTCAGGTCCGCAGACAGGCACAGCACGTCAGGGTTCTGGATCGCATGGGCCTCGAACGCCGCGGCATAGGGACGGTTGACCATGTCCATGTCAGTGATCCTCCAGCACGATGGGATCAATCCCAAGCTCTTGCGCAATGGCGATGTTCATCCCGGCGCGTTCTTCTTCGGATTTGAAACGCACATAATGCAGGCGCGGGAAGCGGCGCATCAGGAACTCCATGCCCTTGGTCGGCGAGGAATGGGCAAGGATGATCAGGGGCTGGCCCTCATGCGGGGTGGCTTTTGCCTGCCGCAGCGCGCCCAGATCATGCGCATCCACCTCGACCACGACGGCACCGAAATTGCGCAGCTTGGTTGCGATATCGCCCACTTTCATGACATCATCCATCGCGCCGTCACATTGCTGGCGGTTCACATCCATCAGAGCCCACAGATTGCCGATCTCGTGATGCGCGGCTGCCTGAACGGCCTCCCAGGTCTGGCCTTCCTGCACTTCGCCGTCGGACATGAAGACACAGACCTCGCCGCGCTCGCCGCGCCGCTTGCGCCCCCATGCCAGACCCGCAGCCGTGGACAGGCCAATCCCCAGCGTGCCGTTATGCACTTCCATTCCGGGGCTGTGTTCGGCCCCGATCATCTCGACGGACGATCCATCCTGATTGAACATCTCCAGCCCTTCGGGTGCCATGCGCCCCACCTCGATCAGGCAGGCATAGGCCACCAGCGCATAATGCGCAGGCGCGATGAACAGCCGATCATGATCTGGCGCAAAGGGGCCATTATAGCCGGCACCGGTCACATAGTCGGGGTTCCGGGCTGACGGAACACCCCCAAAGGGTGGCGGGATCATCGGCATGGTCGAGGGACCGAGCGTCAATGCCTCGTTATAAAGAAATGCCAGTTGTTCAGCGGCGGAGCAGGCTTGCGACAGATATCCGCCATTGTTGCGCATGGCATGCTCAAACACGCGTCGACGGATTCCGGCGGCGATGTCCTCGCTTTTGGGTGCATTGCGCATGGGCGACTCCATAGTCGTTTTCATTCGAGATAACGGTGCTAGAAGACAAAAGTCAATGGTACTTGTCATTTGTTTAGACGCTTGGCGTCCAGTTTTCGCGCATATTTCCGTGCGGAGTATTCCGCAACGCGGTGGTCTGTGCACAGTCGCGCGCTGATGGACGGTCCCGCGGTGCTCTGTCCAACGGGGGATTCCAGTGTGAAAACTTGATGAAACCATGCTTGACGCAACGGTCGCGCAATCAGGATCACATATGATCTTCAGGGAAACTGACTGGGAGTGATCCGACCGATCCCGAACGTTTGCCATCCATACAGTGCCGGAAGTTTGCTCAAAGGGATGTTGTGGTATCTGGTGGGCCGCTTTCGGTGCTTGCGCTGCGTGAAACCGGCAGATAACTTCAACCAGAAATTGAGGTATGATGCGGACCTGACAGATGCCGAACGCGCATGACAAGATACAGGAAGCGCATTTGCAAACGACAACGCATGCAGAGTCTGCGGATCATTTCACGCGCGATCAGTCCCGGTTGCAGCGGATCATCGCTCAGATGCCTGCCGGTCTGGTCGAGACAGACCTGCATGGGCGCATTACATTGGTCAATCCGCGCTGGTGCGAGATGATTGGCTATTGCGAAGCCGAGTTGCAGACGAAAACCATCTGGGACTTGACCGCCCCTGACAGTCTGGCCGCGACACATGCGACTGTCGCGGCGCTGGTTGCGGGGGCGGATCATGCGCAGATCGAGAAGCACTATCTGCGCAAGGATGGAACACAGTTGCAGGCCAGCAGTTCGGTGAATGCGTTGCGCGACGCGTCCGGGCAGTTTCTGGGAATATCAGCGATTGTGGTCGATATCTCTGCGCGTCTGGAGACGGAAGCGCGGTTGCGCGAGACCGAGTCCCGGTTGCGCCAGATCCTTGATCATACCAATTCATTGATCGGTGTCCTTGCGCCCGATGGCACGCTGATCGAGGCCAATCTGCCAGCGCTGGAACTCGCAGGTTTGTCGCGCGATGATGTGATCGGTCGCAAGTTCTGGGACTGTTTCTGGTGGTCGCATGACCCAGCGGAAATTGAACGCCTGAAGGCCGCTGTTGCAGATGCCGCAGGCGGTGAAGTGCAACGCTATGATGCCCTGGTGCGGATCAGGGAAGATGAACGTCTCGCGATTGATTTCAGCCTGTCGCCGGTTCTGGATGATCATGGCCGGGTCAGTTTCCTTGTGCCATCTGCATTTGACATCTCTGCGCGCAAGCGCAGCGAGGAGCGGCTGGCCTTTGCCATGCGAGAAGTCAATCACCGCTCCAAGAACCTGCTGGCCGTGGTGCAATCCATGGTGCGCCAGATGCAGCCGGCGGATGTGGCGGATTTCGTGCGCGACTTTGGTGGGCGTCTGCGGGCACTGTCGGCCTGTCAGGATTTGCTGGTGCATTCGCCTTCGGAAAAGCTGGATCTTGAAACCTTGATCCGCGCGCAACTGGCGCATTTTGATACGGATGTGGCGCAGCGCCTGCAGCTACACGGCCCGGCGCTTGACGTCACCCCGGAAGCTGCCCAGAGCCTTGGCATGGCGATTTACGAGCTGGCCACAAATGCTGCGAAATACGGTGCGCTGCGGGGGCCGGGAGGGCGTGTCAATGTTACCTGGCAGATATCCGGCGAAGCGCCCTACCGGTTGCAACTGTACTGGCAGGAAACCGCTGGCCCTTCCGTGACCGCGCCACAGCGCAGAGGGTTCGGTTCGGTCGTGCTCGAAGATATGCTGGCCATGGCACTGTCGGCGCAGACAGAAATCAGGTTCCAGCAGACCGGGCTGGAATGGTGGCTTGATGGCCCGCTGGACCAGATCGCCGCCCGCTGACCTGTTTGCGGTTATGCAGCAGGAAGGGACGTGCATGGTGTGCTCATGCCTCTTGTGTTCAAAGCGGCGGTCTGCCCTGTACGGCGCGAGCGACCATTGCGAT
>JAFIEL010000250.1 GCA_020832585.1 Natronohydrobacter sp. | reverse complement strand
GATCCGTGGGCCAGCCCAATGTGTTGACCAGCAGCAGTTTCAGCATGACCGGCCCGATGATCAGAAAGGCCGCCCCGGCGAAGGCCCCGAAGATCGACCCCAACCCCCCGATGATCACCATGAAGAGGACAAGGAAGGACTTGTCGATCCCGAACGCCTCGCCCGCTTCTGCAGCGCCCAGATAGACGGTGAACAGGAGCGCGCCGGAAATCCCGATCAGGAAGCTCGACACTGCAAATGCGGTCAGCTTGGCCATCAGCGGGTTCACGCCGATGATTTCCGCCGCGATGTCCATATCCCGAATGGCCATCCACTGCCGCCCCAATGTGCCGCGTGTCAGGTTGCGCGCCAGCCAGGCAGAGGCCACAAGGAAACACAGGCAGATCATGTACATCGACACAGCAGAGGCGCGCGGACCCGTGACCGGAAAGCCAAAGACTTCGCGCGTCGGCGCCGAGATCATGCCGGTGGGCGAGTAGTTGTAGAACCATGCCTGCCGGGTAAAGAGCCAGATCAGGAAGAACTGCGCCGCAAGCGTCGCCACCGCCAGATAGAAGCCCTTGATCCGCAGGCTGGGCAGACCGAACAGCACCCCCACACCCGCTGTGATGAACCCCGCCGCGATGATCACGAAGATGATGTTCAATTCGGGGAAGGCCGTCATCAGCTTGTAGCTGCCATAGGCCCCCACCGCCATGAACGCGCCTGTGCCAAGCGACAACTGCCCGCAATAGCCGATCAGGATATTCAGCCCCAGCGCCGCAATCGTATAGATCAGGAACGGCACCACAATCGAGTTGGCCCAGTAGTCATTGATCACCAGCGGCACGCCCAGAAAGGCAATGGCAAGGATCGCATAATAGCCGAACCGGTCGAACTTGATCGGAAAGGTCTGGCTGTCGGCGACATAGCTCGTCTTGAAATCGCCTGCTTCACGATACAGCATCTCTCTACACCCTCTCGATGATTTTTTCGCCGAACAAGCCTTGCGGTCGGAACAGCAGGAAGACGAGCGCGAGCATATAGGCGAACCAGTTTTCCGTGGCCCCGCCGATGATCGGCTGCATGTAGAAGTCGAACAGTTTCTCACCCACACCGATGATCAGCCCGCCGACAATCGCACCGGGGATCGAGGTGAAGCCGCCCAGGATCAGCACTGGCAGGGCCTTGAGCGCAATCAGCGACAGCGAGAACTGCACGCCCGATTTCGAACCCCACATGATGCCTGCAACCAGCGCCACGATCCCCGCAATCGACCAGGTCAGCACCCAGATGAAGCGCAGCGAAATGCCCACCGACAAAGCGGCCTGATGGTCGTCCGCCACAGCGCGCAGCGCCCGGCCCTGCTTGGTGTATTGCGAAAAGACCGTGAGTGACGCCACCAGAATGGCGGCAATACCTGCGGCCCACAGCTCCAGCCGGTCGATATAGAACCCATAGCCGAACCAGTTATAGGTCAGCGTATCCACGGTATCGGACATGCCCTTGGGCAGCCCCACATCCAGCGCCTTGACCTCGGCCCCCCACATCACGTCCCCGATCCCTTCGAGCAGATAGGCCAGACCGATGGTCGCCATGAACAGGATGATGGGTTCCTGATTGACCAGATGTTTCAGGATGAAGCGCTCGACCAGAATGGCCAGGCCGATCATCACCAGCACAGTCGCCGGAATGGCCAGCAGCGTCGGCATGTTCCAGCCGAAATGATGGATCCGCGTTCCGAAAATCGCGTTGATCAGATGCGCGAAGGGCACCTGCCCGGATTGCAGCCCGACCAGCGTCAGCGCGGCAAAGAGCGCCATGACCCCTTGGGCGAAATTGAAGATGCCACTGGCCTTGAAGATCAGCACGAAGCCAAGCGCCACCAGCGCATACATCACGCCCGCGGTCAGGCCGTTCAGCGTGGCCTCCATCGCGAAAAGCAGGTTATCCGACATGGCGCGCGCCCCCCTTGAGTCTCTGATCAGTCATGAGCCACCCCCAGATAGGCGCGGATCACATCTTCATTGTTGCGCACCTCGTCAGGCGTGCCGTCGCCGATCTTCTTGCCGTAATCCATCACCACCACGCGGTCGGACAGGTCCATCACCACGCCCATGTCATGCTCGATCAGCACGGTTGTCGTGCCGAATTCGTCATTCACATCCAGGATGAAGCGGCACATGTCCTCTTTCTCTTCGACATTCATGCCCGCCATCGGCTCGTCCAGCAGCAGGATCGACGGCTCCGCCGCCAGCGCCCGCGCCAGTTCCACCCGCTTTTTCAACCCGTAGGGCAGCCGCGCCACAGGGGTCTTGCGGATATGCTGGATTTCCAGAAAGTCGATGATCTTTTCAACCTGCGCGCGGTTCTCGTCTTCCTCGCGCTGTGCCTTGCCCCACCAGATCGCCTGTTGCAGCATATTGGCCTTCATGTGGTGCATCCGACCGGTCATGATGTTGTCGAGAACGCTCATGCCCTCGAACAGCGCGATATTCTGAAAAGTGCGCGCAATCCCTTGCCGTGCGACCTGATAGGGACGCATCTTCGGGCGCTTGTAGCCTTTGTAGATCACCTCGCCCTCTTGCGGGTGATAGAAACACGAGATCACGTTCAGCATGGACGATTTGCCCGCGCCATTCGGCCCGATGATCGCGCGGAT
>JAFIEL010000035.1 GCA_020832585.1 Natronohydrobacter sp. | reverse complement strand
CAGGCTGGATGATCATGTATTTCCTCGCAGGCGCGCCGATGTTCCTCTTGATCGGCTTTGCGGCGCTGGTGCTGCTGGGCGGCTATACGGCCTATCACAATTCCGAACATTTCGCCCGCCGGATCGATGGTTTTCTTGCCGCAGAGGTCGATCCGCGCACCCAGATGGGCTATGCGCAGAACGCGATTTCCGAAGGTGGGTTCTTTGGTGCAGGGGTGGGTGAAGGACGCGTGAAATGGTCCTTGCCTGATGCACATACCGATTTCATCATCGCCGTTGCGGCGGAAGAATACGGGCTGATCCTGGTGCTGTTCATCATCGGGCTTTACGCCACGATCCTGATGCGCTCGCTTTTCCGGCTGATGCGCGAACGGGATATGTTCATCCGTCTTGCAGGCACCGGAATTGTGGTTGTCTTCTCGATGCAGGCCATGATCAACATGGGCGTGGCAGTGCGGCTTCTGCCCTCGAAAGGCATGACTTTGCCACTGGTCAGCTATGGGGGGTCATCGCTGCTTGCGACGGGGCTTGCAATCGGTATGCTTCTGGCATTCACGCGCAACCGGCCCCAGGGCGAAATCGGCGAGATCCTCTCGCGGCGCGCGTCAGCCTGAGAGGCAGCATCATGGCCAAGCCGCCACTTCTTCTGATCGCCGCAGGGGGCACAGGCGGGCATATGTTCCCCGCCCAGGCTCTGGCCGAGGAAATGCTGGCACGCGGCTGGCGTGTGAAACTCTCGACCGATGCGCGCGGCGCGCGCTATGCGGGCGGCTTTCCCGAACCTGTCCGGATCGAAGAGGTCCGCGCGGCAACCTTCGCGCGGGGCGGGACGGCCGAGAAACTGAAAGTGCCGTTTCAACTGGCGGCCGGGGCCTTGCGCGCGGCCCTTGGCATGATCCTTGACCGTCCGCGCGTGGTGGTGGGCTTCGGCGGCTATCCGTCGATCCCGGCCCTGAGCGCTGCCTGGGCGCTGCGCGTACCGCGCATGATCCATGAGCAAAACGGCGTTCTGGGGCGTGTGAACCAGATTTTCGCGCGCCGCGTCAACCGGCTGGCCTGCGGCACATGGCCGACTGTCATGCCTGACGGGATCGAAGGCAGTTTCACCGGCAACCCGGTGCGCGGCACGATCCGCGAGCGGGCTGCCGCTGGCTATATCCCGCCCGGCGATTACCCGATGGATCTGCTGGTGATCGGCGGATCACAGGGCGCGCGCATCCTGTCCGATGTGGTGCCCGCCGCCATCGCAGCCCTGCCAGACGCGATCAGGCGCAATCTGAGCGTGGCACATCAGGCGCGCGAGGAAGACATCCCGCGCGTTATCGCCGCCTATGAGACAGGCGGGGTCGCTGCCGAAATCGCGCCGTTCTTCGGCGATATTCCGCGTCGCCTGTCGGAATGTCAGTTGGTGATCAGCCGCGCGGGCGCGTCCTCTGTCGCCGATATCTCGGTGATCGGGCGGCCTGCGGTGCTGATCCCCTTTGCCGCCGCCGCTGCCAATCATCAGGCAGCCAATGCAAAGATGCTCTCCAGCGTCGATGCGGCGGTGGTGTTTCCTGAATCCCAGTTTACCCCGGATGCGCTCGCAGAGACGCTGACCTCTATCCTGACCAATCCGAAAGCCGCCGAGAGCATGGCGCGGGCTGCACTGTCCGTGGGCCGTCCCGATGCCGCGTCAGCCCTTGCCGATATGGTCGAAACGCTCGCCCGAAAGGAACCGTCATGAGCCCAGCCACAAAACTGCCCACTGATATCGGACCGATCCATTTCATCGGCATCGGCGGCATCGGGATGTCGGGCATCGCCGAAGTGCTGATGACGCTGGGCTATGATGTGCAAGGCTCGGACATGAAGGCCAGCGCGATCACCGAACGGCTGGAAAGCCTTGGGGCGCAAGTCATGATCGGGCAGAAGGCCGATAACCTTGGGGCAGCAGCGGTCATCGTGGTCTCGACCGCGATCAAGCGCGACAATCCCGAACTGATGGAAGCCCGCCGCCTTGGCCTGCCGGTCGTGCGCCGGGCCGAGATGCTGGCCGAACTGATGCGCCTGCGCTCGAATATCGCGATTGCGGGCACGCATGGCAAGACGACGACCACGACCATGGTGGCCGCTCTGCTGGACGAGGGCAGGCTGGACCCGACCGTGATCAATGGCGGCGTGATCCATGCCTACGGATCGAACGCCCGCGCCGGTGCGGGCGAATGGATGGTGGTCGAGGCCGATGAGAGCGACGGTAGTTTCAACCGCCTGCCTGCGACCATTGCGATCGTGACCAATATCGACCCGGAACATATGGAACACTGGGGCAGTTTTGACGCGCTGCGCAAGGGCTTCCATGATTTCGTCTCGGGCATCCCGTTCTACGGTCTTGCGATCTGCTGCACCGATCACCCGGAAGTGCAGGCGCTGGTCGCCAAGATCACGGATCGGCGTGTCGTCACCTTCGGCTTCAACGCGCAAGCCGATATCCGCGCGATGAACCTGCGCTATGACAACGGCGTCGCGCATTTCGACATTGCGTTGCAGGATGAGCGGCGCATGATCAAGGGCTGCACGCTGCCCATGCCCGGCGATCACAATGTCTCGAACGCGCTGGCGGCGGTGGCAGCGGCGCGGCATCTGGGGATGAATGCGGCCGAAATCCGCACCGCACTGGCGAAATTCGGCGGCGTGAATCGGAGGTTTACCCGTGTGGGCACGGTCGAGGGCGTGACCATCATCGACGATTACGGCCATCACCCGGTTGAAATCGCGGCTGTGCTCAAAGCGGCGCGTCAGGCGCTTGGCGGCGCGGGCAGGGTGATCGCCGTGCACCAGCCGCACCGCTATACGCGCCTGTCGAACCTGTTCGAGGAATTCTGCACCTGCTTCAACGAAGCCGATGTCGTGGGCATCGCGCCGGTCTATGCGGCAGGCGAAGACCCGATACCGGGGGCAAGCCGCGATGACCTGCTGGCAGGGCTCACGGCGCATGGTCACAGATCCGCGCACCCGGTCGATACCGAGGATGATCTGGAAGCGCTGGTGCGCGCCCATGCCCAACCGGGCGATATGGTGATCTGTCTGGGCGCGGGCACGATTTCGGGCTGGGCGCATGGGCTGGTACCGCGCCTGCAGGCAAAGGCGGCTTGATGGGACCGGAACTCACCTTCTTCCTGATGCTGGGTGGCGCGGCACTGGCCGGGGGCATTCTGGGCGGCGTGCTGATGGGCAATGGCTGGCGACGCGCCTTCGGGGCGATCTTTGCCGCGCATCTGCTGGCGGCGGTCGGAATGGTACTTGCCATCAGTCAGGTCGATGGCATGAGCGGGATGGGCTATGCCTTTGCGCTCGTGATGCTGGTCCTGCCCTCGATGGTGGGCATGGCCATTGGCGGTGGGGTCGCACTCTGGCGCAGAAGGTAAGGTGCGTGGTCACCACGCACCCTACAACACCGCTCACCCTGCCGCGCGGATCATATCGGCGGCTTTCTCGGCAATCATGATCACCGGTGCCTGCGTATTGCCCGAGGTGATGCGCGGCATGACGGACGCATCCACCACCCGCAACCTTTCGACCCCGTTCACCCGCAACTGGGCATCCACAACCGCGCGCGAGTCTGTCCCCATCCGCGCCGTCCCAACCGGATGAAAGATCGTCGAGGCAATGTCCCCAGCGCCTTTCGCAAGCTCTGCATCCGTCTGAAATGCTGGCCCCGGCTTGAATTCCTCTGGCCGATACTGCGCCAAGGGGGCCTGCTCCATGATCCGCCGTGTCAGCCGGATCGCGCGCGCCGCCACCAGCCGGTCGCCTTCGGTGGACAGGTAATTGGGCTGGATCACCGGATGCGCCTTCGGGTCACTGGACGCCAGCCGCACATAGCCGCGGCTTTCAGGCCGCAAATGACAGACCGATGCCGTGATTGCCGGAAAATCATGCGGCGGCTGGCCGAAAGCCTCCAGCGTCACCGGCTGCACATGATATTCCAGATCAGGACTGGCCAACCCTTCGCCGGAATAGGCAAACGCCCCCAACTGACTTGGCGCCATCGCCATCGGCCCCCGCCTGCGCGCCACATAATCCAGCCCGATCAGAGCCTTGCCCCACAGGCTTGACGCCATCGTGTTCAGCGTCTTGACGCCCTGTACCTTATAGGCGCAGCGAATCTGCAGGTGATCCTGCAGGTTTTCGCCCAGATCGGGCATGTCCTGAACCACCTCGATCCCGTGGCCCTGCAACAATGCCCCCGGCCCAAGGCCAGAGAGTTGCATCAGATGCGGCGTGTTGATCGCACCCGCCGACAGGATCACCTCGCCCGCCGCCATCGCCCGCGCAGGCGCGCCCTTGTGCGAAAACCGCACCCCGACAGCGCGCCGCCCCTCAAGGATCAGCCCCTCGCTTTGCGCATGGGTCAGCACGCGCAGATTGGGCCGCCCCATCGCCGGACGCAGGAAGCCGCGCACCACCGACCAGCGAAAGCCGGATTTCTGGTTGACCTTGAAATAGCCCACCCCGAAATTGTCGCCCAGATTGAAATCCGCCGTCTCCGGTATCCCTGCCGCGACTGCCGCCTCTTTCCACGCGTCCAGAATATCCCAGCGCAACCGCTGTTCTTCAATCCGGAAGCCCCCGCCTGCGCCATGCTGGCCCGGTGCGGCGCCGGCGTAATAATCCTCGGATTTCAGGAAATAGGGCAGCACATCGTCCCAGCCCCAACCAGCCAGCCCCATCTGCCGCCAGCCATCATAATCGGCAGCCTGTCCGCGCAGGTAAAGCATCCCGTTGATCGACGAACACCCCCCCAGCAAGCGCCCCCGCGGATAGATCAGAGAACGCCCGTTCAGCCCCGGTTCCGGCGCTGTGCGATAGCGCCAGTCGGTGCGCGGATTGTCGATGCAGTAAAGATACCCCACCGGGATATGCACCCAGTGATAGAGGTCATTGCCGCCTGCTTCCAGCAGCAGCACGCGGGTTTTCGGGTTCTCGCTCAGCCGGTTGGCCAGCACACACCCGGCAGAGCCCGCGCCCACGATGATATAGTCATATGTGCCGAAGTCCTGCATCGCGCTCCCCATTCCTGCGCCGCCAAATTTCCCGATCCACTCAGGGCACGCAAGCCCAAAACCTGTGCGGCGTGCACAGGATAGGCGCAATGATGTGCTTAAATCTGTTGCAACTGGTCAAAGCTTGCACAAGAATGTCGCAAAGGCAGGGTCAAAGGGCGCAAGCCCTGTGACTCTGCCCCGACAAGGGCTTAGTCCGAAACGATAGCTCCAACAGCAAGAGGTTGTCCCATGCTCCACCGCACTTTGACCGCTGCCCTCGGCCTCTCGGTCCTGGCAGTCTCTGCCCATGCCCAGACCGCGATGCCTTTCGCGCTGGACTGGCGGTTCGAGGGGCCGTCCGCCCCTTATTTCGTGGCCATCGAGAAGGGCTATTTCGCCGATGCGGGCCTCTCGGTCGAAGTCACCGCCGGGCAGGGCAGCCTTGACGCCATTCCGAAAGTCGCCACCGGCGCGTTCCCGGTCGGCTTTGCCGATATCAACAGCCTGATCAAATTCCTTGACCAGAATCCCGGTGCGCCTGTCATCGGCGCGATGATGGTCTATGACAAGCCGCCCTTCGCCATCGTGGGTCGCCGCTCACTGGGTGTGGAAACTCCCTCGGATCTCGAAGGCAAGACCCTCGGCGCGCCGCCCCCCGATGGCGCTTTCGCGCAATGGCCGATCTTCGTCGCGGAAACCGGCATTGATGCCTCCACCATCACCATTGAACCTGTGGGCTTCCCCACGCGTGAGCCTTCGCTCGCCGAAGGCACGGTCGATGCCGTCACGGGCTTCAGCTTCACCTCCTTCCTCAGCACCGCGCGTCTGGGCGTGCCGGAAGACGATCTGTCCGTCATCCTGATGGCCGATCATGGCGTTGACCTCTATGGCAATGTGATCATCGTCAACACGGATTTCGCCGCCGCCAATCCCGATGCGGTCAAGGGTTTCCTCGAAGCCGTGGCCAAGGGCATGATCGACACGATTGCCGATCCTGAAGCCGCCGTTGCTACCATCGAGCCTTTCAACCCGGCAATGGATCTTGAACTGGAACTGCGCCGTCTGGAACTTGCGCTGCGCGACAATATCGTGACCGACTGGGTCCAGGCCAATGGCATGGGCATCATCGACGCGGATCGTTTCGCCAATTCCATCGAGCAGATCAAACTGACCTACGAATATCAGACCGAACCGGATGCGAGCCTCTATTTTACCGATGCCTTCCTGCCCGAAGGTGGGTTCAAGCTTGATTGATTGACACAGGGCCAGCGGTCGCCGCTGGCCCGACACAGGCGGGGCCGCATGACAAATCTCATTGATATCAAGGGCGTGCGCCACGCCTATCAGACCGACTCCGGCCCGCTTCCGGTTCTGGACGGGCTGGAAATCGCCGTGCCCGAAGGCGGTTTTGTCGCCGTCGTCGGCCCCTCTGGCTGCGGCAAATCCACCCTGACGCGGCTGATCGCCGGGCTGATGAAACCCGATGAGGGCGAGGTCTGGTTGCATGGCGAGCGCGTCAAGGGACCACGTTCGACCGTTGGCATGGCGTTTCAGAACCCGGTCTTGCTGGAATGGCGCACGATCCTGAAAAACGTTCTGCTGCCGCTTGAGATTGTGCCCTCGAAACTCTCGAAGAAACAGGCCGAAGAGCGTGCGCGCTTCCTCTTGTCCCTCGTGGGGCTTGAGGGGTTCGAGGACAAGCGCCCCTCGGAGCTATCGGGCGGGATGCGCCAGCGCGCCAGCCTGTGCCGCGCGCTGATCCACCAGCCCGATGTGCTGATCCTCGATGAACCCTTCGGCGCGCTTGACGCTTTTACCCGCGAAGACCTGTGGCAGACCATGCACCGCGTCAAGGAACGCGAGCCCTTCACGGGTGTTCTGATCACCCATGACCTGCGGGAATCGATCTTTCTCGCCGATCAGGTCGTGGTGCTGTCGGGCCGTCCCGCGCGCACGCAATATGTGCTCGATATTCCCTCATCAGGTCCGCGCACGCTCGATGATCTCTATACGCCCGCGGCGGCTGAGCAACTCAATATCCTGCGCCACCAGATCCAGATCGCGCAGGGGCGCGCATCAGCCGGGGAAACCGCGACATGAACAAGCACCTGCGCGCCATCGCGGTTCCGCTCATCGCCATCGCGATCCTGCTTGCCTTCTGGGAGTGGCTGGTCTGGTTCAATGGCTGGCCCAAATTCAAGATGGCCGCGCCCTCGGACCTGATCCCGGCCTATCAGCGCCATTGGAACCTGTTTATCTCGATGGGCTGGCAGACGCTCTGGCGCACGGTTCTGGGGCTGTTGCTGGCGGTTCTGTTCGGCACCGTGCTGGGCATGATCATGGGCTTTTCGCGCACCATGCGCGACGCGCTTTACCCGATCCTCGTGGGCTTCAATGCCATCCCCAAGGCGACCGTGGTGCCGATCGTCGCGCTGATGTTCGTGGGCCAGCATGATTTCAACACCGTGCTGCTGGCCTTCATGATCTCGTTTTTCCCCATTGCGGTCTCGGTCAGCATTGGCCTGTCCACACTGGAACCCGAATACCGCGACATCCTGCGCTCGCTGGGGGCCTCGCAAGCGACAATCTTCTGGAAGATCGCCCTGCCCAAGACCCTGCCGGAATTCTTCGGCGCGCTGAAAGTGGCCGTGACACTCGCTTTCATCGGCACCAACCTGATGGAGATCGTCAGCCCCCACGGCCGCGGCCTTGGCGCGCTCTTTGATTCAGGCCGCACCAATTCCGATTTCCCGCTGATGTTCGCGGTTCTGCTGGCCTTGGCCTTCCTAGGGATCGTGCTCTATTACATCGTGGTCGCGCTCGAAAAGATCTTCGCTGGCTGGGCAGAACGCGCGCCGGGATAACGGCCTTAGGTCTTATTCATTCTTGCTCAAATATCCAAATCTCCTCTCGGCGTCGCACCAACCGCCGAAGGGAATTTCTGCCGCGCAGTCAGCCCCGCTTTTCCGTCCTGCAAGATGATTGATCCACATGCAGGCGAGCGCCCGGAACAGCTTTCCAGTTCTCCCCCCATACTGTTGACCAGTTACTGCCCCTCAAGTCATACCTGAACAAATTCCTTATCGCGGCGCAGATATAGCCATTTGACGGGAAATTATTCTATATTGCTGCAGAGCGAAAGGAGTCGCCCATGCAGCACTATCCGGTCTTCCTCGACATGACCCAGGCCCGCGTCGTCATCGGCGGCGGTGGAGAGATCGCGCTGGCCAAGCTGCGCCTCCTGCTGAAAACCGACGCAAAGATCACGCTTTGCGCGCCCGGTTTCGCGCCTGAAATCGAAGCGCACCGCCCGCGCGTGACCCTTGTCCGCCGCCCGCTTCTGGGCTGCGACCTGCACGGCGCGCGGCTGGTCTATGCCGCCACCGGGGACGCTACCGAGGATGCCCGCATCGCGGCCCTTGGCCGCAAGTCGGGCGCGCTGGTGAATGTTGTGGACAATCTCGACGCTTCCGACTTCCTGACCCCTGCGATAGTGGACCGCGCCCCCGTTGTCGTCGCCATCGGCACCGAAGGCGCAGCGCCAGTACTTGCGCGCAAGATCAAGGCGCATCTCGAAGAAGTCCTGCCCGCCTCGCTGGGTATCCTGACCCGTATCGGCAAGGGCTTCCGCGCCATGGCCGAACATCTGCCCCAAGGGACACGGCGGCGCGCCTTCTGGGCCGAATATTACGACACGGCAGGCCCCCGCGCGCTGGAACAGGGCGGCGAGAAACAGGTTGAACAGGCGCTGGACGCCCTGCTTGCCCGCCACCTGCGCGCCGCCCCGCCAGAGGGCCATGTCGATTTCGTCAGCGCTGGCCCCGGCGACCCCGAACTGCTGACCCTGAAGGCCCGCAAGCTGATCGACCGCGCCGATGTGGTCATCTACGACCGGCTTGTGTCGCCCGAGATCTTGGAACTCGCCCGGCGCGAGGCGGTGATGATCTCGGTCGGCAAGGAAGGTTTCGGCCCCTCGACCCCGCAATCCGAAATCCACCGCCTGATGATCCACCATGCACAGACCGGCGCGCATGTCGTGCGCCTGAAGGGCGGCGATGCCTCGGTCTTTGGCCGTCTGGACGAAGAAACCGACGCGCTGGACACGGCCCGCATCCGCTGGCAGGTCATCCCCGGAGTGACCTCTGCATCAAGTGCTGCTGCCAGCATCGGCCAGAGCCTGACCAGACGCGGGCGCAACCAGTCGCTGCGTCTTGTCACAGCCCATGACATGCAGGGCTATGCCGATCAGGACTGGCGCGCGCTGGCTGCCCCCGGTGCGATCACGGCGGTCTATATGGGCAAACGCGCGGCGCGTTTCGTGCAAGGGCGGCTTCTGATGCATGGCGCAAGCCCTGAAACCCCCGTCACGCTGGTTGAAAACGCCTCGCGCGCCGATCAGCAGATCGTGCCGACCACGCTGGCGCATCTGCCCCGGCAGGCCGCTGCCCTCGCTGGCCCCGCGATCATCCTTCTGGGCCTTGCGCCCAGAGCCACCGAGCAGAGTTTCGAGCTTCAGGAACAAGCCCTATGAGCATCCGTTTCACCCCCGCTGTCGTCACCGCGAATGACCTTTTCGAAGGCGATGTCGTCTATCTGACCCCGCAGGGCGGCTGGTCGCGCATCCATTCCGAGGCCGAACTCTTCACCGAACAGGCGGCCGCCGAATCCGCCCTGGCGGCGGCGCAGGCCCAGCCCGACCGGCTGGTGGGCGCTTATCTTGCCCCTGCGCACCGTGGCCCCAACGGCCCCGAACCTGCGCATTTCCGCGAAGCGTTCCGCGCGCGCGGCCCTTCCAACTACCCGCATGGCAAGCAGGCAGAGCGAATGTGTTGAGCCATCGCGCCCACATTTTCCCTGCCCAAAGATCAAAGGACCGACCGCCATGTATATCTATTCCGAATTCGACCAAGATTTCCTTGCCACCCGCAACGCCCAGTTCCGCGCGCAAGTAGAGCGCCGCATCTCGGGCGCGCTGACCGAAGAGGAATTTCGCCCGCTGCGCCTGATGAATGGCCTGTATCTGCAGCTTCACGCCTATATGCTGCGCGTGGCCATTCCCTATGGCACCTTGAACAGTGCCCAGATGCGGCAACTGGCCATGATCGCGGATAAGTGGGACAAGGGTTACGGCCATTTCACCACCCGCCAGAACATCCAGTTCAACTGGCCGCGCCTGCGCGATGTGCCTGATATCCTTGATGCTTTGGCCGAAGTGGGGATGCACGCCATTCAGACTTCGGGCAATTGCGTGCGCAATGTGACGGCGGATCATTTCGCTGGTGCAAGCGCCGATGAAATCGCCGATCCGCGGCCTGTGGCGGAGCTTTTGCGCCAATGGTCCACCGATCACCCCGAGTTTCAATTCCTGCCGCGCAAATTCAAGATCGCGATCACTGGCAGCCCCAATGACCGCGCCGTGACGCGGGCGCATGATATCGGGTTGCGGATGGTGTTGCGGGACGGGCAGCGCGGGTTCGAAGTGATCGTGGGCGGCGGTCTGGGGCGCACGCCGGTCATCGGCAAGGTGCTGGCCGAATTCATCCCCGAGGCTGATCTGCTGCCCTATATCGAGGCGATCCTGTCGACCTATAACAGCTACGGGCGGCGCGATAACAAATACAAGGCGCGTATCAAGATCATGGTGAATGAGCTTGGACTTGACGAAGTCCGCGCCCGTGTCCAGCGTCGGTTTGACGCCTTGCGCGCGGAATGGCGCGGGGCCGATCAGGCGATCCTGAACGATCTGCGTCGCGCCTTTGCGCCACCTGCATTTCGTGTCGCATCGACTGAAGCCTATGAAATTGCATACAAAAATGATCCGGTGTTTCGGTCGTTTGCAGATACGAACCTTGCCGCGCACTGGCAGGACGGCTACGCGATCGTCACGATCAGCCTGAAAGCGCATGGCGCAACACCGGGGGATGCGACATCGGATCAGATGCGGCTGATGGCCGATCTGGCGGAGCAGTATGGGCATGATGAGTTGCGTATCAGCCATGAACAGAACGTGATCCTGCCGCATGTGCACAAATCCGACCTGCCTGCTGTTCATGCAGCGTTGCAACAGGCCGGACTGGCAACAGCGAATGTCGGGCTGATTTCAGACATCATCGCTTGCCCCGGCATGGATTATTGCGCGCTGGCTACGGCGCGGTCGATCCCGGTCGCGCAAGAAATCGCCACGGCCTTTGCTGCGCGCGAGCACGAAATTGGCGGGCTGAAAATCAAGATATCGGGGTGCATCAACGCTTGCGGACATCATCATGTGGGTCATATCGGGATTCTGGGTCTCGACCGGGCCGGGGTCGAGAATTACCAGATCACGCTTGGCGGCGATGCGACCGAGCGTGCGGCACTTGGGGAACGGGCGGGGCCGGGCTTTGCCTATGATCAGATCGTGCCAGCCATCGAGCGGGTGATTGATGCCTATCTTGATCTGCGCGCGAACCCACAGGAAGAATTTATCAAAGTTTTCCAACGCCTTGGCGCACAACCCTTCAAGGATGCGCTCTATCAGTCAGGAGATCGTGCAGATGCCGCTTGATGCCTCTTCGCTCGTCTCGGACCTGCTCATCGACCATGCGGACAGCACCGCGCAACATTTCCTGAGCGATGCGATCGCACGCTCCGGGCGCGTGGCGATGGTGTCGTCCTTCGGCGCTGATTCGGCTGTGCTGCTGCATATGGTGGCACAACTCGACATGAACTTACCGGTCTTGTTCATTGATACACTTGCACTTTTTCCTGAAACGGTTGCCTATCAGAAGGAGTTGGCGGCGCATCTGGGACTGCGCAATGTGCAGACAATCACGCCGGATCGGGCGGCGTTGTTTGAACGAGACGCGGACGGGTTATTGCATCGTTCCGACACCGAACGCTGCTGCACTCTGCGCAAGGCCGAACCACTGGAACGAGCTTTGAAGGGCTATGACGCCTGGATCACCGGGCGCAAACGCCATCAGGCGGCGACGCGCGCGGATCTGAATTTGGCCGAACTGGAAACAGGAACCGGTCGTATCCGTTTGAATCCATTGGCAGATTGGAGTGCCGCGCAGATCGGTGCCTATCTGGATTCGCATGATCTGCCGCGTCATCCTCTGGTGGCGCGGGGCTATCCGTCGATTGGCTGCCAGCCTTGCACCTCGCGGGTGCTGACAGGTGAAGATCCCCGCGCAGGGCGTTGGCGGGGAACGGAAAAAACCGAATGCGGCATTCATTTCATCGGTGGGGTCGCGCAGCGGGACAGAAAGGCGGATGCAGCATGAGTATTGTTGTCAGGGATAGCGGGTTTTCGGCAGATGATTGGCCTGAAAAACCACAAGAAAACAATGTCTTGAAGGTCATTGATCTGCCCGGAGATACTGCGCCGGAAGATTTGGACGCAGATATTTTCTACGCCAGCCATATCCGCATCCTGATCCCCGGTTTCGCCGATGGGCGCGGCTTTACGCTTGCCAAGCAATTGCGCGCAAAGGGTTTTTCGGGACGGTTGCGCGCGTCTGGGCCGATTATTGCAGATCAATATGCGATGGCGCGGCGGTCGGGATTTGATGAGGTGGAGATTCCGGCCACTCTGGCAGAACGGCAGCCGGAAGAGGACTGGCTGGCGCGTGCGGACTGGAATACCCCACATTATCAAGCAAGATTAAGGGGTTAATGCCCGAATCTTATATTTGAAAAATGCTTTCACCCTGCGAAAAATCATCTGGCCGATTGGACCTCGATTTTTTCGCAGGGTGAAACGCTATTTCATTGTGTCAAAATCCACCTGTCACGGATCCCGCGCTATTTCACGAAGATTTCGCGCGGCGTGGCGCAGAGCAATTCCGGGCCGGCTTCGGTGATCAGAACGGGCTCGGTGATCTCCAACCCGCCATCTTCGAGCCAGAGCGCGGGCATGAAGTGAATCACCATGCCCGGTTTCAGCTCTGTCATGTCACCACGGCGTAAAGACAGCGTGCGCTCGCCCCAGTCGGGCGGATAGCTGAGGCCGATGGAATAGCCGCAGCGGTTGTCTTTTTCAAAGCCGCGCTTGTTGAGCGCCGCATTGAAGGCATTGGCCACATCTTCGGCGCGCGCGCCGGGATGGCATTGGCCAAGTCCGGCTTCGGTGGCTTCGAGGACCGCCTCTTCGGCGTGGCGGTAGAGATCGGGCACGGTGCCGAAAAACAGCGTCCGCGATTGCGGGCAATGGTAGCGACGATGCACACCCGCGATCTCGAAAAAGGTCGATTCGCCCTTGCGCATGGGCCGGTCGTCCCATGTCAGATGTGCAGCGGTCGCATCGAGGCCAGAGGGGGCCATCGGAACGATGGCAGGGTAGTCGCCCCATTGGCCATCCGCGCCGACAATGCCGGCCTTGGAAATCTCGGCCACAAGCAGGTTTTTCGCCATGCCGGGTTCGGCCACATCGAGAATGACCTGATGCATCCGCTCGACGATCTTGGCGGCGCGACGGATATAGAGGAGTTCCGAATCGGATTTCACCAGCCTTTGCCAGTTCACCAGCCCAGTTGCATCGACAAAGCGGGCTTCGTGGAGATGGTTCACAAGGGTCTGATGGGCGGCGGCGGAGTAATAGTAATTGTCCATCTCGACGCCGATCCAGCCTGTGTTCCAGCCGCGATCAATGATCAGGCTGGCCAAGGCTTCCATCGCGTGTTTTTGCGGGTTCTGAACGTAAGTGTCGTCATAGGGCATGACGCTGTCTTCGTTCTGCATGAACACAGTGCGCAGCGCGCCGGGGCCGTCGATGCCGCGGCCCCACCAGACGGGATCGCCCTGCATCGGCAGAAGGACCGCTTGATGCACATAGAAGGACCAGCCGTCATAGCCCGAGATCCAGTTCATGTTCGACGGGTCGGAAATGATCATCAGGTCGATGCCGCGCAGTTCCATTTCTGCGCGGGTGCGGGTGATGCGGGCCTCATACTCCGCCTGGGTGAAATTCGGGTTGGTTGTGGTCATGGCTGGGGTCCGTGGGACGAAAAGCCCCCGCGGAATTGCGGGGGCTTTGGGGGTCAGAACTGGGCGGTTACTGCGTCGAGAGCGTCGCGGGTGGTGGTGACGATGGTATCGGCCTCGGCCCGTGTCAGGCAGAGGGGCGGGGCGAAACCGATGATTTCGCCTTGCGGCATGGCGCGGGCGATAACGCCGCGTTTGGCCATTTCGCCCACCACTTGTGCAGTGACTTTGTCAGCGGCGTCGAAATCCGTGCGTGCGCCGGGGTCGCGCTGCAATTCGACCGCGGCGAGCATCCCGTCACCGCGCACATCGCCGACGAAGCGGTGATCTGCCAGCGCGTCGGCCATTGCCTGACGGAAATACGCGCCAGTGTCGCGGGCATTGTCCACCAGTCCAAGGCTGTCCACCAGTTTCAGGTTCGCCACACCAGCGGCGGCGCTGATGGGATGGGCGGAATAGGTCCAGCCATGGCCGAAGGGGCCGAACTTATCGGTGCCTTCTTCGAGGATTTTATACACGTCATCGCTGACGATGGAGCCGGAGAGCGGCGCATAGGCCGAAGTCAGGCCCTTGGCGATGGTGATGATGTCCGGCGTGATGCCGTAATGGGTGGAGCCCATCATCGTGCCGGTGCGGCCAAAGCCTGTGACTACTTCATCCACGATCAGCAGGATGTCATGCTTTTTCAGGATGGGCTGGATCGCGTCCCAATAGCCTGCGGGCGGCGGGACGATGCCGCCTGTGCCCAGAAGTGGTTCACCGATGAAAGCGCCGATCGTGTCCGCGCCTTCGCGCTCGATCAGTTCTTCGAGTTTCGCGGCGCAATGGGCGGTGAATTGTTCTTCGGTCATGGATGGGTCAGGGCGGCGGAAGTAATAGGGGGCTTCGGTATGCAGGATTTCGGGCAGGGGCAGGCCGAATTTCGCGTGAAACGGTGTGAGGCCGGTGAGCGAGCCGGTGATCAGACCCGAGCCGTGATAGCCGCGCCAGCGCGAGATGATCTTGCGCTTTTCGGGGCGGCCTTTGACGTTCCAGTAATACCAGACCAGTTTCACATTGGTTTCATTGGCATCGGACCCGCCAAGGCCGAAATAGACGCGGTTCATATGGGCAGGCGCACGCTCGGCCACCATATGCGCAAGCGTGATCGAGGCCTCGGTCCCGTGGCCGACATAGGCGTGGTAATAGGCGAGTTCATGGGCCTGTGCGGCGATGGCCTCGGCGATCTCGGTGCGGCCATAGCCTACGTTGACGCAATAGAGGCCCGCGAAAGCGTCGAGCAGGCGGGTGCCGTCGCGGTCTTCGATATAGACGCCGCTGGCTTTGCTGACGATCCGGGCGGGGCTTTCGCCGCGTCCGTGCTGGCCGAAATGGGTGGAGGGGTGGAGGAAGTTTTCGCGATCCCATTGGGACAACTGGTCATTTGTCAGCATGATGCGGCCTTTCTTGATGTCTGGGGGTAGTGCAGGGCAGCGGGCAGCGCAGCCGGTCGTCAGCTGCCACGCGCGCCCTTGGAGGGGTCGAGCCGGTAGCTGCCCTCGGGCAGGTCTAGCGCTGCGGCCAGTTCGCGCAATTGCGACAGCGAGAGCGTGATGACCACATCATCGTCGCTTTGCGGGTCGAACTGGCGCAGCGTCACGCAATCTTCAAACGCGGTGATGATCACATCTTCGCGCAGCGCGCCCGCATGGGACGCGCCCTCGTCAACAAGGGTGATTACTGTGGCGTCGAAATCGTGCTCGATGGTGAACATGGTAAGGATGCTAGTGCAGGGCCGTGCGAGTTTAAAGCGGAAATCCCCGGTTGCGCGAAAATGGCGGTTTGCGCCAGTGGGCGGGCTTGGGTATTCTGAGGGGGGCATGTGAACAGGGTGAGAGTATGAGATATTGCATTGGGGCGCTTGTCGGGGTGATGGGGGCGAGTGCGGCGCTGGCGGATACGACGCGGTTTGATGGCACTTATGCTGTCGTGCCAGAGGCGCGTCTGGCCTGCGATCTGTCGCGGGGGACGGCGGATATTGCGACGATCCGCATCGAGAACGGGCAGTATTTCGGTGTGGTGGCGACCTGCCGTCTGGCCAATCCGACGACTATTCGCGGCATGGATGCGATGCTGTTCGATCTGCAATGCACGGGCGAGGGGGCGGAATGGGGCGACCGCATCCTTCTGATGAAGAAGGATGACGGCAGTTTGCTGCGTGTCGTCAACGGGATGTCCTTTGTCCATCCGCCCTGTGCTGTTCAGGACTGACCGGCGAAACTTGCCTCCCATTCCGCGCGGCTGTCGTCGGTGATCTTGGCGAAAAGCACCTCGGGCACGGTGAAGGCATGGCCTGCCTTGAGCGTGTCGAGGGCTTTCGCCATATCGGCGGGCCATGACCAGTCGTCGCTTTGCATGTCGGCCATGATCCGGGCGCTCGCCTCCGGGATGAAGGGCTGCGAGACCACGGCGTAGAAGCGGATCAGGTTGAGCGCGAGGCGGATCTGGGCGGCGGCAAGGTCGGGGTCGGTCTTGAAACTGGACCAGGGCGCGGCTTCTTGCAGGTATTCATTGCCCAAGACCCAGAGCGCGCGCAATTCGCCTGCGGATTTGCGGACTTCCATCGCTTCCATATGGGATTCGTAAGCGCGCAGGCGGGTGGTCAGATCGGTGACAAGCTGCGCTTCGCGCGGGCCGGTGGTGCCGCCGGTCGGCACCTGTTCGCCGAATTTCGAGCGGCAGAATTTGGTGACGCGGCTGACCAGATTGCCCAGCACATCGGCCAGATCCTTGTTCACGGAGGTCTGGAAATTTTCCCATGTGAATTCGGAATCGCTGTTTTCGGGGGCATGGGACAGAAGCCACCAGCGCCAGTAATCCGCCGGAAGGATCGAGAGCGCCTGATCCATGAACACGCCGCGCCCGAGCGAGGTCGAGAATTGGCCGCCATCATAGTTCAGGTAGTTGAAGGACTTGATGTAATCGACAAGTTTCCACGGCTCGCCGGACCCGATCAGGGTCGCGGGGAAGCTGAGCGTGTGGAAGGGCACATTGTCCTTGCCCATGAACTGCACATAGCGCACATCATCCGCACCCATGTCGGTGCGCCACCAGCGTTGCCATGCGCTGTCATCAAGCCCCTGTGCATCGGCCCATTCGGCGGTCGCGGCGATATATTCGATGGGGGCGTCGAACCAGACATAGAAGACCTTGCCCTCCATGCCTTGCCACGGTGCGCCGTCGAATTGCACCGGCACGCCCCAGTCGAGATCGCGGGTGATGCCGCGATCCTGCAACCCGTCGCCATCATGGAGCCATTTCTTCGCAATCGAGGTGGTGAGCACTGGCCAGCCCTGCTGGCGGTCGATCCATTGGTCGAGTGTGTCGCGAAGCGAGGATTGGCGCAGGTAGAGGTGCTTGGTTTCGCGCACTTCCAGATCGGTCGCGCCGGAAATGGCGGAGCGCGGGTTGATCAGGTCGGTGGGGTCAAGCTGTTTGGTGCAGTTTTCGCATTGGTCGCCGCGCGCGCGCTCATAGCCGCAATTCGGGCAGGTGCCCTCGATATAGCGGTCGGGCAGGAAGCGGCCATCAGTATGGGAATAGACCTGTTTTTCAGAGACTTCCTCGATCAGACCGGCCTCTCCGAGTTTGGCGGCAAGGTGTTGGGTCAGGGCGTGATTGCGCGCACTGGAGGAGCGGCCGTAATGGTCGAAGGACAGTGCGAAGCCGCGTGCGAGGTCGGTCTGAACGCCATGCATGCGGGCGCAATAGGCGTCCACGGCCTCGCCCGTCTTGGCGGCGGCGAGTTCTGCGGGGGTGCCGTGTTCATCGGTGGCGCAGATGAACATGACCTCGTGGCCGCGCGCGCGCATGTAGCGGGCATAGAGGTCTGCGGGCAACTGGCTGCCGACGAGATTGCCCAGATGCTTGATCCCGTTGATATAGGGCAGGGCCGAAGTGATCAGGATGCGCGCCATGGTGTTCCCCGAAATCTGAATTTTGCTGATCGTTTAGTGCAATTCCGCGCGAGAGGGAAACGGGTTTTCGGGGGCGCGCGCGGGGGATGACGCCTTGCGGCGTCATGAGCGCCCGCTCATGGCCCACCCGCCCGCCCATGCCATTCGCGGGCGCTGCCCGTGCGAGGGCGCACGGGCGGGCCGTGTCCGAACGGTATTTTCAGGGGCGTTTGGGCTGTTTTGGCGTGGGTTGTGGCTTTGGGGGCGGATCCAGGCATTGTGCGAGCCGCGCGAAAGCGCCCTTGATGCCTGCGGGCGCGGGTTCGCCCACGAAGGCGTCGAGCGCGGGCCAGACTGCGATGGCACGGTCCACCAGTGGATCGGAGCCGCGTTCATAAAGCCCCGCCTGCACCATCATTTCGGCGCGGTCATAGGCCCCGAGCAGGCGGCGGGCCTCGCTGATGCGGGTGTTTTCTTCGGGTCTGGCGCAATGGGGCAGGGAGCGGCTGACCGAACGCAGGACATCAATGGCCGGAAAACGCCCGCGTTCGGCGATGGCGCGGTCCATGACCACATGGCCATCGAGCACGCCGCGCAGGATATCGGCGATCGGTTCTTCCATGTCCGAGCCTGCGACCAGCACTGTGAAGATGGCGGTGATCGCGCCCACCCCGTCACGCCCCGGCCCCGCGCGTTCGGCCAGGGACATGATGCGCTGCGCCGTCGATGGGGGGAAGCCGCGCAGGGAGGCCTGTTCCCCTGCGGCCAGCGCCACTTCGCGATGGGCTTCGGCGAGGCGTGTGATCGAGTCGGTCAGGAGCAGCACATGCTTGCCCTGGTCGCGGAAATGTTCGGCCACGCACATGGCGGCCTGTGCGCAGCGGCGGCGCGTGAGCGGGGGCTGGTCCGAGGTGGCCGTGACGACGACCGCGCGGGCGAGGCCGTCTGCGCCGAGCACATCCTCGATGAACTCGCGCAATTCGCGCCCGCGTTCCCCCACAAGGGCGATGACCACGACATCGGCCTGCATATGGCGCGCGAATTTGCCAAGCAGCATGGATTTTCCGACACCGGACCCTGCGAAAAGCCCGATGCGCTGGCCCTGAACCAGCGGCAGGAGCGTGTTGAACACGGCCATGCCTGTATCCAGCCGCTGGCCCAGACGACCGCGGCGCGCGGGTTCGGGGGCGGGGGCATCGAGGGGGCGGTCCTGCGCGCCCTTGAGCAAAGGGCGGCCATCGAGCGGGTGGCCATAGGGGTCGATCACGCGCCCGATCCAGCTGTCATCGGGGGCGATGCCGCGCGCCGGGCGCAATTCGGCGCGGTCGTCAATGGCCAGCCCGTCGCGCGGGCCATCGGGCAGGGCCTGCACTTCGTCCGGGGTCAGGCGCAGGATTTCGGCCCCGATCCTTGTGCCGGTCCGGGTGCGGATTTCCAGCCAGTCGCCGATCCGGGCCGTATCGGTCAGCCCGCGCACGGCCAGCATCTGCCCGTCCACACGGGCGATCCGGCCAGAGACGCGCAAGGCGCCGAGCTCCATCACCTGTGCGCGCATTTCGTCCAGAAAATCCATCCTGAGTCGCTCTTTTTGTGTCTCGCTTACCTATCCTTAAGCGAATCACTCTTAAGAACGGGTGTATGGACCCAAGGGAGAAGCCCTCATGTTCGACATACCAGATGTGATGCGCATGGCGCAGTCGATGGCCCGCCATGCTGCGGCCCGGCAGGGCGTGATTGCCGAGAATATCGCCCAGGCTGATACACCGGGGTTCCGGGCGCGGGATCTGGCAGGGTTCGGCGCAAGCTATCAGGCCACACCGGCGCTGAAGGCCACGCGCCCGACGCATCTGGATGCAGGCCCTGCCAGCGACATCTTTGCCGCGCGGGTGGACCGCAGCGCCCCGGCATTCTCGCCCAATGGCAACACAGTCTCGTTGGAACGCGAGATGATGCGTGCGGCCCAGACCCGCCAGAGCCATGAACTGGCGCTGGCGGTCTATGGATCGGCGCGCTCGGTGTTGCGCACGGCGCTTGGGCGATAGGGGGCGGGTATGGGTAATCTGTTCAACAGCTACGCCGTCAGCGCATCGGGGATGGAGGCACAGGCGCGCAGGTTGCGGCATGTGTCCGAGAATATCGCCAATGCCGACACACCCGGCTATCGGCGCAAGACCATCGATTTCCGGGCCGAAATCGACCGCGCCAGCGGGGTTTCGCGCGTGACGACAGGTCCGGTGCAACTGGACCCGCGCACGCTGCCCCGCGTCTATGATCCCGGCCACCCGCTGGCGGATGAGGCCGGGTTCCATGACGGATCAACTGTCGATCTGATGATCGAGATTGCCGACGCGCGCGAAGCCAGCCGCAGCTATGAGGCGAATTTGCGGGTTTTCGACCAGACCCGCCAGATGGCGCAGGGCCTGCTGGAGCTTTTGCGCCGCTAACCCCATTCCAGACGCCAACCCCATTCCAGAAAGGAATATGACATGAGTATTGCTGCCAATCTTGCCATCCAGAGTTATGACACAGCGCGCACGGCCGCCGCGCCTGCAGCGCCTGTGCGCAGCGAAGCGGCCTTCGGGGCGGCGCTGGGTGATTTTGCGACAGGGCTGCATCAGGCCGAAACGGCGGCCACCAACACGATGATCTCTGGCGCGGATCCGCATGCGCTGGTCGAGGCGCTGGCTGCGACGGAACTCGCGGTCGAGACAGCGGTTTCGGTGCGCGACAAGGTGGTGGAAGCCTATCTTGAAATCCTGCGCATGCCGGTTTGAGCCAGAAGGACCGCGCCGATGCAGGACGCCATCATCTTCGACACGCTGCGCCAGGGGCTTTGGGTCGCCACGATCATCTCGACCCCGATCCTCACGGCTGCGCTGGTTGCGGGGGTCTCTGTCGGGCTGTTTCAGGCGCTGACCTCGATTCAGGAAATGACACTGACCTTTGTGCCGAAACTTGCGGCCATTGTCCTGGTGTTCTGGGTGTCGATGAGTTTCATGACCACGACGCTGGTGGATTTCTTTCAGCAGGAAATCCTGCCCCTGATTGCAGGAGTGTAAGCGATGGACAATTCAGGCTATATCACGCTGACACGGATGAGCGGGCTGCGCCGCGAAATGCAGGTGATCGCGCATAATATCGCCAATGCCTCGACCGCCGGGTTCCGGCGCGAGGCGGTGATATTTTCCGAATTCGTCGTGGGCACCGAACGGCATGAGCCGTCCTTGTCCATGGCGCTGGGAAATACGCGCCACACGTATCAGATGCAGGGCGCAATGTCGCAAACGGGCGGTGCGTTCGATGTGGCGATCGAGGGCGAGGGGTTCTTCCTGCTGGAGACCGCGCAGGGCCAGCGGCTGACGCGGGCGGGCGTCTTTACGCCCAATCAGGCGGGTGAGCTGGTCAATATGGACGGTCACAGGGTGCTTGATGCCGGGGGCGCGCCGATTTTCGTGCCCCCTGATGCGCGCGCCATCTCGCTTGCGCGGGATGGCACGTTTTCCGCGGATGGCCAGCCCTTTGCGCAGATCGGGCTGGTGCGCCCGGTCGATCCGGTCACGATGTCGCGCGAAGCGGGCACATTGTTCGTGGTCGATGGTGAGATCGAGCCGGTCGAGATGCCGATGATGCTGCAGGGTTTCATCGAGGAGTCGAATGTCAATCCGATCATCGAGCTTGCCCGCATGATCGAGGTGCAGCGCGCCTATGAGCGCGGACAGAAGCTGCTGGAGAGCGAGGATGAGCGGATCAAATCCGTGATCCAGACGCTTGGTCGATGAGGAAAGGAATATAAACCTATGAAATCGCTTCATATAGCAGCAACAGGCATGAGCGCGCAGCAAATGCGCGTGGACACGATTGCCAATAATCTGGCGAATATGAGTACCACCGGATACAATGCAAGGCGCGCGGATTTCGCGGATCTGCATTACCAGCAATTCGCGCGACCGGGGGCGATTTCGGCTTCGGACGGGACAGTGCTGCCGACCGGGGTGCAGGCCGGGCTGGGGGTGCGCCCTTCGGCGATCAGCATGCAGATCCAGCAGGGCGCGTCCAGCTTTACCGGGGGTGATCTGGATATTGCCATCGAGGGGCGGGGCTATCTGGAAGTCACCCTGCCCGATGGCACGCCGGGCTATACCCGCGATGGCGGGCTGAAGCGGACCGGCGACGGGCTGATCGTGACCTCGGACGGATATGAGGTGGTGCCGGGGATCGTGATTCCGGTCGATGTGCGGTCGCTTTCGATCAATGCGCAGGGCGAGATCTACGGCTATTTCGCGGGTCAGATCCAGCCGCAGCAACTGGGGCAACTGACCCTTGCCGGGTTTTCCAATGAAAAGGGGCTGGAGGCGATCGGGTCGAACCTGTTCATCGAGACCGAAGCCTCTGGCCCGGCCAATGTCGCGGTGCCGGGGACGGACGGGCTGGGCACGCTGCGGCAGGGCTATCTGGAGGAAAGCTCGGTCGATCCGGTGCGCGAGATGACCGAGCTGATCAAGGCGCAGCGCGGCTATGAGCTGAATTCCAAGGTGATCACGGCGGCCGATCAGATGATGGGCGCGACCGTGCAGGTGCGGTGATGCGCTGGCTGGTAATTCTGTTGCTCTGGCCTTGGGGGGGTCATGCCGAAACGCTGGTCGCCACGCGGCTGATCCGCGCGACCGAGGTGATCCGCCCCGGCGATGTGATCTTTGCGGCCCCTGCCGTCGCGGGCGCTGCGAGCGCACCCGATCAGGTGATCGGGCTGGAAACGCGGGTGGCGATCTATCCGGGCCGTCCGGTGCGGCTGGCAGATCTGGGCCCGGCGGCGGTGATCGAGCGCAACGAGATCGTGCGCATGGTCTATCGCAGCGGCGGGCTGATGATCCTGTCGGAAGGACGCGCCATGGCGCGCGCGGGTCTGGGCGAGCGGATCACGGTGATGAACCTTGGCTCGCGCCAGTCGGTGCAGGGCATCGTGACCTCATCGGGTCTGGTCGAAGTGTCGGGATCGATGGGTCTGTTGCAATGATAACGGAATTTTAAGGCGTGGAGTTCATGCTGTGTTCACGCTCTCTCAAGGACTGGTCCCGATGATACGATTGCTGCCTGCCTGCCTGCTTTGCGCGCTTGTCGCGGCCTGTTCGCCCCTGCGCGAGGTCGGGCGCGCACCGGATTTCACCCCGCCCGAACAGACGATCGAGCATGCGGCGCTTTACCGGATTCCGCTGCCGGAAACGAGTGAGACCCGGCGCGGGGTGGACAATGCCTCGCTCTGGTCGGCGGGGCAGCGGTCGCTGCTGGGGGACAGGCGTGCCTCTCGTCAGGGGGATATCATGACGGTGGTCATCGAGATCAATGACAGCGCCGAGATTTCGAACACGACCGCGCGCGGGCGGTCGGGATCGAACAGCATGGCGGTGCCGCAATTCCTGGGGATCCCGCAACTGATTGACCGCAACCTGCCGGGTGGGCTGGCCATCGGGTCGGGGATCGAGACGACGGGGGCGAGCACGTTTTCGGGCAATGGATCGGTCCGGCGCAACGAGAAACTGATGCTGCGGGTGGCGTCCACAGTGGTCGAGCGGCTGCCCAACGGGGTGATGCGGATCGAGGGGCGGCAGGAAGTGCGTGTCAATCACGAATTGCGCGAATTGCTGGTCACAGGCTATGTCCGCCCCGAGGACATCTCGCGCCAGAACGAGATCACCTATGACAAGATCGCGGGCGCGCGGATTTCTTATGGCGGACGCGGCATCATCTCGAATGTGCAGCAACCGGGCTATGGGGCGCAGATCGCGGATATTCTGGCACCGTTCTGAACACCCGGCACGCGAAGGAGGCCCGCATGCGCAAGCTGATCCCGATTTTCCTGATCCTGCTGGGGCTTGGTATCGGCACTGGTGCAGGACTGTATCTGCGGCCCGCGCCAGAGATTGCCGAGGATGCGCAGGACAGCCCGCCCGCGCCTGTCCTGGCTGCGGGTGACAGTCTGGGCACGCTGGAATTCGCCAATCAGTTCATGGTGCCCTTGGTGGTCGAGGGGCGGATCGCGGCCATGGTGGTGCTGAAGCTTGCGCTGGAGATCCCGGAATCGCAGCGCGACATGGTTACGGCCAGTATTCCGCGTCTGCGCGACGGGTTGTTGCAGGTGCTGTTCGACCACGCCAATTCCGGCGGGTTCGAGGGCATGTTCACCGATCATGGCAAGATGGTGCCGCTGCGCCGGTCCCTGCTGGAAGCTGCGCAGCAGATGCTGGGACGCGAGGCGGTGGTGGGTGTGCTGATCACGGATATGTTGCGCACAGGGGCGTCGTGACAGGGCTGCGCTGATATGTGCCTGGGCGCACGCGCTTGGTTGCTGGACGCGGGCGTCCTGTGATTGGGGGGCAGATGTGGTGCAGTCCCGCAATGGGGGTGCGGGATTTCCGAACGCGCGCCTGTCCTGCCCCGGCGCGCGCAGAAGAGTGCAGTGTGGTGCCGCCGATGTGCGGTAGCCTGCAGGTGTGGATAATGCAATTTGTGCTGCGAATGTGCGGTACCCCGCGCGCAGAGAGTGCAGTGTCGTGGCGTGGATGTGCGGTAGATTGCGGGCGTG
>JAFIEL010000249.1 GCA_020832585.1 Natronohydrobacter sp. | reverse complement strand
TGCATGGCGGGGCGACCTGGAACAGCAGCGTGAACCGTGCGCAGGTGCGCGATGGCGCGGCTATTCTGGGGTTCCTGCTGCCCGTTTTCGTTGATCTGATGATGGAGCATCCACAGGCAGATTGGGGGCGCCCGTTCTATCCGGTGGTCGCGTGAGCAGAGGGTAAACAGAGATGGCTCTCCGCTTCTGGCGTCGCGTTCGTCTGGCCCCCGGTGTCACGCTGAACCTGTTGAAATCGACTGCATCGCTATCCTTTGGACCGCGCGGCGCTAAATACACGATCAGCCCGCGCGGCAATCGCGCTGGGCGCGGTGGGGCGGCCCCTGCGCCATCCGTGCCGCAGCGCGACCGGCTGAAGCTGGGGTTCTTCCAGCGACTGATGACCCCGGCCGAGGAACAGCGCTTCATCGACGGCATCCGCGCGCTGAATGACGGGGATCAGGACGCGGCACTGGCTGCGCTGGAAGGGGCAGGCGATCTGCCAGATGCCGTCTGGATGGCCGGGATGATCCGACTGCGGCGCGAGGAACTCGACCGCGCAAGGGCGCATTTCGAACAGGCTCTGGCGCGTCTTGGGGAACTGGGCACGCTGTTTGCCAAGTACGAGATTGCCGCGCAGGCCAGTCTGCCGATCACGTCTGACATCTTCGCCCACGTTCTCCCGCGCGAACGCGGCACGCGGCTGGCACTGGTGGAAATCGCCCCGCTTGAGGGCCGTCATGCAGAGGCCATGTCGCGCGGCTGATGCAGATCGATCCGAATGATCCGGCGGAGGCAAAGCCACTGGGACAAAACGTTCTCTGCCAAGAACGATATCGCTATTCTGTTGGCAAATCAGCCAGATCCTGTTCGAAATGCAGATCGGAGTTTTTCAACTTGTCTCAATTCGGATCAGTAGTTCCTTTTTCCCATCGAAATCGAGCCACCATCCACGACGGGCAGCGCTCTGCCGAATGCGTATCGGTATGCAAATGGCGCCCGGATTGGGCAGCCCGTTCCACGGCTCACGCCCTGACCGTATTTGACAGGATCGCGAATTTTTGAATGACAAACCAGCGGATTGTCATATCCTGACGAGACGCAGCCCGACCACGGAATGCGTTATTGGGAGGAGAAGATCATGTGCCAGATCTATGCCGGTCAGGATCCGCGTCGCTACGCCGCCACAACGCGCCGGATGCGTATCAACAGGCAAAGCACCAGCATCCGGCTGGAAAATCTGTTCTGGGACATTCTGGATGAGTTGGCAGAGTCCGAAGGGTTGTCGACCGCGGCTTTTGTCTCGAAGCTGCAAGATGAAGTCGTGCAGTTACATGGCGAACCTGTGAATTTCAGCTCGCTGCTGCGCTGCACCTGCCTTGTGTATCTCGACCGCAAACAGTCAGTGGTTCGCGGACCAGCCAGCCGCGAACCAGTCGATATCACTGCCTGACGAAGGCTGGTAGTAGGTCAATACTACCCATTCCACAACCATTGCGGCGACACTTGTCAGAACGATGACAATGGAAGGTGCGCTCAATGGCGAAAATGATCCACAGCATGATCCGCGTGCTGGATGAAGAACGGTCGGTTGCTTTCTACAACAAGGCTTTCGGGCTGGAGATCGCGGACAGGCTGGATTTTCCCGAATTCACGCTGCTCTATCTCAGCAATTCCGAAACTGGCTTTGAACTGGAGCTGACCGTCAATAAAGGGCGGACAGAGCCCTATGCGCTGGGCGACGGGTATGGCCATCTGGCGGTTTCGGTGCCTGATGCCGCCGCAGAACATGCGCGGTTCGAGGCCGAAGGTCTGGCACCGCGCAAGCTGGTCGATTTCGCTCCGGCCGGAGAGGTGATCGCTCGGTTTTTCTTCGTGGCCGATCCGGATGGATATCAGATCGAAGTTCTCGAACGGGGAGGGCGCTACCTGTAGCGCCACCATCGCCGGCGTCATGTTGGGGAGCGTGGCGCCATTTTTTGCTTTATGGGAGGAAATCCATGACAAAGACCGCAAGCCCGCGGGAAATGACCCGTCGCCAGCTTTTGTCCGGCACGGTTGCCGCATCTGCGAGTTTCGCAATCGGTGCCGGATTCATCGCGGCCCCCGATGCCGCATGGGCACTGGAAGTAACGCATCTGAAACCCGAAACCATGGCGACGCTGGTCCGGATGGCACGCGATATCTATCCGCATGATCAGGTCGCGGATGAATATTACGTCATCGCGGTGCGTGGCTATGACAGCGCCGAGATGGCCGCGATGGTTGAAGCCGGGATCAGCGCGCTTGACGCCGCGGCGCAGGGGCGCGGTCATGCAAGCTATCTTGATGCCGGCTGGGAACGCGACCGCGTCGATATCCTGCGGGCGATGGAGGACAGCCATTTCTTCCAGACCGTGCGCGGTGGACTTGTGACCGGGCTGTATAACCAGAAAGCGGTCTGGCCGATCTTTGGATATGAAGGCGAGAGCTTCAGCGAGGGCGGCTATCTGGATCGCGGTTTCAATGACATCAACTGGCTGTGAGCCATAGGGGAGAAACAGGCTATGGCGACAAGTTTTGATTTCAATGATGACAATGTGGTTGTCGTTATCGGCACCGGCGCGGGCGGCGGTGTGCTTGCCAATGAACTGGCGCAGAAAGGCGTGCATGTCGTCGCGCTGGAAGCGGGGGGGCGCT
>JAFIEL010000248.1 GCA_020832585.1 Natronohydrobacter sp. | reverse complement strand
CTGCGAAATCTTCTTCCTTCTTCTCGATCCCCTCGCCCACGCCCATGCGGACGAAAGCGACGATCTCGACACCGGCATCTTTCGCGGCTTGCGCCACGGTGATATCCGGGTTCATGACGAATTTCTGGTTTACCAGCGTGTTTTCTTCCAGAAACTTCTTCATCCGGCCCGGAATGATGTTGTTGGTGATCACGGCTTCGGGCTTGGGCTTCTCTGCCGTGGCATTTTCTTCCAGCGCCTTCTGGGTCTGGACTGCGCGCTCGCGCTCGACCAGTGCCGGATCAAGTGCTGCTTCATCCAGCGCCAGCGGGCTGGAGGCCGCGATATGCATCGCAATCTGCTTGCCGATGCCGTTATCGGTGCCTTTCAGCGCGACCAGCACACCGATCCGGCCCATGCCTTCGCCAGCGGCATTGTGGACATAAGAGGCCACAGTGTCGCCTTCGACCGCATCCATGCGGCGCAGCGTCATGTTCTCGCCGATCTTGGCAATCGCATCGGTCAGCACGGACTCGACCGGCTTGCCGCCGACATCTGCCGCTTTCAGACCCTCGATGTTGCTCACACCCAGTGCTGCACTGGTGATCTGCGCCACCATGCCCTGAAATTCCGCGTTCTTGGCCACGAAATCGGTTTCCGAGTTGATCTCGACAGCAACACCCTTGCCACCTTCGACCGCCACACCCACCAGACCTTCGGCCGCCACACGGTCAGCTTTCTTGGCGGCTTTCGCCAGACCCTTGGTGCGCAGCCAGTCCACAGCGGCTTCCATATCGCCATTGTTTTCGGTCAGCGCTTTTTTCGCGTCCATCATGCCTGCGCCAGTGGATTCGCGCAGTTCCTTCACCATTGCAGCGGTGATCGTCATGGTCATTTCTCCTGCAAATCAGATGTGACAGGGCGGGGTTATCCCGTCCCTGTCACGAAATCATGTCAAGACCAGTGCTCAGGCCTCGGTCGTCTCGACCCCGGCCTCGGCGAGAGCTTCCTCGACCGGCACTTCTTCCATTGCGCCAAGATCATAGCCTGCAGCACCCATCTGCGCGGTCATCCCGTCAAGCGCTGCACGCGAGGCCAGATCGCAATAGAGCGAGATGGCGCGGGCGGCATCGTCATTGCCGGGGATGATGTAATCCACGCCTTCGGGCGGGCAGTTGGTATCGACCACGGCCACAACCGGAATCCCCAGCTTGCGGGCTTCCAGAATGGCCAGATCTTCCTTGTTCACGTCGATCACGAACAACAGCGACGGAAGGCCGCCCATGTCGCGGATCCCGCCAAGGCTGGCCTGCAATTTGGCCTGCTCGCGCTCCATGCCCAGACGCTCTTTCTTCGTCAGGCCCTCGGCACCGCTTGCCAGTTGCTCGTCGATTGCCTTCAGGCGCTGGATCGACTGGGACACGGTTTTCCAGTTGGTCAGCGTGCCGCCCAACCAACGGTGATTCATGTAATACTGTGCCGACCGCTCTGCGGCTTCGGCCACATGCTTGGCGGCCTGACGCTTGGTGCCGACGAACAGCACGCGCCCGCCCTTGGCCACGGTCTCGCGGATGACATTCAGCGCCGCGTCCAGCATGGGCACGGTCTGCGTCAGGTCGAGAATGTGGATGCCATTGCGCTCGCCATAGATGTAGGGCGCCATGCGCGGGTTCCAGCGCTGGGTCTGGTGGCCGAAGTGAACGCCAGCTTCCAAGAGCTGACGCAGCGTGAATTCAGGAAGCGCCATATCGTTTTCCTTTCCGGTTTGCGCCTGAGCAGAGGGTTTCAAGGCTTTCGCCTCAACCGGTGGACCTGCGGGGGCTGTCTGTCCCGTGGCCCGACCTCTGCCTGTGAAGTGGCGCGCTGTTAGCCCAAGCGCGCAAGGAACGCAAGGGGCAGCGGTAGAGGGCGTGCAAACATGCGCTCTACCGCTGCCATGCCGCGATGATGTCGCGTATCCGCGCGCCCAGGCCGGCATATCCGCCCTCGGCATGAAATTCCGCCAGACGGATCGCGATTTCGCCGCTGAAAGGCACGTCATCAAACGCAGCAATATCGAAATCGATCAACGACAGGCGCCCCCGCGCATCAACGCACAGGTTGCGCCCGTCACGGTGCATGTCGAGATGGACCACCCGCGCGGCTTCCATCGCGGCAAGGATCGTGGCGATCTGTGCCTGTGCATCGGGGATCGTCACGGTCCTGCCCGCCGCCGCAAGCGCCTGCAGCGTCATGCCCTGATCGGTCAACTCGAACCGCCCCGCGATCATGTCGAGGGTCAGGATCCGCGGAAACTGCGCGGCCCCCTGCCCTTGGGCCAGCCGGGTCAGGCAGGTCACTTCCAGATGCAGCGCCTGCGCGCGGGTCAGCCCGCTCCATAACAGGCGTTCGCGCGCCTCTTTCCAATGCGTGATACGCGTGCGCGGTGCATCGGGCAAAGCATAGCGTTCGGGGAAACCGCTCAGGATGGCAGGGTGCGGCGCATGGGGTTCTGCCGCAGCCAGGCGCGCGCGCAGGAAGGCGATCTCGCGCAAGGCTGCCTCGTGCCGCGCCTTGAGCTTGCGCATGTTCGCGGCCAGCTTGCGGTGCTTCTCAGGCAGATCCGACACAGCCTGATCCATCAGGCAAAGGCCGCTTCCAGCGCCAGTTCGATCATCGCCCCGAAACTCTGCTCGCGCTCGGTGGCACTCAGC
>JAFIEL010000034.1 GCA_020832585.1 Natronohydrobacter sp. | reverse complement strand
TATCGGCAATCGAGGGTTCGGCATCGGTGCTGATCCCGGCAACCGCTTCAGAGGCGTCAATGCCATAGGCACGCGAGAAATAATTGAAAGCATCATGCGCAGTCACCAGCAGACGGTTCTCTTCAGGGATCGAACTTATGGCTGATCGCGCCCAATCATCAAGGGCTTCCAGCTGCAGGGCATAGGCGCGCGCATTTTCCGCCATCGCGTCTGCACAGTCTGGCCGTGCATCGGACAGGATCATGCTCACTTGTGGGATGGCCTGCGCCCACAGGCCAGCATCCATCCAGACATGCGGATCGGGCTGGCCGTCATCATCAAGCAGGTCTTCGGGCGCAAAACTCGCGGCCAGAACCCCCAGAACCGGCTTGCGCGCACGCATCGCTTCCAACGGGCGGGTCATCTGCGCCTCCAGCGCCGGGTCCAGATACAGGATCACATCAGCCTGATCCAGCCGTCCGATATCCGACGCGCGCGGGGTATAGAGATGCGGGTCGCTGCCCGGCCCCATAAGCGGCTCGGCTAGGACACAGTCCCCGCCAATCGCCTGCCCCATGTCAGACAGCATGCCGATCGTGCTCAGCACCCGCAGCGGCTCTGTCGCGAGCGCGGGAAAGGGCAGGGCAAGCGCTGTGATGCAGGCCAAGTGTCGCATTTCGATCTCCTGTCGTTTATTTGCAAATGAGAATTATTCTCAAAAACTACGGATGTCAAACCCTCTTTCAAGACTTGCAGCGCCGCGCGCGATTGGGCATCAACCCCGCATAACTGGCAAAACAGGACAGGACCCGAGCATGAGTGACATTACCCAGGACGCCTATAACGTCACCGCAGACGAGTTGCGGCAGTTCATCGAACGCTACGAGCATCTGGAAGCCGAGAAGAAGGACATCACCGACCAGCAGAAGGAAGTGATGGCCGAGGCCAAGGGGCGCGGCTACGATACCAAGGTGCTGCGCAAGATCATCGCGATGCGCAAGCGCAAGCCCGATGAAATCGCCGAGGAAGAGGCGGTTCTGGAACTCTACAAGGCCGCTCTGGGCATGGAATGACCAGATCCCTCGATCCCGGCGCAAGACGCGCGCCGGGATTGGACCTCGCGCGGCGTGACCCGCGTCAGGGCTGGATCAATGTGACACCATCCATTGCAGCGATCCGGGCCGTGTCCGCTTCATAAAGTTCCGTCAGCAAATCGACATGCGCATCATCCCAGCCGGTCACGCTGACATCGATATCCAGTTTCTGATCGTCGCAGAACTTGTCCAGAAATACCGCGATGACCTTCTGACGATGCGCCTCGTCGATCGGAGGAGAGGCTTCCAGATAAGCCGCCAGTTTCTGCGAGGCGCCTTCGACAAGCACCGTGTCGAACCAGTTGAAACTGTGTTCGAATTCCTGCGCCGGGCTGTGACCGGCAACAAGGCGCAGAACGCGGTGCCAGATAAAGGGCGTGTCTTCGTCACACCACAGCGTCAGCCTGGCCTCTGGCCAGACGGTGCGGATTTCCTCGATCAGTTGTGACCAGCGCAGATCGGTGCCTGACGCATGCGCGTCGACTTCGCCCTGTGCCTGTGCCCGCCCTGTGCCCAGATAGGCCGGAACGAAAGAGGCCGGGTTGCGGATCGCCAGAAAGATCTCGACCTCCTGCCCTGCAAAGATGTGCCGCAAGGCCGCCAAGCGCCGCTTCGCGCCCGGATAGAAACGCGTGCCATCCATGGCATCCGGCAGGCGCGACAACAGCCGCTGCGCAGACAGAACCAGACGGCGCGTGTCATCCGGGGCCTCGACCGACGCCAGCAGCCGATCAAAAGCCCCCGGCGCACCGTGACCCGACGCAATGTGATCTGCAGCGTCATTCAGCAAGCTTTGAAAGGCCCGCGCCCGAGGCACCACAATCCCTTGCGCAGCAAGCATGTCCGAATTGGCCAACAGACAATCGCGCAGTTGCGAATCATCCGTCAGGTGCGCGCCCAGATGCAGTGCGATTTCCATGTTGCTCGAACCTTCCCGCTTTTGACGAAGTTTGGCATTGGAATGTGACGGCCTTTGGACATGATAAAGACCACAGTGTGACCCAACCTACAGGGCGGGAAATCTGTTCTCAAGGCGCGGACAGGCGTTTTCACATATTGAGCAACGGCGCGATTGGCCTTATGAGACCCCGAAGGCCGGCTTAGCTCAGTTGGTAGAGCAGTGGTTTTGTAAACCGAAGGTCGGGGGTTCGAGTCCCTCAGCCGGCACCAGATTACCCCAGTCCCCAGTCCCCATTTCCGATGCGCCCCTTGGCGGGTCGCAGATATGACAAAGGGGCGGCCTTGTCAGGCTGCCCCTTGTCTGTACTGATCGCCCCAGCGCTTACTGTTCGGTCAGTTCGGCGCTCGGCTCTCGATCAAAGCGCGGTTCGCGGGGCGGGCGGCCGATCACATCGCGCAATTCATCCAGTTCGATGAAATTGTCAGCCTGACGGCGCAGGTCATCGGCGATCATCGGGGGCGAGCTGCGAATGGTCGAGACGACCGAAACGCGCACGCCCTGACGCTGCAGGCTTTCGACCAGTGGTCGGAAGTCGCCATCGCCCGAGAACAGAACAGCATGATCCAGACGCGGCGCAAGTTCCATCGCATCCACGGCCAATTCGATGTCCATGTTGCCTTTGACTTTTCTGCGCCCCATCGAATCAGTGTATTCTTTCGCAGCCTTTGTCACCATATTGTAGCCGTTATAGTGCAGCCAGTCGACCAGCGGGCGAATCGGGGAGTAGTCATCGTTTTCAAGCAGGGCTGTGTAGTAGAAGGCGCGCAACAACTTCCCGCGGCGCATGAACTCTTGCCGCAAGAGCTTGTAATCTATATCGAACCCAAGCGCCTTTCCGGCAGCATAGAGGTTCGCCCCATCTATAAACAGCGCAAGCCGTTCATCTTTATAGAACATTTCGGTAACCTTGTCAGAAGAAGAGTTCAGGGAGAAAACGCAGCAGCAGGACCCCCAATCTCAGGAAAAAAAATGAGCCCGTCAAACACCATTGCGTTCCAACATACCACGTTAGATAACAAGCACGAAGGGAAATGCAATCTTGTGCTTGTGGCGCTTGGGGGTAACCTGAAAGGGCAAATGGATAGTCCCATTGCCCATATTGACGCCGCTGTAGCCGAAATTTCTTCCGCAGATCTAGGGCTTTGCGCGATCAGCAGATATTGGCGCACACCCGCTTTTCCACCCGGTTCCGGTCCCGATTTTGTGAATGCGGCAGTTGCGTGCAACACGTCGCGGTCGCCGTCCGACATCCTGTCGCGGCTGCATCGGATCGAAGAAAAGGCCGGACGCGACCGGGAGGCACGCTGGGCGCCGCGCGTGATTGATCTTGACCTGCTGGCGGTCGGCGATCAGGTGCTGCCGGATGTCGCGGGCTATGAGGCATGGCGCAACCTGTCCCTCGCCGAGCAGCAAACCCGCGCGCCCGAGACCTTGATCTTGCCGCATCCGCGCCTGCAGGACCGGGCTTTTGTGCTGGTGCCGCTCGCGGATATCGCCCCTGACTGGCACCATCCGGTGCTGAACAAGACCGTCGCACAGATGCTTGCAGACCTGCCCGCGGATGATCTGCGCCAGATTGCGCCGGTTTCACGCGAAATTCACGGGTCTTTGCCTCTGGATGGCTTGTCTTGCGGCCCGCATCGCAGTAAGGACGGCGCTTGATCCGGAATTTCAGACGAGATGGAGCTTGCTTATGGCCCGCGTGACGGTGGAAGATTGCGTTGACAAAGTGCCCAACCGCTTTGAGCTGGTGGCGCTTGCCTCTCACCGCGCCCGCGAAATCGCGGCGGGTGCACCGATCACTGTCGATCGTGACAATGACAAGAACCCGGTCGTCGCCCTGCGCGAGATCGCCGAGGAAACCCAGTCCGCCGATCATCTGCGCGAACGCATGATCGAAAGCCTGCAGACCCAGATCGAAGTCGACATGCCCGAAGATGACGACATGGCGCTGCTTCTTGGGGGGGGCGCTGAAAACGACCAGCCCGAGCAGGATGGCATGAACGAAGCTCAGATGCTGCGCGCTCTGATGGAGGCGCAAGGGCAGGCCGGTTGATCGCGGCTTGCGAAAGCAGGCACGACAGACTGGCATGACGGGCAGAAAGGGCCGCAAGCGTGATCTCGCAGGATGATCTGGTCGCGCTTGTGCGCAATTACAACCCACGCAGCGACGAGGCCCTGATCCGACAGGCCTGGGAATATGGCGCGCGCATGCATGAAGGGCAGTTTCGCCATTCGGGCGAACCCTATTTCACGCATCCTGTCGCAGTCGCGGCACTTCTGACAGAGATGCAGCTTGATGATGCCACAATCATCACCGCGCTCTTGCATGACACGATCGAGGACACGAAATCGACCTTTTCCGAAGTCGCAAGACTGTTCGGAGCCGAGATTGCCGAACTCGTCGATGGTGTCACCAAGCTGACCAATCTGCAGCTTTCCTCCTCCGAGGCGAAGCAGGCCGAGAATATCCGCAAGCTTCTGATCGCCATGTCGCGCGACCTGCGGGTGATCCTTGTGAAACTCGCCGACCGTCTGCACAACATGCGCACGATCCGCTCCATGCGGTCCGAGAAACAGGCCCAGAAAGCGCGCGAGACGATGGATATCTATGCGCCGCTTGCCGGGCGCATGGGCATGCAATGGATGCGCGAGGAGTTGGAAGATCTGTCCTTCCGCGTCCTGAATCCCGAAGCGCGCAATTCGATCCTGCGCCGCTTCATCACCTTGCAACGCGAAGCGGGCGATGTGGTGCACCGCATCAGCGCCGATATCCGCGCCGAACTCGACCGCGCGGGCATCGAGGCCGATGTCTACGGGCGCGCGAAGAAACCCTATTCGATCTGGCGCAAGATGCAGGAAAAGGATCTGGCCTTCTCGCGCCTGTCCGATATCTACGGCTTCCGCATCATCACCGATACGCCAGACAACTGCTACCGCGTTCTGGGGGCGGTGCATGCGCGCTGGCGGGCGGTGCCGGGGCGGTTCAAGGACTATATCAGCCAGCCCAAATCGAACGGCTACCGCTCGATCCATACCACTGTGTCGGGGCGCGATGGCAAGCGCGTGGAAATCCAGATCCGCACCCGCGAGATGCACGAAGTGGCCGAAGCCGGGGTCGCGGCGCATTGGGCGTATCGCGACGGGCAGCGGTCGGAAAACCCCTTTGCCGTGGACCCGGCAAAATGGATCAACACCCTGACCGAAGGCTTTGATTCAGACGACGATTACGATGCGTTCCTCGAGCATGTGAAGCTCGAGATGTATTCCGATCAGGTCTTCTGCTTCTCGCCCAAGGGCGATGTGATCCAGCTGCCGCGCGGGGCAACGCCCCTGGATTTCGCCTATGCCATCCACACAAGGATCGGCGATAGCTGTGTTTCGGCCAAGGTGGACGGGCTGCGCGTGCCGCTCTGGACCCGGCTGCGCAATGGGCAATCGGTCGAGATCATCACCGCCGAGGGCCAGCGCCCGCAATCAAGCTGGATCGACATTGTAGTGACGGGGCGCGCGAAATCCGCCATCCGCCGCGCGCTGCGTGACGAAGACCGCGAGCGGTTCAGCCGTCTGGGCAACGAGCTTCTGCGACTGGCATTCGAGGCCGCAGGGCGCGACCTCAGCCCCAAAGCGCTGACAACAGCGGCAAAGCTGCTCAATATCCCGGATGCCGGTGAATTGCGCGCCCGCGTTGGCGCTGCCGAGATCAGTGCGCGCCGCGTTGTGGCCGCACTTTACCCCGAAATTGGCCTGTCTCAGCCGGAAGTCGATGCCTCGCGCCCTGTTGCCGGGCTGGAAGCCGATCAGTCCTTCCGCCGCGCGCCCTGCTGCCAGCCTTTGCCCGGTGAACGGATCATCGGCATCACCTATCGTGGCAAGGGCGTGGTGGCGCATTGCATGGATTGCGACGCGCTCGCGGATTTCGAGGACCAGCCCGAACGCTGGATCGACCTGCGCTGGCTCGATGGCAGCCATCCTGCGGTTTATGGTGTGACGCTGGATCTGACAATTTCGAATGATGCCGGTGTGCTCGGGCGCGTCTGCAGCTTGATCGGAGAGCATAAGGCCAATATCTCTGATCTGCGCTTCATTGATCGCAAGCCTGATTTCTATCGCCTGTCGCTCGAGGTGAATTTGCAGGGCATATCGCATCTGCATCAGGTCTTGACGGCTTTGGAGGCAGAAACTGCTGTCGCACAGGTTGCGCGGTCACAGGATTCGTCGCTGCGCCCCTGACCTGCACCTGTGGGGCATGCGCCGAACAGAGGAAAGTCTGCGAGCTTGGTCTTCAAACGTCGATCTCCGAGGAATTTCCGCGAAAAGCTGGTGAATCTTGTGATCCCCGGTGGCGGGTGGGGGCGGTCGGCGAATTATGTGATGCATCGCCTGCGCCGTCTGCCTGACAGCCCGGAACGGATCGCCAAGGGCATCGCCGCCGGGGTCGCTGTCAGTTGCACACCGCTTTTCGGGCTGCATTTCATCGCGGCCGCCTCGCTGGCCTGGGCGTTGCGCGGCAATATCCTGGCCTCGCTGCTGGCAACCTTCTTCGGAAATCCCTTCACTTTTCCGGTGATTGCCGTGTCCGCGCTGGAACTGGGCAGTTTTCTTCTCGGGCGCGAACGCTCTGCCAAGGCCCCCGATGCGATCCGCGCCTTCGGGGAAATCTGGGGCGAATTTGGCCGGAATTTTCTGGCGATTTTTACAGATGCGCCGTTTCACTGGGAGAAGCTGAGCAAATTCGGATGGGACATCTTCGCCCCCTACATGCTGGGCGGTGTGATCATCGGGGTGATCTGTGGCGTGCCCGCCTATTTCCTGTCCCTGCCTGTAATCCGGGCCTATCGAAACCGCAGATTGAAGAAACTTCAGGAACGCTTTGAACTCGCGCGCAAACAGCAGGAAAAGAAACCGTAGCGTCACAGGCCAGGCTTATTGAGTTCCTGTGCAACTGCCTTATTGTCAGGCACAATCAGAACGAGGACTGACCATGACGCTGCCAAGACCGGATGCGCCCCTGCGACTGGGGGTAAATATCGACCATGTGGCCACTTTGCGCAATGCACGCGGCGGGGCCGACCCTGATCCCGCGCGCGCGGCCATGCTGGCGCAAAGGGCGGGGGCAGACGGGATCACGCTGCATCTGCGCGAGGATCGCCGCCACATCATTGACGCCGATCTGGCCACAGTCCGTCAGGCCGTACAAATCCCGATCAATCTGGAAATTGCGGCAACGGCCGAGATGCAGGCCATCGCCCTGGCGCATCGCCCTCATGCCATCTGTCTGGTGCCCGAACGCCGCGAAGAGCGCACGACCGAGGGCGGTCTGGAAGTGGCAGGCGATTCTGCGCGGCTGACCGCGTATATTGCCCCGCTTGTGGCTGCCGGAGCGCGGGTCTCGCTGTTCATCGCCCCGGACGAGGCGCAGGTCGAAGCAGCTGCGCGCGTGGGCGCACAGGTGATCGAATTGCACACCGGCGGGTATTGCGAGCATTGCGCTTCCGGGGATGAAGCGGCGCGCGACGCGGAATTGCGCAGGCTCTTTGCCGCCGCCTCACTCGCGCAGGATCTCGGGCTGGAGGTCCATGCCGGGCACGGGTTGAACTTTGTCAATGTCGGCCCGATTGCCGCGATTCCGGAAGTGGTCGAGTTGAATATCGGCCATTTCCTGATGGGTGAGGCGATTTTCGTAGGCCTGGAAGCCGCCATTCAGGAAATGCGCCGCCAGATGAACCTCGCGCGCATGTGAGGCCACCTGCATGATCATCGGGATCGGCACGGATCTGGCTAATATCGACCGGATCGCAGGCACGCTGGCACGCTTCGGCGACCGGTTTCGACATCGTGTGTTTACCGAGGAAGAGCGCGCGCGCGCCGGGCGGAGCGGGGATGATGCTGCGACCTATGCCAAACGCTGGGCCGCGAAAGAGGCCTGCTCGAAGGCGTTGGGAACGGGGCTTGCGATGGGCATATCCTGGCGCGACATGTGGGTGACGAATCTGAAGGGCGGGCAGCCGGTGATGCATGTCTCGGGATGGGCGGCAGAACGTCTGGCGGCGCTGACACCGGAAGGGCATGAGGCGGTGATCCATGTCAGCCTGACCGATGACGCCCCTTGGGCGCAGGCTTTCGTGGTGATCGAAGCGCGCAGGCTGCCCTGAGTCGCGGCGCGGAGCTTGCAGCTGTGACAGCCGAGGATCCCCAGTGCGATTCTTTCGACTAAGTGATCAATTCCCGTCATTATTCGCGATTGTTCACAGATGGCTGCGCAAATTTACGCCACTTCATTTCCTACACTCACAATACCCGTAAAATGCTTGCGAAAAGACCTGATTCCGGTGCAACACGGTGTCAGGAACGTCAACGACAAGGTGTCATATGTGGTCTTTTTGGAATTGGTTTGGGTCCGGCGGAAGTTCCAGCTCTCCCTCGACAACTGTAGCTGTCCCTGAAATCGACGCATCAACCGGGCTTCTGGCCATGGCCGCAGTCGGGGCAGCATTGCTCTTTGCCTGGGAACGCCGTCGCAGGCTTGCATCGGGCAAATAAAGCCGGTCATCGACCAGCTGCCAGACATAAAAACCGCGCCGTGCTGCCACGGCGCGTTTTTTCATCTGATGAAATCGTTTTTCAGATCAAGCCCCAATCGCCAGTGATCACTGCCCCCAGCGCGACGACAGCATTCGCCGCGATATGCGCCTGCACGGCATCACTGACCCGTCCCCGGCGCAGGGCGCAGAAAGCGAAGACCAGACCGGCGAGAGTCGCTTCCAGATAGCGGCCATGCAGCAGCGCAAAGACAGCGGTCGAGACAGCGACGGCCAGCAGCCTGCGCGGCCATCCGTCCCCATCCAGTCGCGACAGGATATAGCCGCGAAAGAACAGCTCTTCGATCAGCGGCACCAGCAGGATCGTCCCGATCAGCCGCAACACGCTCCAGACGACAGCCGCCGCCAGGGACATGCCCCCCAGCATCGCCGCCAGTTCCGCCCCCGATGCCGATGTGCCGCCTTGCGAGACGATCCACAGCACCCCCACCGCAGCCCCCAGACCCCATGACAGCGGGTCGATCTGCCATGGCAGGGCACGCAGCAGGGTCAGAAACGGCAGGACAGCGGCCAGCATGATCGCCACGCGCAGCGGATAACCCAGCGCGGCCGGATCGAACAGAGCCGCAGCGATCAGCCCCGACACCATGAAGGCCACGAAGGGCAGGATCTGCGCTGCGGTCATGTCCTGTGTGATCGGGATGGAGGGTGCGCGGGCCTCGACCCGGTGCAGGGCGTTCGAGCGGTGCACCAGCGCCAGAATGGCAAGCGCCAGCAGGGTGAAGAAAATCCAGCCTGCATAGCTGTGAAACCCGTCCACGGCCAATTGCGGCGAGACATGCGCGCCCAGCAGCACCAGCACTGCGATGCGGATGATATTGAGCACCCAACTGGCCAGAAGTGCCAGCGGCAGAACGATCAGCCAGAAACGACCATGCCGGATCGTGGCGTGAAACAGCACGGCATAGAGGGCGACAAAGCCGCCCACCAGCACGAAACCTTCGACGCCAGAGCATTGCGCGGCGATATGCACCGCGAAATCCTCGACACCCAGAACGAAGGTTTCGGGATCGGCGAAAGCATCTGTCCCCAGCAGACGCAGAAGCACGAAGACCAGCGCGAAGGTCAGGAAGGTCAGGGCCTGAATGTTCCACAAGGGCTGCACGGCCTGCGCCAGTTCCGGCATGATCATGACGAAGGCCAGAACGGCGGCACCCAGCCAGCCAAGCTGCCGCAAGAGCCACGCCCAATCGGCAAAGGGCGCGATCCAGCGCAAGGTCGCGGGGATGATGAGTGCGCCGCCCAGCAGCCAGACCGGCACGGCGCGGGCAAAGGACTCTGGCCCCGCGCCCTCTGCCAGATGCAGCGCGGGCAGCAGCAGCACGGCAAATCCTGCCCATGCCGCCAGCCCGGCGAACAGGGTCGCGCGGGTCGTGATGGCAGCACGGCGGGCGAAACCGGCAAAGATCGCAGGCCGTGCGAGCACCAGAACGCCCACCCCGGTCAACAGGGCCAATCCGCGCCCAAGCGCCGAGCGCAGGCCCCGGCAGAGTTCATATGAACCCGTCGCGCCGCAATCGATCTCGATGATGAATTGATAGAGCCCCGCAAGGGCGACCAGTTGCGCCAGCACGATCCCGGCCAGATAGGCTGCCCGATGCGTTCGCAAGCCCTTGGGGCCTTGCCCGGTTTCAGGGGCGTGATCAGATTGGGTCTGTGCAGGAAACATGTTTCTGGGGTCTGTCATGCGAATTGGGTCGGATCAGGTGGTCTTGCAGGTCAATAGCGGCGTTTTTTGGGCTTCGGGGTGGAAAGGTTTGTGCAGGCTGCGGCAATCGCAGCAAAGACCGCAAATCGTTTCCAATCCGTGAAGGTCAAGGTGTCTCAAGCAGGGCGACAAGGCGGGCGCGCGGCTCGGGCAGGGGGCGGCCTGTGCTTTCTGCCAGCCAGTGATGCAGGAAATAACCGCTAAGCTGCAGGGCCTGTTGCAGATCCGTGGTGCTGAATGCCGCGCGTTCGTCGGTCAGGGCTGCGGGCAGGGTCAACAGGCGGTCGGCATATTCGCCAGCCCCTGCGGCAGTCACTGCGCGGCCTGTGCGGGGCGAGACATAGGCCAGACCGCTTTGCGCGCCAGTGACGGCGCATTGTTGCAGGTCCAGCCCGAAACCTGTGGTTTCCAGCAGGCTCACTTCCCACATTGCATAGAGGCGCAACCAGCCCGGCTGGCCAAGCTGGTCCAGCAGATCGACCGTTTCGGAATAAAAGCCCGGATAGGCCATCCGTTCGGGCAAAGCATAGCGGCACAGGGCGCAAACCGAATTCAGCGCCGCAAGCGCCAGCCGGTCGCCAAGGATCACACCCGCCCGCGCCTGCAGCAACTCGACCGTGAAACTGCCAAGGTGATCTTCCAGCCGCGCGCGCCATGTCAGGTCAAGCTGTGCGCCCGGTTGCAGGGTCGCGGCCATCTTGCGTGATGCCCCCCCGCGCACCACACCGGCATGGCGTCCGTGCAGCGCCGAGAACACCTCGATGATCGCCGTGGCCTCGCCATGGCGCTGCATGCGCAGCAATATCCCTTCGTCGCGCCAATCCATGCGCCAAGGCTTGCCGCGCGCGTGGCGTCGCGGCAAGGGCTTTTCATTGCTGCATAGTGCATTACAGTCTGCTTATGGCGGCAGATGGAACGAAGATGGACCCGAAATATCGCATCACGGCCGGGATGATCGGCGCGCTGGGTCTGGCCGCCCTTGGTACGCAGCTTTTCCTGCGACTGGGGCGCGGCATGGAGTTCTGGGCCGCGCTCTGGGGGCTTGCGGGGTTCTTCACCATTCTGACCAATCTCTTGATGGCGCTGACCATGATGACCATTGCCGCGACAGGGCGGCGGTTGTCCTTTGGCTGGATGAGCATGGTCACGATGTCGATGATCATGGTGGGGCTGGTCTATCATGGTTTGCTCGCGCATCTGGTGGCCTTGACCGGATTGCGCTGGTGGGTGGATCAGGCGCTGCATACGATCCTGCCTGCGGCGATGTTGTGGTTCTGGCTGATGGAGACCAGCCGCCATGAACCGCGCGCGGGCCAGCCCCTGACATGGCTGATCTGGCCTGCGGCCTATGCGGTCTATGCCATGGTGCGCGGGGCGCTGTCGGGGCGGTATCCCTATCCGTTTCTCAATATCGAACGGTTGGGATTGGTCGCGGTCGCCATGAACATGGCGGGGTTGGTGCTGGCCTTTGCCGCGCTCGCCTATGCGCTGTATTTCATCGGGCAGAAGATGCCGCTCAAGGATCAGCGCGCGTCCAGATAGGCGGCGCATCCGGCGAGGGCGGCGTAGTCATCCTCGACAATTGCCACGGGAAAGCGCGCGACCAGATCCGAGAAGCGGCCCATATCGGTGAAGGCATTTTCGAACCCGAACCGTTCGAGCCAGGGCGCAAAGGCACGGCTGACCCCGCCGATCAGGTAGATCCCGCCAAAGGGCAGGGTGATCAGCGACAGATCGGCCAGCACATGCGCCAGAAGCCGGACATAGTGCCGACCGACGGATTGGGCGAGCGCGTCGCCGCGTTCCATCGCGGCCATGATTGCGCCTGCATCAAGGCATTTGCCGGAATGGGCATCCTGCGCGTGATAGGCATAGAGGCGCTCCAGCCCCGACCCGGCCAGCACATCCTCGACCGAGGCAAAGCCGCGCCGCGCGATCAGCCAGTCCGCAAGGCGGTAATCCTCTGGGCCGTGCAGGGGCAGGTGGATATGGCCCGCCTCGGCTGCGGGCACGATATGACCTGCGCCAGAGGGATAGACCGGGGCGGCATTGACGCCGGTGCCAAGGCCCACCACCAGTTTGGGGCCATCCTCTGGCTGGCCTGCGCGCACCCGGCGCAGATGTGTTTCGGGCAGATGGGCCAATGCATGGCCCTGCGCCTGCAGGTCGTTCAGCAGCGCGATTTCCTGCATGCCAAGCTGGGCGGCCAATGTGCCTGCCTCGACCGACCAGCCCAGATTGGTCATTTCGGCATGGCTGCCCCGCACCGGCCCTGCAAGCGCCACAGCCCCGCGCGCGGGCGTCAGGCGGTGCCGCGACAGGTATTCCGTGAGCACCGAGTCCAGACCCGCATGATCGGCATTGCGAAACCGCTCGGTCGAACCCGCGACGAGTGTGCGCCCGCGCGCCAGAGCCACGCGGGTATTGGTGCCGCCGACATCGACTACGAGAACCGGGCTGATTTCGGTGGTCATGGCGTTCCTTCGCGATTGGCAGACGGCAGGCAGGTGCAGGCGGCCTGATACGATGCTTTTGCCTGTGGCTTCAAGCCGCCAATCCGCGCGACGCCGCGATCGGGCGTGGCCAGGCTCATCGCGGCGCTGGCCCGGTCGAGGCCCCGACCATCAGCGCGGCTTCCATCAGATCGGTCAGCGGGCCGCATTGCGGGTCTTCCACCAGACGCAAGAGCATCCGCGCCGCGCGCCGGCCGGCTTCGCGCACGGAAGATTTCGTCGCCGTGAACATGGGCACATCGCCGTCATTGGGCAGGTAGGACAGATCGTCGTCATGGGTGATCACGGACACATCGCGCCCGAGTTTCAGCCCCAGATCCGACAGCCCCCGCCGCAACCCATAGGCCACGATCATCGACGACGACAGGAACGCGGTCGGCGGATCAGACAGGCGCATCATGTCCATCAGCGCACGATAGCCATAAGGCTCGGTCATTTCGGCCTGCCGCATCAGGGCCGGGTCCGGGGTGATTCCGGCGGCTTCAAGCCCGTCAAGATAACCGCGACGTCGGCGGGCGGCAAAATCCAGCACTTCAAGGCCATTCACCAGCGCGATGCGGCGATGCCCGAAATCGACCTGGAATTGTGTCGCCCGCCGGAACGAGCGCTGGTTGTTGATGTCGAGCCAGGAATAGGGGCGCTCGACCTGGCTGGTGCGTCCGTGGATCATGAAGGGAATGCCCAGTTCCGCCAGCAGATCGACGCGCGCATCCTTGAGTCGCGGACCATGCACCATGACGCCATCGACCGCGCCGCGCGCGATCAGGTCGCGATAGGTCTGCGCCTCATCGGCATCGGGAACGACGCGCAGCAGCATCTCGTAGCCCGCGCGCGAATAGGTTTCGCCTGCGCCCGCAATGAAATCGGCGAAGACCGGATTCACGATTTCATGGCTGGTCGAGACCGGGATCACATGCCCGATGGCCATGGAGCGCCCGGTCGCCAGTGATTTGGCGCGCGTGTTGGGGCGGTAATTGGCGCGCTCTGCCGCGTCCTGCACGCGTTTGCGGGTCGAGTCATTGACTTCGGGAAAGCCATTCAGCGCGCGACTGACTGTCGTGGGCGACAGGCCCAGAGAGGCCGCAAGTTGTTTCAGAGTCACGCTCATTGATCTTCAAACCGTATTGGATTGCAGGGATACTATGCAAATTTTGCACCTGCTGAAAAGAGTTTTCCGCATGTTCAGTTTTTTCTGCACCTGCGAAATGATCAGCAAATACAGGGGGTTTCTGACAATTTATTTGACAGCCTGTCAGGCATCGGCGTAAGTGAGACGATCCAAAGCGGTTTGGGTGATGTGATTCCGGGCTGCTGGGATGGATTGGGCACAGGCGCAAGACCTGTGCAAAAGGGAAGTCAACCTTGGGAGGATGACAATGAAATCGAGACTTTACGCAGGCGTGGCCACGCTTGCCCTGATGGCCGCTGGCGCGAGTGCACAGGATCTGGTTGTCGCGCCAGGCACGGACGGGTTCAACTGGGACAGCTTCGAGGCTTTTGCTGCGGCGCATGATTTTTCGGGTCAGACGATTAGCATCAGCGGCCCGTGGACAGGACTGGATGCCACGAATTTCAGAAATGTGCTGGCGTATTTCGAAAGCAGCACAGGCGCCACAGTGAACTACTCTGGTTCCGAGAGCTTCGAGCAGGACATCGTGATTGCCGTTCAGGCCAATTCTGCGCCGAACCTTGCCGTGTTCCCGCAGCCTGGTTTGGCGTCGGACTTGGCTGCACTTGGAGCTCTTTCGCCTTTGGGTGAAGATTCTGCAAACTGGATGGTGGAGAATTACGCAGCCGGTCAGTCCTGGGTAGATCTCGGCAGCTATGCCGGGCCGGATGGCGCGGATGATTTCTTCGGCTTCTTCTATAAGGTCGATGTGAAATCGCTGGTCTGGTATTCGCCCGACCAGTTTGACGAAGCAGGCTATGATATCCCCGAAACGCTGGAAGATCTGAAAGCGCTGTCGCAGCAGATCGTCGATGATGGCGGCACGCCCTGGTGTATCGGGCTGGGATCAGGTGCCGCAACGGGCTGGCCAGCGACTGACTGGGTCGAGGACATGATGCTGCGCTTGCATGCACCTGAAATCTATGACCAGTGGGTGACGAATGAACTGCCCTTCAACTCTGCCGAGGTCGTGGAAGCCATCGAGATGTATGGCACTTTCGTGCGTTCGGAAGGCTGGGCGCAGGGCGGGCCGGAAGCTTCTGCAACCACCGATTTCCGTGACAGCCCGGCCGGTCTGTTCCAGATCCCGCCCGCGTGCTACATGCACAAGCAGGCCTCCTTCATCCCGACCTTCTTCCCTGATGGCTCGGTCTATGGCGAGGATTACGACTTCTTCTACTTCCCCGCATCCTCTGAGCGTGACCTGGGCAACCCGGTTCTGGGTGCAGGCACGCTGTTTGCCATCACCAATGACAGCCCTGCCGCGCGTGGTCTGATCGAGTTCTTCAAGACGCCCATCGCGCATGAAGTCTGGATGGCGCAGTCGGGCTTCCTGACGCCGCATTCGGGTGTGAACCTTGATGTGTTCTCGACCGATGCGCTGCGAGCGATGAACCAGATCCTGCTGGATGCCACCACTTTCCGCTTCGACGCATCAGACATCATGCCGGGCGAGATCGGCACAGGTGCGTTCTGGACCGGCATGGTGGATTTCACCACGCAGGGCAATGCGCAGGCTGCGGCTGATGCCATTCAGTCGCGCTGGGACGCGATGCGCTAAGCAGAAATTCGGGGACAGGGCCGCTTTGCGCGGCCCTGTTGCGCAGTATCGGCTTTGCAGAACAGCAAAAGTGACCGTTTGGGGCACGCACCGGGAGGGTGCCGTGTCTGAGTGGTCAGGGGAGGGGAAGAATGTCACCAGTCGTTCAGGGCATGCTGACCATCATCATCGGTGTCGGTGGATGTGTGGGCTATTTCTACTTTTCGAATATCATCCTCGACAAGGTGATCTTTCCGGCCAAGGGGCCGCAGGCGGGGCGCAATATCAACCGCGCCAATCAGGTCCGTCCCTGGCTGTTTCTTTTCCCGGCCATGTTCGCGCTGGGCCTGTATCTGGCCTATCCGGTGGTGGGGTCTTTCTGGCGGTCGCTCTTTGACCGTTCGGGAGCGAATTTCATCGGCTTGGGCAATTATTTCGACCTGTTCAATGAATCGACCTTCAGAACGGCGGTGTTCAACAATCTGCTCTGGGTGCTGTTCGTGCCTGCGGCGGCGACGTTTTTCGGGCTGCTGATCGCGCAGCTGACCGACCGGCTGAGCTGGGGCAATATCGCGAAATCGCTGATCTTCATGCCGATGGCGATTTCCTTCGTGGGCGCGTCGCTGATCTGGCGTTTTGTCTATTCGGCCAACCCGGATATCGGCATCATCAACGCGATCCGCGACAGCATGGGGCTGGTTGCGCTTGATCCATTGCAGATCCGGTTCTGGAACAACTTTTTCCTGATGTTCATTCTGGTCTGGATTCAGACAGGCTTTGCCATGGTGATCCTGTCAGCCGCGCTGCGCGGCATCCCGGAAGAAACGATTGAGGCCGCGATCATCGACGGGGCCAATCCGTTTCAGGTGTTCTTCAAGATCAAGGTGCCGCAGATCATGGGCACGATCATTGTGGTCTGGACCACGATCACCATCCTGACGCTGAAGGTGTTCGATATCGTCTACACGATGACCGGGGGCAATTTCGGCACGCATATCCTGCCCAGCTACATGATGACCTACATGTTCCGCGATGACGGGCGCGCGACGGCGGTGGCCTTTGTCATCATGATCCTCGTGCTGCCGGTGATGATCTCGAATATCCGGCAGGCCCGGAAAGAAATGCGCTGAGGGAGAGGGCAGAGATATGGACAATATCGCCGGACAGAATTCGAGCAACAAATTCCTCGCCAATCTGACAGTCTTCGTGCTGGTGGTGCTATGGCTGCTGCCGACCATCGGGCTGTTTGTGTCAAGCTTCCGCGACCGCGACCAGATTTCCAATTCGGGTTGGTGGCAGGCACCGATGGCAGTGGATCTGAACTTCCGCACGCGGGTTGCGACCGATGGGGCGCGCGAGGAAAACGGGGTCTTCATCATCGAGGGCAATGTCTTTGCCGATCCCGCACTCGCGTCGAGCTTTCCCGAGGGCACCGGAACAGTCGCGGCCTTTGGCACGCGCGCAGTCGCGCCGGGCGAGTTTTCCGCAGGCGAAGTGACCGAATTGCGCGGTGACGGGACCATCGTGGTCAATAGCGACGGCAGCTACCGGATCGAGACTGCCGAACCGCTCGACCGTGGCCCGACGCTGTATTTCGAGGCACGCACCCCACCGAAATTCACGCTCGACAATTACCGCACTGTGCTCTTCGCCGACGGGATGGACCGGGCTTTCATCAACACGCTGACCGTGACCATTCCGGCCACGATCATCCCGATCCTGATTGCGGCTTTCGCGGCCTATGCGCTGGCCTGGATGGATTTCCCAGGTCGCGGGCTGCTGATTGCCGCTGTGGTCGGGCTGCTGGTCGTGCCCTTGCAACTGGCGCTGGTGCCGCTGTTGAAACTGCACACGGAAATCGGGATCGGGCAGAGTTTTCTGGGGATATGGCTTGCGCATACGGGCTTTGGCTTGCCGCTGGCAGTGTATCTCTTGCGAAACTACATGGTGGGCTTGCCGCGCGACATCATCGAGAGCGCAAAGGTCGATGGCGCAACGGATTTCCAGATTTTCGTGCGGATCATCCTGCCGCTCAGCTTCCCGGCGCTGGCCTCTTTCGCGATCTTCCAGTTCCTGTGGACATGGAACGATCTGCTGGTGGCCAAGGTGTTCCTGCCTTCAGGTGCCGAATCTCAGGTGATGACCGTCAAGATCGCTGACGATCTGCTGGGGTCTCGTGGTGGCGACTGGGGTATTTTGGCGACGGCGGCCTTTGTGTCGATTGCCGTGCCGCTGATCGTCTTCTTCACAATGCAACGCTATCTGGTGCGCGGCCTGTTGGCTGGCTCCGTCAAGTAAGGAATGACAACGTGACTGCTCAAACCCTGTTGCAGCCCCGGATGGGGCTGGAGCATACCCCCGATTGGTGGCGCGGTGCGGTGATCTATCAGATCTACCCCCGCAGCTATCAGGACAGCAATGGCGACGGGATAGGCGATCTGCGCGGGATCATGGAGCGGCTGCCCTATATTGCCTCGCTCGGGGTCGATGTGATCTGGATCAGCCCCTTTTTCACCTCGCCGATGAAGGATTTCGGCTACGATGTGTCGGATTACTGCGATGTCGATCCGATGTTTGGCACGCTGGCGGATTTCGACGCGCTGGTGGCGACTGCGCACAAGCTTGGCATCAAGGTGCTGATTGATCTGGTGCTGTCGCACACATCCGACCAGCATCCGTGGTTCATCGAGAGCCGTGCCAGCCGCGACAATGCGCGCGCGAACTGGTTTGTCTGGGCCGAGCCCAAGCCCGATGGCACGCCGCCGAACAACTGGCTGTCGATCTTCGGCGGGTCCGCGTGGCAATGGGATTCCACGCGGCTGCAATATTACCTGCACAACTTCCTGACTTCGCAGCCTGATCTGAACTTCCATGAGCCGCAGGTGCAGGACGCGCTGCTGGATGTGGCGCGCTTCTGGCTGGAGCGGGGCGTGAACGGGTTCCGGCTGGATACGATCAATTTCTATGTCCATGACGCAGAGTTGCGCGACAATCCGGCTCTGGCCCCGGAATTGCGCAATGCCAATATCGCGCCCGCAGTGAACCCTTATAATCATCAGGAACATCTCTACGACAAGAACCGCCCCGAGAATTTGGAGTTCCTGCGCCGTTTTCGCGACGTGCTGAACCAGTATGACGCTGCGGCAGTGGGCGAGGTTGGGGATGCGCAGCGCGGGCTGGAGATTCTGGGCGAATACACATCGGGCGGCGACAAGGTGCAGATGTGCTATGCTTTCGAGTTCCTGTCGCCCGAAGCCCCGGTCGCGGCGCGTTTTGCCACGGTGATCAACCAGCTTGACGCAGCGGCCCCGGAAGGCTGGGCCTGCTGGGCCTTTTCCAATCATGATGTTGTGCGCCATATCACGCGCTGGAACCTGACACCGGCTGCGGCGCGATGCTATGCGACGCTGCTTTTGTGCCTGCGCGGGTCGGTCTGTCTGTATCAGGGCGAGGAACTGGGTCTTCAGGAAGCCGAGCTGGCTTTCGAGGATCTGCAAGACCCGTATGGCATTCAGTTCTGGCCCGAATTCAAGGGCCGCGACGGCTGTCGCACACCGATGGTCTGGGCGCCGGACAATCAGAATGGCGGGTTCACGCAGGGGAACCCCTGGTTGCCGGTCGCGCGCGAGCATCTGCATCTGGCGGTTGACGCGCAGGAACGCGCGCCTGACGCGCTCTTGCATCATTACCGGCGCGCGATTGCGCTGCGACATGCGCATCCGGCGCTGATGCGCGGGGCGATGACCGATATCATGGCTGACGGCGATGTGCTGACCTTCCTGCGTGAGGATGCAGGGGAGACAGTGTTCTGCGCCTTTAACCTGAGCTTTGAGCCCGCGACCCTGCATTTGCCGCAAGGCAACTGGCAGGCGATCGGGCAGGAACTGAACAGCTCTGGTCCGGGAGAGGACGGACTGGTGCATCTTGGACCATGGCAGCCCTGCCTGGTCGTCAAACGGTAACAACGGGGGAGGAGACATCATGGCGGATCTGAAGCTCAAGGATGTCGCGAAGGCCTATGGCGAAGTCAAGGTGCTGTCGAACATCGATCTGGATATCAAGCAGGGCGAGTTGATCGTTTTTGTGGGGCCATCCGGCTGCGGGAAATCGACGCTTTTGCGCATGATTGCGGGGCTGGAAAAGATCACCGGCGGGGTGCTGGAAATCGACGGCACGGTGGTCAATGACATTCCGCCGTCGCAGCGCGGGATTGCCATGGTGTTCCAGTCCTATGCGCTTTATCCGCATATGACCGTGCGCGACAATATGAGCTTTGCGCTGAAAATCGCCAAGAAATCCAAGGCCGAGATCGATGCGGCGGTCGAACGTGCCGCCGACATCCTGCAACTGACGCCCTATCTGGACCGTCTGCCCAAGGCGCTGTCGGGCGGGCAGCGGCAGCGGGTGGCGATTGGCCGTTCGATCGTGCGCGATCCCAAGGTCTATCTGTTCGACGAGCCGCTCTCGAACCTGGATGCGGCGCTGCGTGTCGCGACCCGGATCGAGATTGCCAAGCTGAAGGAATCAATGCCCAATTCGACCATGATCTATGTGACCCATGATCAGGTCGAGGCGATGACACTCGCCACGCGCATCGTGGTGCTGGCGGGTGGCGGGATTGCGCAGGTGGGCTCGCCGCTGGAACTGTATGAGCGCCCGAATGGCGAGTTTGTCGCGCAGTTCATCGGCTCGCCTGCGATGAACCTGCTGGCCGGGGAAATCGTCGGCACGGGCGCGCAGACCACGGTCAAGCTGGCAGGTGGCGGGCAGGCGGTGGCGAATATTCCCACGACCGAGGCCGATATGGGGCTGAAGGTCAATCTGGGTGCGCGGCCAGAGGATCTGGTGGCGACCGATGGCGATGATTTCCTGTATCAGGGCGATGTCGAATTGCTGGAAGCGCTGGGCGAATTGACCGTGCTCTATTTCCGGCCCGAAAGTGCTGGGGCGGCGCCTGTGCTGGCGAAGCTGGCAGGGATTCATACGGATCTGAAGGGGCGCAACGTGAAACTGAAAGCGGACCCGTCAAAGATCCATCTGTTTCATAACAAAGTGTCGCTTCTGTATCGCTGAGTATGCGCAACTTCTGAAAAAGCCGCCCTTTGGGCGGCTTTCTTTTTTTCCGGCAATGTCAGGCGACGCGCTCAGGCGACGCGGACTCAGGCGACGCGGAATTCCCGCATCAGGAAATCGGGCACATGATCGCCCATCCCTACGACCGCATCGCGATTGTCGCGCCGGTTCTGGCCTTGATTGCGTTGGTTGCTGTCGCGGCGCGGCGCAGGGGCGCGCTGCTGTGTCGGGCGTGCTGCTGCAGGTTCGGGCTGCTGCGCGACAGGGGCTGCGGGTGCCACGGGTGCCACGGGCGCATTGGCCGGGCTGCTCTCGGCTGCCTGTCTGGGTTTGACATTGTGGCTGCGCGCGCGCGCGGGGCGTGCAGCCTCGCTATCTGCCCGCGCAGGCGCGGGGGCTGGGGCGTCGATCTCGGGGGCTGTGCCGCGCGGCAGGGTCTTTTGCAGCAGCTTCTCGATCTGTTCGAGATATTTCTGATCCGCAGGCACCATCAGCGAGATGGCCTTGCCCGACCGGCCTGCACGGCCAGTGCGCCCGATCCGGTGGACATAATCTTCCGGGTGCGAAGGCAGATCGAAATTGAACACATGGCTGACCGAGGGCACATCAAGACCGCGCGCCGCCACATCCGAGGCGATCAGCAGGCGCAATTCACCTGCGCGGAACTTCTCCAGTGTGCGGGTGCGCATGGACTGGTCCAGATCGCCATGGATGGGGGCCGCGTCCAGTTTGTATTTCGCCAGCGACTTGGCCAGAATATCCACATCAACCTTGCGGTTGCAGAAGATCACGGCATTCTCGATCTTGTCGCCTTCGGCCGCGATGATCGCGCGCAGCGCATCGCGCTTCATCTTGGCGGCCGTATCGCGGCGCGCGGCGGGCAGTTCGATCAGCTCCTGTGCGATGGTTTCAGAAGCCGTCGCCTGCCGTGCAACCTCGATCCGCGCGGGATTTGACAGGAAGGTATTGGTGATCCGCTCGATTTCAGGCGCCATCGTGGCGGAATAGAAGAAGGTCTGGCGCGTGAAGGGCGTCAGGCCGAAAATGCGCTCGATATCGGGGATGAAGCCCATGTCGAGCATGCGGTCGGCTTCGTCCACGACCATGACCTCGACACCGGTCAGCAGAAGCTTGCCGCGTTCGAAATGATCGAGCAGACGACCGGGCGTCGCGATCAGGACATCCACGCCGCGATCGATCAGCTTGTCCTGTTCGCCAAAGGCCACGCCGCCAATGAGCAATGCCTTGGTCAGCCGGGTATATTTGGCATAGGTGTCGAAATTCTCTGCCACTTGCGCGGCCAGTTCGCGCGTGGGCGCCAGAACCAGCGAGCGGGGCATCCGTGCCCGCGCCCGACCGCGCCCAAGGCGCGTAATCAGCGGCAGGGTGAACGAGGCGGTCTTGCCGGTTCCGGTCTGGGCAATCCCCAGCACATCGCGCCCTTCGAGCGCATGAGGAATGGCTTGCGCCTGGATCGGGGTCGGGGTGGTGTAGCCCGCTTCTTCAACGGCTTTAAGGACCTTGGGGTCCAGTTTCAGGTCAGAAAAATGAGTCATATGCGTCCATCTGATACGGCATCGGGCCGTGATCTGTTCTGGGACGCAACTTCACCGCGCCCCGCTTACGGGAATGTTGCCGCGCAACATTGATGCGCGCATAGCCTATCTGGCACAAAAGGTCAATCTTGGCGGGCCGCATCGGGATTTTTCTGATCCATTGCGAAGGACAGTTGCAGCCCCTGCGGTTCCGCGCTATGCGTCTTGTCGCTGGCGCTGCGGGTGTGGCGGAACGGTAGACGCAGAGGATTCAAAATCCTCCGCCGCAAGGCGTGAGAGTTCGAGTCTCTCCACCCGCACCAGCCTTGTTTTATGGATCGTTGCCGCGCCGTGACGATTTCAGAGACGAAAAAACCGCGCCCGAAGGCGCGGTTTTTTCTTGATCCATGATCTCACAGCCCAATCAGGACGCGGCACTTTTCTTGGCTTCTGCCGCTTGCTTGACGATGTCAGAGCCTTCACTGCGGGGTTGCGGCGCAGGCGCGGGCGCAACTTTTGCAGATTCGCGGTTGGTTTGCAGCGGATCATCCTGACGCTGCACCGAGCCTTCGAAATGCGCACCTGATTCGATGGCGATGGTCTTGTGAATGATGTCACCCTCGACCTGCGCCGAGGAGGTCAGGCGCACTTTCAACCCGCGCACCCGGCCAATCACGCGGCCATTGATGACGATATCATCCGCCACGATCTCGCCGCGGATGGTCGCTGTCTCGCCGACGGTCAGCAGATGCGCGCGAATGTCGCCATCGACGACGCCTTCGATCACGATATCGCCTGTGGTTTTCAGATTGCCCGTGATGGTCAGATCGGCAGCCAGCACGGATGCGGCGGGTTTTGACTTGGTGACATGGGTGGAAACCGAATCAGCAGGGGCCGAGCGCATGAAGGACGGTGCCGAGTCCACAGATTTCGAGGGCGCGGAGTCAGGCGCAGCCTTGGTCCCCGGTTCATTGATGCGACTTTTAGAAAACATGCTGTCCAGCCCTTATATAGGTGATCGGATTGACGGGACGACCATTCACACGCACCTCGTAGTGAAGGTGCACGCCGGTCGACGCTCCTGTGGTGCCCATACCACCAATCCGTTGACCGCGCGAGACCCTTTGTCCGGGGCGGACATCGATACTGTTCAAATGCGCGTAATAGGTCTCGATCCCGAAATCATGTTCGATGACCACCATATTGCCATAACCGCCTTCGCGGCCAGCGCGCTTGACCACACCATCAGCCGAGGCAACGATGGGCGTCCCGCGCGGCCCGGCCCAGTCCAGACCGTTATGCATGGTCGAGCGCCCTGTCAGCGGATGGCGGCGCATCCCGAACCCCGAAGTTTCGCGCACGGCCCCTGCATTCACGGGACGGGCGACGGGCAGGCGGTCAAGGCCCTGTCGATAGGCATGCACGTCCGCCATGCGGTTCAGGATCGCATTCGCGCGGGCAATGTCCTGACTCGCACCCATCGTGCCAGAGGTCGAGACAGCGATCGGACGCAGCGAAGCCGTCTGAGACGACGCCCCCTGACGCACCAGGCGGCGGATCTGGTCGGGCGAGACCCCGGCGCTGCGGAAAACGCGCTCCAGCGGGGCCACGACTGCGTCCAGGGCTTCTTCGAGCTGCGAGAAGATGACGTGATTGCGATCCTTGAGCAATTCGTTTTCCAGCGCCAGATGCTGCGCCTGATTGCGCGCCTGTTCTGCGTCAACGCCCAGTTCATGCGTTGCCTTCGAGGACCGGTCCATCGCGGCCAGCAGGTAGTCGAGCATTTCCTCGACATCGCGTCCACGGTCCGCAGCGGTGCGGCTGGACCCGGTTTCGGCTTGCAGCGTTTGCGTGACTTCCGCAAGGCGCGAGCGGGCATCGTCGCGTTCGCGGGTCACACGGCGAATGGTGTTGTGGATGGCGTCAATGCCGGTTTCCAGTTCAAGCCGGCGCTGTTCAGAGGCCAGAAGCTGCATCTGCATTTCGGAAATGCGTTCCATCGCTTCGGCAAAGCGCGATTGTGCGGCTTCCGTTTCAACGGCGCGCATGTCGCGTTCGGTGGCAAGCTGGTTCAGGCGCTGTTCGTAATTCGCCTGATCCCGCAGCGCCTGATCGCGCAGATTGCCGGAGCCTATGGAATCCATCAGCAGGATCGAGGTGGCGATGACCCCCCAGGCGAAGAACGTGGCCACCGAGGCGATCGTTACGGCCTGCGTGACCGGACGCAAACGCACATATCGGGTTGTCTTGTCTGACCGCAGAAACAGGCGCTGTTCTGGCAGATGGCGTTCAAGCCGCTGATTTGCGCGAACAATGAGTCTTTTCAAGGCAAGTGTCCCGTCTTCCGCTATCTGTTTGAAGGCCAGTGCGGCCAACGCTGGTTTTTGCTCCGAAATCCGCAGTGACACTCGACACTCACACCGTGGGGCCACGAATGGCCCGGCACATCAGAGCAAACCTGATTTCTGTTAAGAGGCGCTGACCCTACGGGCAACCCGCTATCG
>JAFIEL010000033.1 GCA_020832585.1 Natronohydrobacter sp. | reverse complement strand
CGACCGATGCTGATGTTTTCTGCATAATGCGCCATGTTTACGCTACCTTTGTCTCGATGCAGGTTGCCCCGCTGTTGAGATGAAGATAGTCGATTGCTGCGTCTGCACAATGCTTTTTGCTGCATTGCGGCTATGCGCTAAGTGCAAGTTTCCGCTAGGGAAGCTTCGGTTTGCTTATCAAAAGATCAAGAAATCAGGTCAGTGCCTTGATATCGCGCACAAAATATACGCGCGTAAAGTAACCCACATCTAGAGGTTGTTTCGCAGGTCTGTCGCGATGTGTTCCATCTCGGATTGCGGCAACTTCGGCGGTGTGCTGAACTGATCCTTTCCATCCCGCAGATAGGCGGCGGATGTCACGTCATGCACATGGAACATGGGAACGACATGCGCATGGGCATGGGGCACATGAATACCGGTATAGAACATCGAGACGCGTTCGACCCCATAAAGCCGCTTCATGGCGCGCGCGATCCGCTGGGCGCAACTGGTGATGCGCATGGCCAGATCTTCGGGCAAATCCTCGAACCAGACATGATGCGTTTTCGGGATGACCAGCGCATGGCCCTTGCGGATCGGATGCAGATCCAGAAAGGCCAGGATATGCGCGTCCTCATATAGCTTGTAAGCAGGCAGATCGCCCGCTGCGATCTTGCAAAATAGGCAGTCAGTCATGCGCGGTCTCCAGCAGGTTGGCGCACCATGTCACAGCCAATCGCGCAGGGCAATCGCGCGGGCATGATTGCGCAAGCCTTGCCCCGTCTCTAAAACTGCCCATGTCTTGACGCGCGAAGTCACCAACGGGAACCACAGAATGACCATTACGAAAGAACACGTCCTTGCCGCCCTCGACCACGTGGCCCTGCCGGATGGCGGAACGCTGGTGTCGCGCGATCTGGTGCGTGCGCTGGTGGTCGAAGACAGCACGGTGCGCTTCGTGATCGAAGCCGAATCGCCTGAAGCGGCGCAAGCCCTCGGTGCCGTTCGCCAGCAGGCAGAGGCTGCAGTCAATGCGCTGGAGGGGGTGACGCGTGTTACTGTCGCCCTGACGGCGCATGGTCCCGCAGCCAAGCCCAAAGGTCCGGCCCCGTCGCTGAAACTGGGGCGTCATCCGACCAGCCAGCCGGACAAGCAGGCGATCAAGGGGATCACGCATATCATCGCGGTCGGCTCGGGCAAGGGCGGGGTGGGCAAATCAACCGTTGCCTCCAACCTGTCAGTGGCACTGGCGCGGCACGGGCTGCGGGTGGGATTGCTGGACGCCGATATCTATGGCCCTAGCCAGCCGCGCATGATGGGGGTCGATCGTCGTCCGGCCTCGCCCGATGGCAAGACCATCATTCCGCTCAAGGCGCATGGTGTCACGATGATTTCGATCGGGCTGATGCTGAAAGAGGATGAAGCCGTGATCTGGCGCGGCCCGATGCTGATGGGGGCCTTGCAGCAACTGCTGACGCAGGTCGAATGGGGTATGCTTGATGTGCTGATCGTCGACATGCCGCCGGGCACGGGCGATATTCAACTGACGTTGTGTTCGAAATTCGATGTCCGCGGGGCAGTGGTGGTTTCGACCCCGCAGGATGTGGCACTGCTGGATGCGCGCAAGGCGCTTCGGGCATTTCAGACGCTCAAGACCCCGATCCTCGGGCTGGTCGAGAATATGTCCACCTTCATCTGTCCCAAATGTGGCCATGAAGAGCATATCTTCGGCGAAGGAGGGGTCCGGATCGAGGCTGAAAAGCAAGGGCTGACATTCCTGGGGGAATTGCCCCTGAGTGTCGAGGTGCGCCTTGCAGGCGATGGTGGCGTGCCGGTGGCGGCGACCGACAGCCCCGTGGCAAAAGCCTATGAACGCATGGCTGCGCGGTTGATCGACCTGCTATAGAACTTGTCGAATGATGTTCCGGGATTTCATGGAACGCACCTGACGGCGTGCCATGGAATGTCATGGAATCTACGCGAGTGCTGTTCACGAACCTGTCGCGGACGAATCACTCGGCTGTGATTCGGGCCGTTTTCGCGCCCGTAACGCAGCCTTCCGTGATCTTTCTGGCTGAATCCCTGATAGTTCTGCGCAATTTTGTTGCGAAATTGCAACGCAATCTGGGTCTGTAAGATTTTAGTGGAATCTTCTGGCACCGCATGGGCCTGAGTTGCGCGGGCTTCATTGAGCCTGATATGTCGCGCAGTTCCACAAAAGTTCTCACCACATCTAGATCAAACTGAAGTGCAGTCACTCGATATAGGCCACTGATCCGCGCGCTTTGCGGTGCCGTGGTCGGGGTGGGTGCCATGTTTTCCCTTGATGACCATAAAGTTCCATGTCATTCCATGTAGCAAGATAAGCGAGCAGCAAGGGGCACCAAGACCCCACCGAGGCAAAGAGTTTCATACAGGCAACTCGCTCATCTGAAAAAAGAGATCCGGCGCGCTCGCGAGCAGCATCCCCCTCCCCCCAAGGAGCGAGCGCCAACCGGGCACCCAGCGATGGGACAGTCGGCGGATCGAGCAGTGGCAGCAGCTCGGTCCGCCGTTTCCATTTTTGCCCGAATCAAACGGGCGCGACAAGAAAAAAGGACCGCCGGCCCGTGGCACGCAGGTTCAGAAGCACATACCACCAGAAGGTGGATGCAAAGGGCCGCGTGTCGGTCCCGGCTTCGTTCCGCCGTGTGATCGAAGAAGGTGATCCCGAATGGAGCGCAGGCCAGCGCCCGAATTTCATCATCGTTTTCGGTCTGAAATATCAGAAGCGGCTGGATTGCTTCACCATGAACGCGATGGAAGAAATCGACCAGCGCATCGACGAGATGGAGCCGGGCACAGAGGATCGCAAGACCCTTGAGCGCATCTATCACGCCCATTCCATCGAGGCACAGATCGACGAAGATGGCCGCATCATCCTGCCCCAGAACCTGCGCGACAAGCTGGAGCTGGTGCCAGATGAAAAAGCCCGTTTCGTAGGGTCGAATGATCACTTTCAGGTCTGGAAGAATGAGACTTATGTCTCGGTTTATGGCCCGGATGATGACGAATTCACCGAGGACCGTCCGGCCGATTACGATCCGCGCATCCTGTTTTCCAAGCGTGCCCAGGGGACATGATGCAGGACGCGACCCCATCTGCGCATATCCCCGTCCTGCTTCGCCCGATCCTGCACCATCTGGCCCCGATCTCGGGTATCTGGCTTGACGGGACACTGGGCGCGGGCGGCTATGCACGCGCACTGCTTGATGCGGGCGCGGATCAGGTGATCGGGGTGGATCAAGACCCTTTGGCGTTGGAGATGGCGCGCGATTGGGCTGCCGCCTATGGCGACCGGTTGCGGCTGGTGCAGGGCAATTTCGCGCAGCTTGACCAGCATGCAGGCGGATTGATCGACGGGGTGGTGCTGGATCTGGGCGTGTCCTCGATGCAGCTGGACCGGGCTGAACGCGGCTTTTCCTTTGCCAAGGATGGCCCGCTTGACATGCGCATGTCGCAATCGGGTCTGTCTGCGCATGATCTGGTCAATGACGCCAGCGAGGAAATGCTGGCCGACATCCTTTTTCATTACGGCGAGGAACGCGCGGCCCGCCGCATCGCGCGCGCCATCATTCGCGCCCGCAGTGACGCGCCCATCGACACGACACTTCAGCTTTCCGCGATCGTCTCTGGCTGCCTGCCGCGTCCGAAACCCGGCCAGAGCCATCCTGCCACGCGCAGCTTTCAGGCGCTGCGCATCGCAGTGAATGCCGAATTTGATGCACTTGTGACAGGGTTGGAGGCTGCAGAGCGTGCGCTGCGACCGGGTGGCAAACTTGCTGTCGTCAGCTTTCATTCGATGGAAGATCGCGTCGTGAAGCGCTTTCTTGCCGCGCGTGCAGGGCAGGGGGGGCGTGCCAATCGCTACGCCCCCGAAGCCCCGTCCGAGGCCCCGCGCTTCAGCCTGATCGCGCGCAGTGGTGTTGCGGCAGATGCGGAAGAACTGGCGCAGAACCCGCGTGCGCGCTCGGCGCGGTTGCGCATGGCGCTGCGCACCGACGCATCGCCCGGAGCAGTGGCACGAGACTCTCTGGGACTTCCGGCACTGGCTTTGGAAACGGAAAGGTAAGGTGGAATGAAAAGTCTGCTCTATCTCTGCACGGCTCTGAGCGTCATTGCTCTTGCAGCATGGGCATATCGTGAGAACCATCTGACACAACAGGCGATGAACGAGCGGCGCGCGCTCGAGCGCGAGATTGCACTTCTGAGCGAGACAATAAGCATCCAGCGCGCCGAATGGGCCTATCTGAACCGCCCCGACCGGCTGCGCGAACTGGTCGATGTGAATTTCGAGCAGTTGAAACTGGTCCCGATCACCGGCGCGCATTTTGGCGAGATTGGCCAGATCGTCTATCCGCTGCCAGCCCCACGCGCCGAAATATCTGATGCGATAGAAGTTTACGGCGCTGTCGAACATCTTTTCGCCCCGTCCGAACCCGTGGAGCAGATGCCATGATCCGCACGCCGCTGCGCCCGCTGGCGCGTGTCCTGAAAGCCCGCGCCACAGGTCAGAATCCCGATCACATCGAACAGGAAAACCTGCGCCTGCGCCGCGAGGCCGCCCGCGATGGCGCGCGTCTGCGTGCCGAAGGCCGCTTGCTGGCCCTCGCCTTGCTGTTCATGTCGGCCTTCGTCGTGCTGGGCGCGCGCATGGGGCTTCTCGCAGCAACGACCCCGCTGGAATTGTCGCGCGGGGTGCTCGAGGACATCTCGGGCGCGCGCGCCGATATCGTGGACCGCCACGGACGGGTTCTGGCAACGAACCTTGCGACGCATGCGCTTTATGCGGAAACCCGTCGCATGGTGGACCCGGTGCACGCGGCACATGAACTGGCGCGGATTTTCCCCGATATTGACGGCGAGCGCATGGCCGCGCGGTTCACCGACCAGAATCGCCGCTTCATCTGGATTCGCACCCGATTGTCGCCAGAGCAGATGCAGGCCGTCCATGATATCGGCGAGCCGGGGCTGATGTTCGGCCCGCGCGAGATGCGTCTTTATCCCAATGGCCGCATGGCCGCGCATGTTCTTGGCGGGGCGAGTTTCGGCCAGCAGGGTGTGCGCGCGGCGGAAGTCATCGGCGTGGCCGGTGTCGAACTCTATTTCGAGGACCGGTTGCGCGATCTGGCCCAGTTGGACCAACCGCTGCAACTCTCGCTCGATCTGACGGTGCAAGCCGCCGTGACCGAAGTGCTGGAGGGCGGCAAGCGCATGCTGAACGCACGCGGGGCCACGGCGGTTTTGATGGATGTTCATACGGGCGAGGTGATCAGCCTTGTCTCGCTACCTGATTTCGACCCGAACAACCGCCCGCCGCCCCCGACCGAGGGGGAACCGGCTGACAGCCCCCTCTTCAACCGCGCGGTTCAGGGCTATTACGAACTCGGCTCGGTCATGAAAGCCTTTGCCGTCGCGCAGGGGCTCGACATGGGGCGGGTGACACCTGAAACCATGATCGACACGCGCGGCCCGCTGACTTTCGGGCGGTTCCGGATCCGCGATTTCCGTAATTACGGCCCGCAACTGTCGGTCAAGGATGTGATGGTCAAATCCTCCAACATCGGCACCGCGCGGATCATGCAGCCCATCGGGGCGACCGCGCAGCGCGAATTTCTGGACCGTTTCGGTTTCCTTGAACCGATGCCGCTGGAACTGGCAGAGGCCGCGCGCGCCCGCCCGCTTTTGCCGGCGCGCTGGTCCGAACTGTCGGTGATGACCATTTCCTACGGGCATGGCATGTCCACCAGCCCGCTGGCACTCGCCGCAGGCTATGCCACTTTGGTCAATGGCGGGCGCGGGGTCGCACCAACATTGCTGAAACAGGATCAGGTGCAACCGGGGCGGCAGATCATTTCACAGCGCACTTCCGAGCAGATCAAACTGATGTTGCATCAGACCGTGCAGGAAGGCACAGCCTCTTTCGCGCGCATCCCCGGCTATCCGGTGGGCGGCAAGACCGGGTCTGCCGACAAGCCCAATCCGCGCGGCGGCGGCTACAAGAAGGACGCCGTACTCGCAACCTTCGCCAGCGTCTTCCCGTCGCATGAGCCGCGCTTCGTGCTGGTGGTCACACTGGACGAGCCCGTGGACACGACCGGACCAGAGCCGCGCCGCACGGCGGGCTGGACCGCTGTGCCGGTTTCCGCCGAAATTACCCGGCGCGTGGCGCCGCTATTGGGTCTGCGCCCGGTTTCTCTGGATGTCGCCAATGCCCGCTTCCAACAGGGGCATTGAAGCGGGCAGCGGTTCCGGGGTAACAGGCGCAGCATCTGACCCGCTCGCAAGGAGTGCCCGCGCGTGATCGATCTGCCCCCCCGTCCGCTTTCGGCGCTAGGCCTCAGCCCGTCGCGCGGCGCGAATGTGACTGTGTCCGGTATTGCCATAGACAGCCGTCAGGTGCGCGAGGGCACACTCTTTGCCGCGCTTCCGGGCTCGCGGGTGCATGGGGGGGAATTCATCCAATACGCCCTGCGGATGGGCGCAAGTGCGATCCTGACCGACCGCGAAGGGGCCGAGATCGCGTCAGATGTGTTGGCCGGTGCCACTGCCGCATTGGTTCTCGCGGAAGACCCGCGCGCGGCTCTCGCCGGGGCGGCGGCGCTGTGGTTCGGGGCGCAGCCTGCGACTATGGTCGCCGTGACGGGCACCAACGGCAAGACCTCGGTCGCCAGTTTCACACGGCAAATCTGGGCACAACTGGGCCATGAGGCCGCCAATATCGGCACGACCGGCATAGAGGGCGCGTTTTCCGCGCCACTGGGTCACACCACGCCGGACCAGATCACGCTGCACCGCCTGCTGGCCGAAATGGCGCAGGCAGGCGTGACACATGCCGCGATGGAAGCGTCCTCGCACGGTCTGGATCAGCGGCGCTTGGACGGGGTGCGGCTTAAAGCAGCGGCCTTCACCAATCTGAGTCAGGATCATCTGGACTATCATCTGACGATGGACGCCTATCTCGCCGCCAAGGCGCAGCTTTTCGAGCGAGTCCTGCCTGATGACGGGGTGGCGGTGGTCAATATGGATGATCCGGCCGGGGCGGAAATCCTCGATATTGCCGAAGATCGCGGGCAGGGCACCCTGACCATCGGGCGGGACGAGGATTGCGATCTGCGGATTCTGGACCAGCGCTATGACGCCGCAGGTCAGACCCTGCGCTTCGCCTATGATGGCCGCGTCTATCAGGAACGCCTGCCCCTGATCGGCGGATTTCAGGCCGAGAATGTGCTGGCGGCGGTCGGTCTGGTTCTGGCTTGTGGCGAGGACATGCGCGAAATCGCCATGCGCCTGCCGCGACTGGAAGGGGTGCGCGGGCGCATGCAGCTTGCGGGCACCCGTGCCAATGGCGCGCCGGTATTTGTCGATTACGCCCATACGCCCGCCGCGCTGGAAGTCGCGCTTCAGGCCCTGCGCCCGCATGTCATGGGCCGCCTGATCGTGGTTTTCGGGGCGGGGGGCGACCGGGACAAGGGCAAGCGCCCGCTGATGGGAAAAGCCGCCGCAGATAATGCTGATGTTGTATATGTGACAGACGACAACCCAAGATCCGAAGATCCGACCCAGATCCGTGTTGAAATATTGAAAGCTTGCCCAGAGGCGAACGAGGTCGCTGACCGCGCCGAAGCGATTTTGCGCGCCGTTGATGCGCTGGGGCCGGGCGATGCGCTTCTGATTGCGGGCAAGGGCCATGAGACCGGGCAGATCGTCGGCGATACGGTCTATCCCTTTGATGATGTGGAACAGGCTTCTGTTGCCATTGCCGCTCTGGAGGCCCGCGCATGACCCTCTGGACCTCTCACGACGCTGCGCGCGCCACGGGCGGACAGTCCACCTGCGACTGGTCTGCCACCGGCATTTCCATCGATACCCGCAGCTTGCTGCCCGGTGATCTGTTCATCGCACTCAGGGCTGCACGCGACGGGCATGATTTCGTTGCGCAGGCGCTGGAAAAAGGGGCCGCTGCGGCACTGGTCAGTCATCGTCCTGAAAACGTGGCCCCTGACGCGCCACTGCTGATCGTGTCCGATGTGATGGAGGCGCTGACAGCCCTCGGGGCCGCAGGCCGCGCACGCACGAAAGCGCGCATCGTCGCCGTTACAGGCTCTGTCGGCAAAACTTCGACCAAGGAAATGCTGCGCGAGATGCTGGCTGATTTCGGCACCACCCATGCCGCCGAGGCCAGTTTCAACAACCATTGGGGCGTCCCGATCACTCTGGCGCGGCTGGACCCGAACGCCGATTTCGCTGTCATCGAAATCGGCATGAACCACCCTGGCGAGATCGAGCCCTTGGCGCGTCTCACCCGCCCGCATGTTGCCATGATCACGACCATCGCGCCTGCGCATCTTGAAGCCTTCGAGAACATTGAGGGGATCGCGCATGAGAAAGCCAGTATCTTCAAGGGGCTGGAGCCTGATGCTCATGCAATCTACCCCTGCGACCTGCCCACCAGCCCGATTCTGGCGCAGGCCGCAAAAGCCAGCGGCGCGACCTGTCTGCCCTTTGGCGACTCCTCTGACACAGTGCGCCTGCATGACATGACCCAATCTGATGCGGCGCTGGTGATGCGCGCGCAGATCGGGCAGATGCGGCTTGCTGTGCGTTTGCGTGATGCGGGGGCGCATTTCGGCATGAATGCGCTGGGCTGCCTTGCCGTGGCTGAAGCACTGGGCCTTGATCTGCCGCGCGCGGCGCTTGCGCTGGGGCGCTGGCAGCCGCCCGCTGGTCGCGGTTTGCGCCAGATCATCACCCTCGATCCGGTCGAGGAGCACAAGTTCACTCTGATTGACGATGCCTTCAACGCCAATCCCGCCTCGCTCAGGGCCGCGTTGGAGATGCTTGCGCGCATGACGCCGGGGCGCACGCAGGCCGACCGTGCCGGGCGGCGCGTTGCGATCCTTGGTGACATGCTGGAACTCGGGCCAGAGGAGTTTGCCTTGCATGCCGCCGTCGCGGATGATCCGGCGCTTGAAGCGGTCGATCTGGTGCATTGTGTCGGTCCACGCATGGCCGCACTTCACGCATGTCTGCCCCAACGCAAAAAGGGGCGGCATGCCCAGTCCGCCGATGATCTGGCGAGCATCGCGCATCACCTGGTCGCGCCGGGCGATATCGTGCTGGTCAAAGGGTCGAAATCAAGTTTTGTGTCGCGGATTGTCGACGGGTTGCGCAATCTCGATGCCGTGCAGCCCCAGATCAAGGGAAAGTAACGCATGTTGTTTTGGTTAACCGAGTTCGCGGATGTCGTGCCGGGCTTCAATCTGTTTCGCTACATCACCTTTCGGGCGGGTGCGGCGTTCTTTACGGCACTCATTTTCGGCTTCATGTTCGGCAAGCCCCTGATCAACATGCTGCGCCGCCGTCAGGCCAATGGCCAGCCGATCCGAGAGGACGGTCCCGAAAGCCATCTGCTGACCAAGACCGGCACGCCGACCATGGGGGGGTTGCTGATTCTCTCGGCGCTGACTGTCGCCACATTACTCTGGGCGCGGCTGGACAATGCCTATGTCTGGATCGTGCTTCTGGTCACGGTCGGGTTCGGGCTGATCGGTTTTGCGGATGATCTGGCCAAGGTCTCGAAAGGCAATGTCAAGGGCGTGTCGGCGCGGATGCGGATTGCACTCGGGACGATCATCGGGCTGTGCGCCTCTGGTGCGGCGATGTATCTGCACCCGCCCGCGCTGACAGGCCAGCTTGCGGTTCCCGTGTTCAAGGAGGTTCTGATCCATCTTGGCTGGTTCTTTGTCCCTTTCGGGGCCTTCGTGATCCTTGGCGCGGCCAATTCGGTAAACCTGACCGATGGGCTGGAAGGGCTGGCCATCATGCCTGTGATGATTGCTGCGGGCACTCTGGGCGTGATTGCCTATGCGGTCGGGCGGGTGGACTTCACCTCATATCTCGACGTGCATTATGTGCCGGGGGCAGGGGAGCTGTTGATCTTCACCGCCGCTCTGGCCGGTGGGGGCTTGGGGTTCCTTTGGTATAATGCGCCGCCTGCGGCCGTGTTCATGGGCGATACCGGCTCGCTTGCGCTGGGTGGTGCCCTTGGGGCCATTGCGGTCGTGATCAAGCATGAGATCGTTCTCGCCATTGTCGGCGGCATTTTCGTGGTCGAGACGCTCTCGGTGGTGATTCAGGTGCTCTATTACAAGCGCACCGGGAAGCGGGTGTTCCTGATGGCCCCGATCCATCATCATTTCGAGAAGAAGGGCTGGGCAGAGCCGCAAATCGTGATCCGCTTCTGGATCATCGCGCTTGTGCTGGCGCTGATCGGGCTTGCCACATTGAAGGTGCGCTGAGCGCCCGCACTCAGCGGGCGGAGCGCGCTTCTTGCTGGATCGCGACCCCGGCAGCGGTCATATCGCGCCCGGCCCCCTCGACAGTGTTGCAGGCAGAGAGCGTCAGGGCGCTGATGAGAAGCATTGTTGCAAGGGTAAATTTCATCTGATTCTGGCTCCGCGAGTGTTGCAAAAGCTGTCCCGGCATCCCGAAGGCGCCATCGGGGCAAGTGACTGCGCGCCGCGAAGGCGCGCAGAGGTTCAGTCGAGCCGCTCGACGATATTCTCGGCAAAAGCCGCCACAAGCGTCTCATAGGCCATTTCGGGCGACATCTGTGCCACAGCGACCTCGCTGCCATCTTCATTCGTGGCGGTCAGGCCCTCAAGACGCACGCTCAATTCGAAGCTGTTGAAATTCGCGTTGTTGTTCAGGTCGATGACATGGATACGCCCGGACAGTTCGAAAGCCTCGACGGCGTCGGGCTGAAGCGACTCATCGGAGCCGAACTCGGCCATATCGACCACAAGCCGCGCGCCTTCCTCGGCGATCTGGTCGGCGAGAAGGACAAGGATGGCGGATTCGAGATCGTCCTCAAGCGTGTTCCAGAAGGTGGCGGCCTGCGGGTCCTGGATCGTGGTCAGATCAGCCCTGACATCGATTTCGGAGAAAGAGAGCGTGCTCGCAAGCGCGCTTGACCCCATCAGACCTAGTAGACCTGCAAACAGGTAAGCTTTCCGTTTCATAGCGATTTCCTTTCATCTGCGATGCGGGACAGGCCCGTATGCGTTGACAACCCGCGACCCCGGAATCGGTTCCCTATGGCGACAGGCCGCGCCGTCAGCGTCGAAACCACATCCGGCGCAACGTGCCGTCGCGCATCACAAGTTGATGAAAGAGTGCCGCGCCCGCATGCAGCAGCACCATCCCGACAAGCAGACGCGCGCCAAGCCCGTGGGGAACGCGTGGTGGCACCTCATGGAAATCCGGCATGCTGCCCGCGCCGCCGAAGACAATCGGTCCGGCACCGCTCAGGACCATCATGCCAATGCCGCTGGCGACCATGCCAAGCAGCACGACATAGAAGGCACCATGCACGAAGCGCGCCAGTCCGGTCTGCCAGGTTTGCGCGAGTGGCCGGGGTTTCACATCGAAGCGCAACCACCACACCAGGCGCGCGAGTGTAAGCACCAGCAGCAAAAATGCAGCAGGGATATGCCAGCGCAATAACGCCGCCTTGGCCAGCGAATCATTGGTATCGGCAGCCTGAAAGCCGGTCATCAGCAGCAAGAGCACCAGAAGCGCCGTCAGCCAGTGAATGGATATCGCGACAGTGCCATAGCGGTCAGGACGACTCTTGAGCATGGTCATCTCCTTCGAGTTTGCTGTGCAAGCAGCGCAGGATGTGGTGCGCGGTCTCGATCTTGGCCGCGCTCAGGCCGTCCGCGAGCGCGTTCACCTCGGCATTGTAGCGGTGGATCGCCGCGTCATAGATATGCTGGCCCGTCTCGGTCATCACGACCAGATGCGCGCGCAGGTGATGGGGATTGGGCGCATAGGCCACGATTCCGTCGCGACGCAGGTCATTGACGATGCGCTGCACGTTCTGGCGGCTCACGCCGAGATCGCGGGCGAGCCAGGCCACGGGCTGCGGGCGTTCGGCATAGGCGATCGAGCCCAGCACTTGCCAGCGCGCGCTCGTCAACCCCAGCGGTGCCATCAGCCGGTCTCCCCAGGCGAGCGTGCGGTTGTTCACCCGGAAGAGTGTCAGGATGAGGTTCGTGAGCGCCTCGGCGGGTTCGGTTCGATCAACTGGAGTTTTCGTCATCTTGGCATCATATTGGTGTTATGTTGTCATAAATGATCTAGTTTATTCGATATGTCAATATATTGTCGAAATCACTGAAAGGATACGCCTCGATGCCTAGCGAAAAGCGCGCCGCTGACTGGCAGCGACGCGCTTTTTCCTGTCGTGACGGAGAGATCCTCAGCGCAGGCCAGCGCAGAAATCCTGTATCCGCGTGCAGGCTTCCTTCAGTGCCGCGTCTGAAGTCGCATAGCTGACCCGGAAGCAGGGCGAGGTGCCGAAGGCTGCGCCGAACACGACGGCGACACCTTTCTCTTCCAGGAGCGCGGTCGCGAATGCTTCATCGTCAACGATCTTTGCGCCCCCGGCAGAGGTCTTGCCAATACAGCCCGCAATCGACGGATAGACGTAGAACGCCCCTTCCGGCACCGGGCATTCCACCCCTTCGGCGTCGTTCAGCATACCCACGACCAGATCGCGGCGGCGCTGGAACAGCGCGTTATTGGTCGCGATATAGTCCTGCGGCCCGTTCAGCGCTTCGACCGCCGCCCATTGGCTGACAGAGCAGGGGTTCGAGGTCGATTGCGACTGGATCTTGCCCATCGCCTTGATGATCTCGACAGGCCCGGCGGCATAGCCGATGCGCCAGCCGGTCATGGCATAGGCTTTCGACACGCCGTTCACAGTCAGGGTGCGGTCGTAAAGCGCAGGCTCTACCTGTGCAGGGGTGCAGAAGCGGAAATCGTCGTAGACCAGATGCTCATACATGTCATCCGACATCACCCAGACATGCGGATGGCGCAGCAGGACATCCGTCAGCGCCTTCAACTCGTCCCAGGTATAGCCCGCACCTGTCGGGTTCGACGGCGAGTTGAAGATCAGCCATTTGGTTTTCGGCGTGATGGCGGCTTCCAGCGCTTCCGGCGTCAGTTTGTAGGCGGTTTCTGCCGTGGCTTCGGCAATCACCGGCTCGCCGCCTGCCAGCAGCACCATATCCGGGTAGCTGACCCAGTAGGGGGCCGGGATCACAACCTCATCGCCGGGGTTCAGCGTGGCCACCAGCGCGTTATACAGCACCTGCTTGCCGCCGGTGCCAACTGTAACCTGCGCGGGGGTGTAGTCCAGATCATTGTCGCGCTTGAACTTTGCGCAGATCGCTTTTTTCAGTTCCGGAATGCCGTCAACCGCCGTGTATTTCGTTTTCCCGGAATCAATCGCCGCTTTTGCCGCGTCCTTGATGTTCTGCGGTGTGTCAAAATCGGGCTCACCGGCACCAAGGCCGATGACATCCTTGCCCGCGGCTTTCAATTCTGCGGCCTTGGTGGTCACCGCGATCGTTGGCGACGGTTTGACGCGGGACAGGGTGTCGGAAAGAAAGGCCATGAGGGAGAACTCCAGTTTGTATCTCGGGCGCGCTTTTCTTATGGTGCACCTGTGAGCCGTTCAAGCACAATCAAATCCCGGAAGGACGAGATATGACGGAAACGACAGAAGCACAGGACTGGTATTCAGGGGAATATGCCACATTCGGTGACCGCCTGACAGCCGCGCGCGAAGCGCAGGGGCTTGGTGCCCCGGAGCTTGCCCGACGTCTGGGTGTGAAGCTGAAAACCATAGAGGCGTGGGAAAACGACACGTCCGAGCCGCGTGCCAACAAGTTGCAGATGGTGGCGGGGCTTCTGAATGTCTCGATCCGCTGGCTTCTGACCGGCGAAGGCGACGGGGTGTCCGAGCCTGCCAGTGTCGAGGAAATGGAAGCGGACGCCAAGGCTGTCTTGCGCGACATTCAGCAGATGCGCCAGCAGATGACCAGTCTTGCAACGCGCATGGGAATGGCAGAGAAGCGTTTGCGCATGATCCTGAAAGAGGCGTTCTGAGCATGGAAATGTCGGCGCAAGAGGCGCGGCTGAAGAAACTGCGGATGCGATCCTGGCGGCGGGGCATGAAGGAGATGGATTTGATCCTTGGCCCCTATGCTGATGCCGAACTTGACGGATTCGCGCCCGAGCTTCTGGATGCCTATGAGGCACTTCTCGACGAGAATGATCAGGATCTCTACCTCTGGGTGACAGGCGCTGTTGGGTGTCCACAAGCGCTCGCGCCGATGATATCCCGGATTGCGGATGCGGCAGGTCTGCGCAGGGTTTAGAAAACCCTTTCGAATTAACCTGATTTTCGTCATTGCGCGTCATTCTCGCCAGAGTTTTCGCAGGAATGGAGCAGTCAGTGACAGTTCAGCACAAAATGGGCCTGCCGCTGAGAGGGGAGTTTCTCGGGCGGTATCTCGAAAATCTTGCATTGCTCGAACGGCTGCACCGTCTGCTGCTGGATGTGATCAAGGATGAATTCGAGCGTCTGGGCATTGTCGACATCAACCCTGTGCAGGCTTTGCTGCTGTTCAACATCGCCGATCATGAGGTCACGGCGGGCGAGTTGAAATCACGCGGGTATTACCAGGGGTCGAATGTTTCCTACAACCTGAAGAAACTGGTGGAGCTGGGCTATATGCATCACGAACGCTGTGCGGTTGACCGCCGCGCGGTGCGTGTCCGCCTGACGGAAGAAGGCAGGATCGTGCGCGACCGTATTCACGAACTCTTTGCGCGCCATGCCCTCTCGATGCATGAAGACGGGGTGATCGAATTTGCCACACTCGACGCCGTCGCGCGCGCCCTCAAGCGGATGGAACGCTTCTGGAGCGATCAGATACGTTATATCTACTGAAATCCTTATGGGGGATTTGCCGCGTAAAGGTGGTTGTAACGCCTTGTGCGAGTGCCTGATCATCGCACCTGTCGTCAGACAGTCAGCGGAAGGGCGGCGCATACAGCAATCCGCCCTGTGTCCAGGGAACATTCAGCCCGCGTGACATGCCGATCGGGGTTTGTTCGCCGATGGTGCTGGCAAACAACTCGCCATAATTTCCCACAGAGGCGATGGCGCGCGCTGCCCAGTCATCACTCAGCCCCAGCATGGATCCGAACGCGCCTTCGCCGCCCAGCAGGCGGCGGACTTCAGGATGGGGGCTGTTTGTTTTCAGTTCTTCCAGATTGAGCGAGGTAATCCCGAGTTCCTCTGCGGCGATCAGCGCAAACAGCGTCCACCGCACGATATCACTCCAGGTGTCATCGCCTGTGCGAACGAGAGGCCCTTTCGGTTGCTTCGCAGTGATCTCGGGCAGGATCATATGCTCGCCGGGATCGGCCAGACTGGCTCTCAGCGCCGCCAGCACCGCTATATCGGCCGTATAGGCATCGCATCCCTTGTCCAGATAGGTTGCCTTGGCATGATCCGAGTTCGCAACCGGCACAATCTCGAAGCTCAAATCATTCATCTGTGCGTAATCAGACAGGCCTTGCGCCGACATTGTGCCCTTCTCGGCGCAGATTTTGCCTCCGTCAAGGTCGCGCATCGAGGTCGCATCGCTTGTCCGTGCCACCATGACCCTTTGCTCGCCGTAATAGGCCGGCTCAACGAATGAGACCTCGTCGCTGACACCGTCCCGAAAGGTCCATGTCTTGCCGCGTGCAAGCAAATCTATCTTGCCTTCGGCAAGAGCATCCAGGCATGCCTGCGCGCTCAGTTTCACAAAGGAAACCGCGTTGCGATCTCCCAGAACGGCCGCCGCCAATGCGCGGCACAGACCGACATCGAAGCCATGCCAGTTGCCATTGGCATCCTGTATGGCGAAGCCAGGCTGATGCTCATGCGTGCCGCAGATCAACTCACCGCGCGCGAGCACTGTCTCCAGCGTTGTCTGCGCCACGACCGGTCCTGCCACGCAGTACGCGAGCGCAAGCGTCATGGTGAAACGCTGTCGTGTCATCGTGACCTCTCTGGCAGGGTCGCAACTTCGGCGATTGGTGCTTGGCCCCCGCAACAGGCAGGGCAGGCGCTGCCCCGAAACTGCGCCGAATTGCGCCGTTGGGTCAAGGGACGATCGTCACCGAAACCCGACAGATCGGATCACAGCTTGGAGGGGTGGACCGGCAGACCCCGGTGAAAACCCGCGCTGGGGGTGCCGGTGCGTGAATACGCATGCTCGAATGCCCTTGGCCCGACTGAATCGCGGATCAGCGCATCAGGCAGACAGTTCGGCCAGTAGCGGCGCTGCATATCGCCTTGCGGCCAAGCCGGAATTCCAGACTACGCGAAAAACCCGTAACAAATTCTTGAGTTCGTGGCCTATCTGCCTATGCTGCGCTGCAGCCACAAGGTCGCTTGTCCATGCCCAAATATCTTACGCTTACCGATTATGCCCAGATCACGGGGTCCGCGCCGATCAAGCGCGAGACCCATGGCTGGCGTGCGAAATGCCTGCAACGGTTGGTGCGGCTGGACATGCCGGTGCCGCAAACCATCGCCCTGTCGTTCGGGGTGGTGCGTGAAATCGCGACGGGTGCGCAGATGAACCTGCGCCATCTTCTGGGGCATTTCCCGCAAGATCAGCTTCTGTCCGTGCGCCCGAGCGCCGAACATCCGCAATGGGGCGGGCCTGCCGCGATCCTGAATATCGGGATGAATGACGACAAACACGCCCAGATCAGTGCCCGGCATGGCGAGCCTGTGGCCACTGCGCTCTATCTGCGTTTCGTGCAATCCTATGCCGAGCATGTGGCGCATCTTGACCCCGATATGTTCGAGGTGGCCGAGCCTTGCCTGCCTGCCTTGCAGGCGGCCTTGCGCGATTACGAGATGGAAATGGAAGAACCCTTCCCCCAATCGCCCGCGCAGCAGCTTGCCGATGTGCTGCGCTCGATGGCGCGCGCCTGGGAAGGCACCTCGGCGCGGCTGTTGCGACAGGCCAAGGGGGCCCCCACGGATGCAGGGCTGGGGCTGGTGGTGCAGGCCATGGCGGGTGGTATGGGTACAGGTTTCAGCGGGGCCGGGCTGATCCGCTTCATCGATGCCGAAACCGGCGCGCCCACGGTTGCGGGCCGGTTCAAGACACAGGGCATGCACGGGCTGGAAGCCATGCAGAATGGCCAGGATGTGCTCTATCTGACACGCGATCCGCGCGGTCCCTCGCTGGAAGAGCATTGCCCCGACGCCTATGCCGAACTGGTGCAGCACGGTGCGCATGCGCGCGCGCGGTTGCGCGAGGAAATGGAAATCGAGTTCACGCTCGACAATGGCAAGCTCTGGGTGCTGGACGCGGTGACGGTGCTGCGGTCGTCGCGGGCCTCGGTGCGGGTGGCGGTCGATCTGGCCAATGATGGCGTCATCGAGCGCGACGAGGCCCTGATGCGCATTGCGCCCAAGGCGCTGAGCGAAATGTTGCACCGCCAGGTCGATCCGCAGGCCAGCGCCGAAGTTTTCGTGCGCGGCATCGCGGCGAGTCCGGGGGCTGCCATCGGACGGATCGTGTTTTCCTCGACTGCCGCGCAGGCTTGCGCTGCGCGCGACGAACCCTGCATCCTTGTGCGCCGCGAGACGACGCCCGAAGACATCCGCGGCATGCATTCCGCCCAGGCCGTGCTGACCGAACGCGGTGGCATGACCAGTCATGCCGCCGTGATCGGGCGCGGGCTTGGTGTTCCCTGTGTCGTAGGGGCATCGCGCATGGATATCGACGAGCGCCGCAAGACATTGCGCGCGGGCAACCATCTGCTGCAGGAAGGCGACATGCTGACCGTGGACGGCACCAACGGGGTCGTGCTGATTGGCGAGGTGGCGCTGCTCGAACCGTCGCTGGACGACCGTTTCACCACGCTTCTCGACTGGGCTGATGCGCGCTGCGATATCGGCATTCGTGCCAATGCCGATACGCCTGCCGATGCGCGGCTTGCGCGGGAGTTCAAGGCGCAAGGCATCGGTCTGTGCCGCACCGAGCATATGTTCTTCGAGGATGACCGCCTGACGCTCATGCGCGAGATGATTTTCGCCGACACGCCCGAGGACCGCTCGGATGCGCTCGACCGCCTGCTGCCCATGCAGCGCGCCGATTTCCGCGAGTTGTTCGAGATCATGCAGGGCCAGCCGGTCTGCATCCGGCTGTTCGATCCGCCCCTGCACGAATTCCTGCCCCATTCCAAGGAAGGGCTGCGCTTTCTCGCGGATGCGCTGAACAAGCCGCTCTCGGAAATCACCCGCCGCGCCGAGGCGCTGTCAGAGTTCAACCCCATGCTGGGGATGCGCGGCGTCCGGCTTGGGGTCACGATCCCCGAGATCTACGAGATGCAGGCGCGCGCGATCTTCGAGGCCACGGCCGAACTGGCGCATCTGGCAACACCCGTTGTGCCGGAAGTCATGATCCCGCTGGTTTCGGCCATGCGCGAGGTCGAACTGATCAAATCGCGCATTGACGCGGTCGCGGCCATGGTGCGCTCGAAACAGGGGATTGATTTCAGCTACCGTATCGGCGTGATGGTCGAGACACCGCGCGCGGCACTCCGGGCCGGGGATATTGCGCTGCATGCGTCATTCCTGTCTTTCGGCACGAATGACCTGACGCAGATGACTTACGGCCTGTCGCGTGATGATGCAGGGCGCTTCATGTCGGATTATGTACAGCAGGGCGTTTTCCCCGAAGACCCGTTTCATGTGCTCGATCTCGACGGGGTGGGCGAGTTGCTGGAACTGGGGGCGGCACGCGGGCGACGGGCTCGAAGTGATTTGACATTGTCGATCTGTGGCGAACACGGCGGCAACCCGGAATCGATTCGTTTTTGCCGGGCGCTGGGCTTCGATTATGTGTCCTGCTCGCCTTTCCGGGTGCCGGTTGCACGTCTGGCGGCGGCACAGCTTGCCATCGAGGATCACCGCTGAAGTTTTTGGTTTCACAACAATTTTACCGCCTTCAAAACCGACTTGCCTGAACGAAAAATCAGCAAATGCGCGGATTTCTGGACCTTTTGGTCATTTTCGGCTATGCGTCTGCCGCTGAGACTGACCGAAACCTTGGGAAATGGTCGCGCATCGCGTGATCGTGTAATGCATGATTGTTCGTTTTCAGGAACTGGCCGCAGCGACGCCTGCGCGGGTGAAACGGGTCGTGACCCGTCAGACACAGACGCTTCGGCGGATCGCAAGCAGGCCCCGCAGAAGCCTGACCTTCTCGACCATCTGCACAATGGCCGTCCTCGTGGCCTTGCCCAGCGTCGGCTCGCGGGTTGAAGATGCAACGCTACATTCCGAAGCGCGCGCCAAATTGGTGATGGCGTCGCTGCAAGGCTCGAACCCGGCCTATCGCAACACCATGATGATCGATCTGCCCGCCAGCGACGACTCACGGCTTGCTGCGTTGACACAGGAAAAGCCCGGTCCGGCAGCCACGACATTCGGCATCATCCTGCACACGCCCGAAAGGGATGACAGTATCGTGCCGCCCGCACAGATTACGGCGGATATGTCACCCGAACGGACAGCGCGAACCCCGCTCTTGAGTTCACCCATCCCACTGGCGCGACCAACGCGCGCCAGCAACGATGATGATGCGCCGTCTGAAATGCGGATCTCGACACAGGGTGTCATGGTCGCGCCTGTCGCAGTGACGCCAAGTCACGCGCCAATCGCCTCGTTGCGGCCACAAACGCGCCCTGCCGGTTTCAATCGGCGCACTGTCCAGTATACGCGCAGTTGGTTGCGCTCAGTGCCCTTGCGCGATCTGACCGAACAGGAGGCCTGCCTTGCCACCGCCATCTATCACGAAGCGCGTGGCGAGAGTATCAAGGGTCAGTTTGCCGTGGCCGAGGTCATCCTGAACCGTGCCGCGTCACGCAAGTTTCCCAACTCTATCTGCGGTGTGGTCTATCAGGGCGCGCGCGGCCAGGGCGGCGGTTGTCAGTTCAGTTTCGCCTGTGATGGTCGCTCCGAGGCGATGCCCAACCGCAAGGCGGCGTCCAAGGCGCGCCGGATCGCGATGCTGATGTCGGAAGGCGCGCATAGCCGTCTGACCGAAGGGGCGCTCTATTTCCACACCACAGCCGTCAGCCCGTCCTGGTCGCGGCGCTTCACTCAGACCTCGCAGATCGGCGCGCATCTGTTTTTTCGCGGCTGATCGCGTCACGGTCCTGTCTTTCCGTCAAGGTATACTCCTGCATGTCGCAACTCGGCGGCATGCGGGCGCAATCGTGACTTGCGACCGCCCCCCAAGGGCGTAAAAGCAACGCCGCAGAGGCAGAAGACAGGAAAGGCCCGCGCATGACTTCCGATATCCGTCTGGCCTTTGCCCATCCTGAAGCCCGTGCCGAGGCTTCGGCCGATGCCAGCCCGCGCGACAGGATCAGCCTGCGCGATCATGTGGTGGATGTGGAAATAGGGGCCTTTCAGGCGGAACGTGGCGTGCGCCAGCGCTTGCGCTTCAATGTGGTGGTGGAAGTGCGCCCGCACCCGGCCCCGCTGGAAGATGACGTGGACCGCATCCTGTCCTATGACCGGATCACCGAGGCGATTGCAGCCGAACTGTCCGCCGAGCGGTTGAACCTGCTGGAAACGCTGGCCGAGCGTGTGGCCGAACGGGTGTTGCATGAACCGCAGGCGATGCGCGCTTTCGTGCGGATCGAGAAGCTGGACCGCGGTCCCGGTGCATTGGGCGTTGAAATCGTGCGCAACCGCGCGGCCCAGCCCCTGCGCGCGGTCGATGAGAGCGGCGAGGAACAGGCGGTGCATCCGCTGGTGATCTATCTCGACAATGCGATGATCGAGGCCCCCGATCTGTCTGCGCGGCTTGATGCGTTTCAGTCCGAGGGCGTGCCGGTGATCCTCTGTGTCGGGATGCCGTCCGAACCGGTGGCCAAAACTGGCCATCGTGCCACGCAGCGCCGTATCGATCTGCTGGCCATCGAACAGAATGCCTGGCGTCTGGCTGCGCTGGATGCGCGTTGCGTCGTTGTCGCCAGTCGCACGGAAATCGACTGGGCGATGAAACAGGGGCAGATGATCGTCTGGGCCCCCTCGAAGCTCATCCTCGATTCCACGGACAGCCCGAACGCCTCTGCCCGCGATGGTCTGGCTCTGGCGCTGTGGCTGGCCGAGCATGTTGCCGCGCGCGAATTGCGTCTTCCTGAAGGGCTGTCCGTGCCCCCCGGCAGCCATGTGCCCCAAAGCTGGCTGTCACGCTGAGACTTGCGCACTTCGCCCGCTTTCGGCATGGAAGCGGGCATGACATACTGCCTGCCACATCTCGTATCTGCCGCACTTGCCACGCCTGATCTGCTGCCCCTGCGCGGGCAAGATGCCCTGCGCATCAGGGCCGTGGAAGAGATCACCCGCGACGGGGCGCGCGCGCTGCGCCCGTTCGACCCGGCGCGGGATCGGGCGCTGGCCCTGCCGCCCGCGCCTCTTTGCAGTCTGGACTGGACCCGGCCCCGGATCATGGGCATCCTGAATGTGACACCGGACAGTTTCTCGGATGGCGGCAGGTTCGCGGGGTTTGACACCGCGCGCCGCCATGCCGCGCAACTGGTGGCTGAAGGCGCGGATATTCTCGATATCGGCGGCGAGTCGACACGCCCCGGAGCAGTTGAAGTGCCCATCGACGAAGAGATCGCCCGCACCGCGCCACTGATTCGGTCCTTGCGTGCCGACGGGCTGCGCGTGCCGATCTCGATTGACACGCGCAAGGCCGCTGTGGCGGCTGCCGCGATCGAGGCCGGGGCTGATTTCGTGAACGATGTTTCAGCCCTGACATGGGATCGTGACATGGGCCGTGTCGTGGCGGAGGCGGGCGTGCCGCTTTGCCTGATGCATGCGCAAGGCACACCGCAGACGATGCAGCTCAATCCGCAATATTCTGATGTGACTCTCGATGTTTACGATTGGCTGGCAGCGGCGAAGCTGCGCGCATCTGCCGCCGGGATTGCCCCGGACCGGGTGATCCTTGATCCGGGCATCGGCTTCGGCAAGACGCTTGAGCATAATCTCGCCCTGATCCAGCGGCTGGGGATGCTGCATGATCTGGGCTGTGTTATCCTGCTTGGCGCGTCGCGCAAGCGTTTCATCGGCACAGTCAGTGGCGTTGAAGAGGCAGGTGCGCGCATGGCCGGGTCACTGGCCGTGGCATTGCATGGTGCCGCTCAGGGGGCGCAGATTCTGCGCGTGCATGATGTGGCTGAAACACGACAGGCGCTTGCTCTCTGGCAGGCGCTCAATAACAGAACAGACGAGGGGTCGCAGGCATGACACGCAAGCTTTTCGGCACGGACGGGGTGCGCGGGACCGCGAATACCCACCCGATGACTGCAGAAATGGCCCTGCGCCTTGGCGCGGCGGCGGGTCGCCATTTTCGGCGCAACGGCTCGAACGAGCACCGCGTCGTCATCGGCAAGGACACCCGCCTGTCGGGTTATATGTTCGAAAACGCCTTGACCGCCGGGCTGACCTCGACCGGCATGAATGTGCTGTTGCTGGGGCCTGTGCCGACGCCTGCGGTGGGCTTTCTCACGCGCTCGATGCGGGCCGATCTGGGGATCATGATTTCCGCAAGTCACAATGCGCATCAGGATAACGGGATCAAGTTCTTCGGCCCCGACGGCTTCAAGCTGTCGGATGCAGATGAAGCCGCCATCGAGGCGATCGTCGAGAGCGAGATCACCCCGGCACAACCCGCCAATATCGGTCGTGCCAAGCGCATCGAGGCCGCAGGCGGGCGCTATGTGGAATATGCCAAGACGACCTTGGCACGCGGCACGCAGCTTGGCGGTTTGAAGATCGTGCTCGATTGCGCGAACGGCGCGGCGCATCGGGTCGCGCCGCAATTGCTGTGGGAACTGGGCGCGGATGTTGTGTCGATCGGGGCCAGCCCGAACGGGACGAATATCAATCTTGATTGCGGCTCGACCTATCCGCGCACCTGTGCGGCCAAGGTGCTGGAAACCGGCGCGGATCTGGGGATCTCGCTGGATGGGGACGCAGATCGGGTGATCCTGATCGACGAACGCGGCCAGATCGCGGATGGCGATCAGATCATGGCGCTGTTCGCGCGCCGCTTTTCCGAAGCGCAGATGCTGCGCGAGGGGGTTCTGGTGGCCACGGTCATGTCCAATCTGGGGCTGGAGCGCTATCTGCACGACAACGGGATGCGCATGGAGCGCACCGCGGTCGGCGACCGCTATGTGGTCGAACGCATGCGGCAGGGGGGCTGGAACCTGGGTGGCGAGCAGTCGGGTCACATCGTGATGACCGATTACGCGACCACGGGCGACGGAATGCTTGCGGCACTGCAATTTCTGGCCGCGATGATCGAGACGGGAAAACCCGCCTCGATGCTGGCGCGCTCCTTCGAGCCGGTGCCACAGATGCTGAAGAACCTGCGCTACGCGCCGGGGGTGGATCTGCTGTCGAAAACCGACGTGCAGGCGGTGATCGAGGATGCGAAAGCGCGGCTTGACGGGCGGGGGCGGCTGTTGATCCGCAAATCCGGCACGGAACCACTGGTGCGCGTGATGGCGGAATGTGAAGATGAGGGGCTTCTGGCCGAGATCGTGAACGGGATCATTGCGGAAATGGAAGCCGTGGCGTGACTCTGCAAGAAGCGTGATTAGGGCTTGCCAGTCGCCGGGCTTTTCCGCTAGCACTGCACACAACAGGATACGGGAGACACTGGCGCATGCGTCAGGGCCGAAGGAGCAACCGCCCCGGTAAACTCTCAGGCAAAAGGACCGGTCCTGCTGACAGACTCTGGAGAGAGGCGCGACAGCGTCCGCCGAAGGGATAGCGATCTCAGGCGCAAGGGACAGAGGGGGCATGATTTGCGGGGTTTTCTCCGCATTTGACATGAACCCCTTGGGCTGTGGCCCGACCCTGACAGAGGCTGACCGATGTCTGACCCTGATTTGAAGCGCACGATCCTGCATCCGCTGCATGTGGAGCTGGGCGCAAAACTCGTGCCCTTTGCAGGCTATGAGATGCCTGTGCAATACCCGATGGGCGTGATGAAGGAGCATCTGCACACGCGTGCAGCGGCGGGATTGTTCGATGTCAGCCATATGGGACAGGTGATTCTGCGCCCGAAATCAAGCATGGCCGCGCTGGAACTGGGGCTGGAAGCCTTGATGCCGGTTGCGGTGCAGGGGCTGGCCGTGGGGCGGCAGCGTTACGGGCTGTTCACCAATGACAAGGGCGGCATCCTTGATGATCTGATGTTTGCAAATCGCGGCGATCATATCCTTGTCGTGGTAAATGCGGCCTGCAAGGCGGCCGATATCGCCCATATGCAGGCGCATCTGGCCGATCTGGCCGAAGTGGTGCCGGTCGCGGACCGCGCGCTTCTGGCGCTTCAGGGGCCGCAGGCGGAAGCAGTGCTGGCGGGTCTTGTGCCGCAGGTGCGCGAGATGCGCTTCATGGATGTGCTTGCTGTGGACACGCTCTTTGGCGCGCTCTGGATTGCGCGTTCGGGCTATACGGGCGAGGACGGATTCGAGGTTTCGGTGCCAGAAGCGCGTGCGGTCGATTTTGCCCGCGCGCTGCTCGCGCATGAGGCGGTTGCACCCATCGGGCTTGGGGCGCGCGACAGTTTGCGGCTGGAAGCGGGCTTGTGCCTGTATGGTCATGACATTGACGAACAGATCACCCCGGTCATGGCGGGTCTGACCTGGGCGATCCAGAAGGTCCGCCGCGCAGGGGGCGCACGAGCGGGCGGATTTCCGGGCGCTGCGCGTATTCTTGAGGAACTGGAAACCGGCCCGCTTGCGCAGCGTGTCGGCCTGCGCCCCGAGG